>JBEKNN010000157.1:0-21936 GCA_049522755.1 Bryobacteraceae bacterium | reverse complement strand
CTATCAGGTAGCCATCTCTTATCGGGAACACTGGTCGGCCGGGCGGCGCGCGAGCGCGACGTCGGTACCCGCGACGCCAACACTTGCGTCCTGGCGGGCGCGCCTGAACGACCAAAAGCCGATCTCCGAAAGGGACCGGCTTGGCGGGCGTGAAGCGCTGGCTAATGAGCCAGTCCAGCCACGTCCGAGCGTGAAGCGGGCTGCACAACAGTTGCCCGGGATTTGCCGGCAACCGCTATACTAAAGGCCTTCGAAGGTCAACCATGCGGCTTGGCGCGAACCGTGCGCCAGTACTGTCAAAAGTGGCGCTGCTGCTCGTTCTCGCCTCCGCTCGATGCGTCGCCGCCGACACGCCCCGCTATCAGAACGCTACGACCCGGAAGTCGGCTCGTTCAGAGAACGGAAGTAAAGAAATGACTCGACTCGGGGCAGATCGCGAACGATACCTCAAGTCGTCCGGCCGTCTGGCTCGCGGGCTCGAACCCGCGACGCGGTCAAAAACTACGCTCTCTGCCAATTGAGCTACAGGCCCGCTTTCAGGTCGTTCCGAGAGTAGACATCGATCCCTTCAGTGTCGGATGCGATGCTTCCCAGAAGGCCGTTTGGGGCCAATTGCGTGGTCGCTGGGGGCGGCGGGATCAATCTGAGCTTTGTAGAAGTAGCCGACGATTCGCCCGGATGCTGCAACAACCCGAAATGCCCGTCAATTTCGGCACGCGATCCTGAGATCGGCGTTCCGAAGCCCGACGCAGAATATGCGTATACTGGAAAGCCATGAGGAACAACAATCTCATCGCTTTAGCATTCCTTGTTCTGGTTGTTACATCGGGCGCAACTTCTCAGGCGCGAGCGCAGGCGCAGAAGGCTCCCTATCCAGCCATGGCTCCTCTCAATCAGTATTTGATGCCCGACGAGAAGTCTGAAATTGCGCTGGCCCGCGGTGCTGCTCCAGCTTCCATTTCGGACGGAGCCGAAGTGATGGTGCTGGGCCGCATGGGATACAGGACCGCAGTGAAAGGCAAGAATGGTTTTCTCTGTATAGTGGAACGATCATGGGGCGCCACCACCGATCATCCGGAATTCTGGAATCCCAAAATTCGCGGCGCCATTTGCTTTAATCCACCGTCCGCAAGAAGCTTTGCGCCCATCTATCTGATGAAGACCAAACTTGTGCTGGCGGGAAAGTCGAAGACCGAGATCGTCCAGGCGACCGGATTGGCGCTGGATAAGAAGGAACTGCCCGTGCTGGAGCCGGGTGCGATGTGCTATATGATGTCGAAGCACCAGTATTTAAGCGATCAGGGCATGAGCTGGCATCCACATCTGATGTTTTTCATTCCGGGCGACGCGGCGAAAAGCTGGGGAGCCAACCTACCGGCCTCGCCGGTTCTGGCGACAGATGACCCAGAAGAACGGGTGACTATTATGATGGTCCCGGTTGACACATGGTCCGATGGGACACCGGCTCCGCCGATGGCGCACTGACCCCCAATAGGATCATTGAGGAGGCAGCGTAGGACCAGTGACGCTGCCTTCCGCGCGCTCACACCGCTTCCAGCTTGCCTGATCTCGCTCGTAACAAATCCCGTATACGGGGTTCCAACGATTCCGCTAACGGTGGTTATGGCTGTTTCGGTGCGGCCCGGAGTAGAATATAGCCGGACGGGCGAGGTTCAGATGCGCAAGAATCGGATTTCCTTTGGCGCCGCCGCATTGCCTGTGCTGCTGGCGATTGCAGTCGTGGCGCAGAAGGAAGCGACGCAGGCCGGCGGGCTGCGATCGTTTGAGATCGTGCCGCTGGAGAAGGTTTCGGAGACGTCGTCGAATGCCAGCATCGGCGATGTCAATGAGGATGGCAAGCCCGACATCGTGCTGGTGAAGGGGCGGCATTGGCAGGTGACTACGCTGACCTTCTTCGGCGACGGTAAGGGGCACTTTACGCCGGGGCCGCCGCTTCCGAGCAATGCTGTCAAGAGTTACTCGGGCTCTTTGGCCGATATGACTAAGAGCGGCCACTTAGACATTGTCCTGAGTAACGATTCGCCTGACCCCAAGTTAGTCCTCTTGAACGACGGCAAAGGTAACTTCCGGATCGGCGGCACTTATGGCGATCCGAAATGGCCGACGCGGAATGCGGCGGTGGGCGACCTGAATGGCGACGGGTATCCGGATATCGTGGCCGCAAACCGGATGTCGACCAGCTATTACTGCCTCAACGACGGCAAGCTGCATTTCGATTGCCGGCCGCTGGAGCATTCGCCTAGTGCGGCGACCGTGCTCATCGCGGATGTGGATGGCGACGGCAAGAACGACATCGTCTATCCCTGCAGAGATTCCTGCCAGAGCCTGGTTTACTTCAACGACGGCAAGGGGAATTTCACTCACGCCGAGAAGTGGGGTCCGGCGAATTCGTCGATTCGCGCGACGGCGGTGGCGGACTTCGACGGCGATGGGCATTTGGATATTGCGGCGTGTCCCGAGCGGCTCGGCTGCTTCGTGTATTTCGGCGATGGCAAGGGCGGCTTTGGCGCCGGTGTGCAGTTTCAGAAGCCGGAGGCGCTGCCCTATTCGATGATCGCGGCGGATTTGAATCGCGATGGACGGCCGGAGATTCTGGTCGGGTATGTGGGCGCTCCGGGCGTGGTCTACTTCAACGATGGAACGGGGAAGAAGTATCGGGCTGTGCCGTTCGGGGACGGCGCGGGCGCAATTTATGGAATGGCCGCGGGCGACCTGGATGGCGATGGATGGCCGGATGTGGTAGCGGCCCGGTCGGACGCGCCTAGTTTTGTGATGTTCAGCCGGGCCCCGAAAAAGTGAAGTAAACACACTTGCGGCTATGGACTCTGAAAGCCTCGTCGGGGAAATCTGTGGGTGACGGCGAGCGTCCGCCTTCTCGTGAGGAACCGTCGGAATCTCCCGCAGGTCGAGCCGAAGGATCTCTGCCGATCTTCGTCGCCCGGATAGTCACGAACGTGGGCTGGTCATGAGAGTAGACTTTGGTAATGAAGCCTGCAATTGTCCTGCTAATGACCACACTCGCAGGCTACGGACAGTCAGGCGTAGAGCCGCCGACTTACGAGGTAGCGTCAATCAAGCCCAACATCGACAACGACTTTCGCTTTGCGTTTCGAATCGAACCCAGCGGGAGGCTTGCCGCTACTGGAATCACTCTGAAAAGGCTAATGATGACGGCGTATAACGTCCAGGATTTTCGCATTGCCGGAGGTCCTGATTGGATCGTTTCCAGGCGATGGGACGTACAAGCGAAGCCCGACCGAGTGGTGTCGCCAGACCAAGTACGGCCCATGCTCCGAGCTCTACTCGAAAATCGGTTTCAACTTCGTTCCCATTCAGAAAAACGGCGGCTTCCGGTCTATGAACTCAGCGTTGACCGCAAGGGTTCGAAGGTTCAAAGAGTGAAGGCGAGCGAAATTAAAACTGACGTGCGGGTCGGACCCGGTTTGATTCAACTTACGAAGGCTACGGCAGCGACTTTCGCCAGTCAGCTTTCGTACGCCTTGGGCCGGCCTGTGATCGACAAGACAAACCTTTCAGGCGAATTCGATTTTGCGCTCGAGTGGACCCCTGAACCCGGCGAGGATGGCGGACCCACAACCGCTGGCTTGCCCCCCGGAACCGGTGATCAGCCCGCTTCAACCTCAGATGGGCCGTCGATTTTCACGGCAATCCCGGAGCAACTGGGGCTTCGCCTCAAATCCGGGCGCGGTCCCGTCGAGGTGATCGTGATCGACGACGTAAGAATGCCAACGGCAAACTAAAAGACGCGCGCCATCTCCGAATGTTGCTTCAGTGGCATACCGAACAATTCCTGATAGAACAGCGACGTGCGGCAAACGCCGGGGACCCGCGCGGGGACGTGGTTCAAGGCGCGTATTCCCGATGGGCTCGGGCCACCCGGCATGCCGTCGTCTCCTGAGCGAGGAGCATCCGGACACGCTGACGGCGAAGAAAAATCTAGCTCGGATGAAACCGAGAACCTTGACGCGCTGGCCGTGACTAATGTCTGGGTAGAAAGCAACAGTCTACAGACCGACCTTTGATCCGCGCCCGACCCGAAGCGCAAGTCTCCCACAGTTGGGGCTGACTTCCCGCCGGCTTGGCCGGGATCACACAGTCCTTCGCCGTGGGTCTGGCGCCGCAGTGCCAGCGTCAAGGCACTCGCCCGGCCCGATGGATGTCCTCGCCAGGCGTTAGGGTTCCTCCCTCGTCGGTCCCTGTTACTCTGAGGCCGCGGGCCCCTTCTGGCATGGGGTGAAGTGCGCGCGCATCTCCTGCCCGGTGAGCCAGCGCCGCGACAGCCGCATCTCATCTGCGGCCTCGGTGAGTGTCTCGCTTAACCTTCGAGTTCTTTCCTTGGCGGTCCACGTGGTCGAAGGCCGCGGGCCGCTTCGGGCACATGGTGAACTGCGCGCGTATCTCGCTCGCCGTGAATTGTTCGCCGCAACCCCAACCGCACAGCATTCGCCGCCCCAGGGCAGAGATAGGCACTACTCGCTAAAGCACTCGACTCCTGCCGCCAAAACCTGGTGCGGCGTCGACACCGCACGGTCGATGCCGCGCCTGACGAGAATGGCTAGCCAACCCCGCTTTTCGCAGTTTTTGTCGAGTCGCGATGCAGGTCATTGCATTATGTCAATTGCGTTGCAAGCCGCCGGGGGCTTTTGCGTTATGCTATCGGGTTCATGTTGTCCACTCCACGCGAATTACTCATCCTGCTATTAGCGGCAAGCTTCGCCGGCGCGCAGTCGATGGAGCAGAAGGCTGGAATTCTTCAGCGCAATCTGATCGAAAAACATTTGGTGGACGGACTGTACGTGTCCATGGTCCCAGCCGGACCGGCTGTACCGCATACGGTGGACGATCCTGGCAACGTCATCCATGCGGGGGTCTGGACCGGCCGATACCTCGCGGGCGTAGGATACCAATACGCGGTCACCAAAGATCCAGCGATTCGAAAGCACGGCGGCGAGCTGCTGATGGGGTTGCGGCGGCTGCAGGAAGTGACCGGTAAGCCCGGCCTGCTGGCGCGCGGTTTCGTCAAGGGGCACGGCCCGGTGGAAGGCTTCGAGCGCGGGGGCGCCGATTCGCAACATTGGCATCAGGGCCAGGGCGCCTACGCCGATTATCGCTTCTATAGCGACGTCAGCGTAGACAATTTCAATGCGGTCCTCTATGGCTATGCCATTTATTTCGATCTGGCAGCCGATGCCGCGCAGAAGAAGATTATCGCCTATGATGTGGACCGCCTCATGGCGCATCTGCTGGCCGATCATTACCGGATTATCGACCTGAGCGGGAAGGTAACCCAGTATGGGCACATCGGGATCGACCCCGACCCATCGCGCGACAAGTATTATCAGGAAGGCGGTAATGCGGAGATCGGGCGGTCTATAAGTAAGTCGGAGTGGCGCCCCCCATTGCGCTTATCGCTGATGGCGCTGCCCGATCTGCTGATTGCCTATCATGTTACCGGCAAGCAGCTTTACATCGATGAGTATCGTAAGCTGACTGCGCGATTCGCCGATAATCCCGAGCCGCCCCGCGACGCCCGTCCCTATTCGCCGGAACGGATCGCGCGCGTGAATCACTCCTCTGAAGGGCAGGCTTACGAGGCGCTGTTCAATGCCATCCAATATGAGAAAGACCCGAAGCTGCTGGGAATCTATCGCCGCTGGCTTGCGCAATTGTGGGATTTGAACTGGATGGAGGGCAATTCGCTCTACACGTTCATGACTCTGGCACTGGAGCCGGATTGGGCTAAATTGCCCCACGCGGAGGAGTCACTGGGGCTATCTATCGAAACTCTGCGACGCTATCCGCTCGACCGGGTGTTGAGGCCGGTGATGAACTCGATTCGCACGGACATCGAGATGAGCCCGTTCCCGGATCGCTCCGGGACGAAGCAGGCGTTGAAGCCGGTGCCGATCGACCAGCGCCCGTTCGACAACGAGTACGCGTGGAAAGGAAATCCCTACGCTGTCGATGGATGGTTAAAGCCGGCCGTTACCTCGATACAGTTCGCTTGTGACGACCCGATGGTTGCCTGGTTCAGCGATGCGAACGGTCACGCGCACATGACTCGCGATGGCATGAAGACCTGGACCGACGTGGATTACGGATTGGCCGGCGCAAAGGTGCTGCGGTTGTCGGCGTCGCGCGAGAGGACGTTTGTGGTTTATGCGGAAACCGATCGGGGAATCTTTGTGACCCGGGACGGCGGAATGTCGTGGCGCGCGAGCACGGAGAAACCGGCTTTTGCCGATCCGGAGAAAGATCTACCGTCGCGGCTGCCGGGCTGGCGCATTCCACTGGCGACGTGGAAAATGACGACCAGCCGCGGCGTGATTGCCGGCGGCCCGGGCGGAGCCTATCTGACGAGCGATGGCGAGCACTGGACCGAGCTGCCGTTGTGGCCGGAACAGGAAACTGGCGCGGCGGATTATCTGCACGCGTACTGGATGGGACGCTACTACAAGCTGGCGTCGCGCTGAAGCTTGGAGCGCAGCGACTACGAGGAACGGTGTCCTCAGAAGCCGGATCGCGCAGTTTTTCACAGCGGCGAGCCGCATTGGTGATGGAGGCCCGGCTGATCGCGTTTCGAAAAGTGGCTACAATCCGCGCTTCTACTGGGACGAACCAGTAGAGCGTCACATTGCGCAGCAATTCATCGCGGGTGAACCTGCGGTAGATGTCGCCATCGCAATCTGACCAGCCCCGGAACTTTTCGAGTATCCACGCAGCCAGGGCAGCTGGGGAGTCGTTCAGACCATAGGCCGCCGTTTGAGGATGGGTTCTTTGAATGTGCGCATAGGCGCCGCTTTCGTCGTACCAGCGGGCCGCATCCCGAAGAAACTCTTCTTCCTCCAGGGATTCCCAGACCCTCCGCTGCATAGCGATAGTGATGGAACGCCGCGAGACTTTCTACCTTCGCTTTCCAGTCAAACTGATGTCTCCAGTACTCGCAAATCTCCCGGAGGAACTCAAGACTGACACCATATTCCCAAGCGGACAAGGGTATCTCATCAAGCCAGCGGGTTCGACCTAGCCAGTCTCGAAGGTCATCCACCGCCCGCTGCGAGAACGGTATAGAAAACGGGTGCAAGGCCACGGGTATTGTCCAATTCTCGCATCGTTGCCTCGGAATTACGGGCGACGAACTTGAATCGCTTGGCTGCCGCGGCCCGGCGCTGCCACCATCGATACCTTTGCGGCCTGCCAGGAAAAGGCGCTGGACGATCTGATGTGCCGGCGTGATATGCCGGCCCCGGCTATGAGCGGAACCCGGCCTGGATGCGCAGCAACGCAGAAACCAGCGCGTCGATGTCCTCACAAGTGTTGTAAAGCGCCAGCGACGCGCGGACGGTCCGCTCCAGGCCGAAGCGCCGAAGAATCGGCTGTGCGCAATGATGTCCCGAGCGGACGGCGATTCCCTCGCGGTTCAGAAGATTTCCCATTTCCTCCGTGGGAGTGCCGTCCAGCACGAACGAAAGAACGCCGGCTTTCTCCTTGGCGGTGCCGATGATGTGCAGCCCGGGGACACGCTGCACCTGGGCGGTGGCATAGGTCAGAAGTTCGGTTTCGTAGCGGGTGATATTCGCCATGCCGACGCGGTCCAGGTAGTCAATGGCAGCGCCCAGTCCCACGGCATCGGCGATGTTTCCCGTGCCGGCTTCAAACCTTGCCGGCGGTGGGCTGTAGACGGTCTTTTCGAAGGTGACGTCCAGGATCATGCTCCCGCCGCCCTGCCACGGCGGCGTGACATCCAGGATTTCAGACTTGCCGTACACCGCGCCGATGCCGGTGGGCGCGAACATCTTGTGCCCCGAAAGCACGTAGAAATCGCAGTTCAAGGCCTGGACGTCCGCGCGCATATGCGAGACGGCCTGCGCGCCATCCACCAGAACTTTTGCGCCGTGGCGGTGTGCAGCCTCGATCATCTCCGTCAGTGGAGTGACCGTGCCGAGGGCGTTCGAAACCTGCGCCACGGAAACCAGGCGAGTTTTCGGATTCAGCAGCTTCTCGTACTCTTCGAGAATCACCTGGCCGGTATTGTCCACGGGCGCCACGCGCAAGCGCGCGCCCTTCTCGGCGCAAAGCATCTGCCACGGCACGATGTTGGCGTGATGCTCCAGCCACGTGATCACAATTTCGTCACCCTGGTGGACGTTGTGGCGTCCCCAACTTTGGGCCACCAGATTGATTCCTTCGGTCGTGCCGCGTACAAAGACGATCTCGCGGGGCGCCGAGGCATTCAGGAATCGCCGGACCTTTTCGCGAGCTGACTCATAGGCATCTGTGGCCCGGGCCGCCAGTTCATGGGCCGCGCGGTGCACGTTGGAATTCTCGTGCGCGTAAAAGTAACTGAGGCGGTCGATGACGCTCTGAGGCTTCTGGGTGGTGGCGGCATTATCCAGCCACACCAGGGGACGTCCGTTCACGCGCTCCCGCAGGATTGGAAAATCTCTCCGGATGACGGCGGCGTCAAAGGCTCCCGATGAGGAGTTCGGGAGGGAGGCCTCCGGCTGCGCTGGCGCCGGACCTGGCGCTGCCGGAGGATACGAATAAAGCGGCCGGGCGTCCTCCAGGAATGAAAAGGTGGGGAAGGCCGACGAATCGAATGCCCCGAGAGCGCCTGGCAACGTCGGCATCGGCGGCTGTAATGCTTCCGGCGCGTATGAAAAATACGCAGGTGACAAGTCAAGCGGCAGAGCGGCGCCATGTAATTGTTTGAGATCGAACTCTGCCAACGGCAGGGCGAACGGACTGGCAGCCGCGGGTGGCGTCGCGATCTCCGGAAAGAGCGGCCGGACGTCTTTCAGGAACGAAAATGCCGGCACGCCGGCGGCGGGCGCTGTCGCAGGCGGGCTCGGGATTGCGGGTGCGGGCGCCGCCGCACCCGATGCAGTCGTAACGGCCGGAGGCGCCGCAACCTTCGCGCTCTCTCCGCTACCCACCGCAGTGAAAAGCTCATTGGCCATGCGCGCCATGACCAGTGGGTCGAGCGGGGGGTCGGGCAGACCCAAAGGCACGCCTTGCATTTCCTTCAGCGTGGTCGCCCAGAATTCGCCCGCCGCCTCATTTGTACTCATGGTAATGTCCCACGTCGACGTCGTCGAGGATAGCAATCGCGTCGTCGGTCAGCACGGCCGACGAACAGTAGAGCGAAATCAGGTAAGAAGCAATGGCCTGGCTGTTAATCCCCATGAAACGAACCGACAGGCCGGGACTCTGTTCGCCGGCCAGTCCGGGTTGAAACAGTCCGATGCATCCCTGCTTTCGTTCCCCAACGCGCAGCAGCAAAATCTTGCTCGTGTTGGCCTTGCTCCGGATCTGAATCTTGTCCGTGGGAATCAAGGGGAGGCCTCGCCAGGTTAGAAACGGGCTACCGAACAACGTGACGGTGGGTGGAGGCACGCCGCGCCGCGTGCATTCGCGTCCGAAGGCAGCAATGGCGCGGGGGTGCGCAAGGAAAAATGACGGCTCTTTCCACACTTTCGTGAGCAGTTCATCCAGATCGTCGGGTGTTGGGGCGCCAGCTCTGGTTTTTATGTGCTGCGCCGGCGCAACATTATGGAGAAACCCGTAGTCGGCGTTATTGAGAAGTTCGCTCTCCTGCCGCTCCTTGACGTGTTCGATCATGAGCCGAAGCTGCTCTCCAATCTGGTCGTACGGCTTGCTGAAGAGATCCGATATGCGCGTATGAACATTCAGCACGGCATTGATCGCGCTGAGCGTATACTCCTTCGGATTCTCTTCATATTGGACATACGTGCCCGGCAGCGCCGACTCCTCGACCTGCCCGCAGGTGACTTCGATCGCCTTGCCCTCATCGACGCGGTTCCGGCGAAATATCCCAGCTTCCAGCGGTTTCCAATCGAGCAGACGAACCAGCCAGCGCGGAGTGATCGCCCCGTATTGCGGAGCTGTCTTGGTTACATTGGCGAGTTGAAATGCGGCCTGCTCGCGCAGGACCTGTTGCGTCACATCTTCAGCCACAGAGCGGTCTCCTTTCGACCTTCCGGTTTTCGATCATCCTAATTGTATATCCACACCCCCTCCGCAAATCAACCAGGCTGCGTATATTCATGAAATTAAGCGCCTTGGTTGAATTCCTGCACCGCTATCACCACTTTCTTGATAGACATTAGGGAAATATGAGATAATATTGTGAGGCGCAAGCCCGACTGAACGGTGGAGGAGGTCTCCAAGTATGAGTGTACCTGGGATTCAAGCGGAAGAACTCAAGAAGCGATTGGCCTCGGGTGAGAATTTATTTCTGCTCGACGTGCGTGACGAGAACGAGTATGAAATTTCCAATATTGGCGGGCATCTGATTCCGCTGCCGGAACTGCTGGATCGCATCGACGAGCTGGATGCCAGCCAGGAAATCATTGCGCTTTGCAAGATGGGCACGCGTAGCGCGAGGGCTGTGCAGCTCCTGAATAAGGCAGGATTCACTCACGTTCGTAGCTTGACCGGCGGAATCCACGCCTGGTCGGATCGCGTCGATCCGAAAATTCGGAAATACTGATCTTCGGGTTTCGTCGCCGGTCAGTCTCCTGATGTGATGCTCATTCTCGTTCGCCGGACCGGCGAGCGGCAACTACCGATCGACTCGATTAGTTTGCGCTTTTTCGAGCGCTTCCACTATTTCGGCCGCTCTGCGCAAGGCCTCCGCCAGAGACATCGTTCCGGAACGCAAAAGAAGGTGTTATCGGGTTGAATTTCCTGCCAAGCGACCCCGCGTTCACGCTACCTGATATCGAGAGCTTTGTTGCGGGAAGCGCTCTCAGTTCAGGGATTCACGCAAATGCACTCGCGCGTTCTTCGGTTCATTGACGATGCCTTCCGAAAAGCCCGAGTCCGAATCTTGTCAGAGGGCCTTGCTTAACGCATGTGCTTTGCGTAGGGCTGCGCCCCTTCAAAATCGAGAGCAATTTCGCGGCGGAGTTAATGTGAAGATCCCTCGTACTTCTGTTCCCCGGCGGTGACAGCGAGAGAGAGCCGGTTTTGCGGCGGCGGCAGAGGGCACGTGGCATAAGCGGTGAAGGCGCACGGAGGATTTTCCGCCTTGTTGAAATCCAGGATCACGCTGCCATCCTGCGGCGCGTCGGCATAGAGGAAGCGCGATGCCGCGTAGGTGGTCTTCCCGCTGGTCTGGTCGCGCATCACAAAGAAGAGGCGGCGGCCCTCGGCGGCAGCCTGCAGCCGGTATGTGGCGCCGCCACGCTCGAACTCCACATAGCCCGGACTTACCGAGCTTTCCTGCTCGCCAATGACCGTATCGAACACGATCTTTGCCGGCGATGGAGAGGGGATGAACCTGGCCTTGATCCTCCAATCCTCTTGCACTGGATACCAGCTCAAGTGCGTGAACTCGCGACGCCCCGCGCTGTTGTTATCCTTCAAGCGCAATGCCAACCGTTCGCCGCGTTTGATCACAAGCAACTGCAGCGGACCCGCCACCAGCGCATCGGAACCAACGGGGCGGACCTCCGTCTCTGTCACCGGTTTGCCCTTGAGCGTCACCCCGGCCCCGGATGCAGTGAAGGTGGCGCGGCCGGATTCCAGCTTGATGGCGCCCAGGCGGGCAGGCGATCCCTGCGGCAAAAGGATGTCGTTCGCGGGGTCGCTGCCGATCGTGTTGTCGCCGTCCTTCAACCAAAAAAGGCCCGTGACGCTGAGCCACCCGCCGTCGGCTTTGAGCCCCGCTTCGCGTTGTTGACGCCATTGCTCCACTTGGGCGCGATATTGGGCATCGATAGTTTCGGCTAGCATGCCGCAAGTCCACAGGACGAGAACGGGTAGAACCCGCCCGGCCGTGCGACGGAACGTATGGGAGGTTGAGCGAATCATTTTCCTAATCTACACCAACTTGATCGAGAATAGGATATTTTAGAAGGAGTTGTCAAATCGCTGCTGACTTTAGGACGATTATGCTCATCCGTAAACCCGCCAGCCCGCGCTATTCGGACATTACGCCGAAATCCCTTTACCTTGGTCGCCGCAGGTTTCTCGCATGTTTGCCCGCCGCATTTATGGCCCGCCGGGCGTTCGCGGCCGCCAAGCTGCCAAATCTCAAGCCGAGCCCGCTGAGCACGAGCGAAAAGCCGAACCCCGTGACGGACGCCACCACCTACAACAACTATTACGAGTTCGGCACGCGTAAGAGCCAACCGGCGGAACTGGCCAAGGACTTCAAGACCGAACCGTGGTCGCTGACGGTGGAAGGCGCTGTGGCGCGGCCGCGCACTTTCAGCATCGATGAAATCCGCACCTTAGCCCCGCTCGAAGAACGCATCTATCGCTTCCGCTGCGTTGAGGGGTGGTCCATGATTGTGCCATGGGCGGGCTACTCGTTGAGCGCCCTGCTCAATCAGGTGAAGCCCACCGGCAAAGCCGCGTTCGTCTCCTTCGAAACCTTCTACGACCCGGCCCAGATGCCCCAGGCGAAATTCGCCGGATTAGCGTTCCCCTATCAGGAGGGTCTCCGTCTGGACGAGGCCATGCACCCGCTCGCGATGCTCGCCGTTGGCCTTTACGGTGAAAGCCTGTTACCGCAGAATGGCGCGCCGGTGCGCTTGATCGTGCCCTGGAAATACGGCTTCAAGAGCGGCAAATCGCTGGTGCGGATCAGGCTGCTGGAGCAGAAGCCGGCCACCACCTGGAACATCCGCAAACCGCAGGAATACGGCTTCTATTCCAACGTGAATCCGGCGGTGGATCACCCGCGCTGGAGCCAGTCCACCGAGCGGCGCCTGGGCGAGTTCGCCAGGCGTCCCACGCTGCCCTTCAACGGCTACGGCGATCAGGTCGCGTCTCTTTATTCGGGTATGGACCTGAAGGTGAACTTCTGATCCACATGTCCTTGTTGCAAATTTGCCAGTGGCTGAACGACACCAGTCTCTCGACCGCGATTCGCGAATCGGACTACGTGTTTCCCATAATTGAGACGGTCCACGTTTTGGCAATTACTCTTCTGGCCGGGACGGTGGCCATCGTCGATCTGCGATTGCTGGGGGTGATCTTTAAGCGTGAGCGCGTGTCGCAGGTCGCCGGGCAAATTTTGCCTTTGACGTGGGCCGGCTTCGCCGCCATGTTTCTCAGTGGAGCCTTTTTGTTTCTGGCCGAGGCCGCCAAGTCATACGCCAACCCCGCGTTCCGCTTCAAAATGCTTCTGCTGATTGTGGCGGGCTTGAACCCGCTGATTTTTCATTCCACCATTTATCGCAAGGTGGCTTCCTGGGACGAGGCGCCCGTCGCGCCCTGGCGTGCGCGGCTGACAGCAATTCTGTCGCTGACTCTGTGGAGCGGAATCATCGTCGCGGGACGCGCCATCGCCTATTATTGACATGTCGCTACTACCTCTATTTCAATGGGCCGCGCATGCGCCGCTCTTCTCCGTGATGCGGGATTCCAAGTGGGCATTCGCTACCGTCGAGATGGTCCATCTGCTTGCCCTAGCGGCCTTGGGTGGAACGCTGTTGGTGGTGGACCTGGGGATTCTTGGAATCGGCCTGCGGCGCCAGCCGCCGTCGCGCGTGGCGCGCGAACTCGCCCCGATATTTTACGGCAGTCTGATCGCGATGGTGCTGTCCGGCGCCCTGCTGGTTTGCGCGGAAGCCTTGAAGTGCTATTACCACCCGGCATTCCGGGTGAAGATGGCGCTATTCGGGCTGGCCGTGCTCTTTACGTTCACGGTACACCGCAGCGCGCTCCGGATACCGGCAGGCCGATCGGCATCCATACGGTCGAAGGCGGCCGCGGTGGTGTCGTTGACGCTCTGGCTCGGAGTAGGCCTGGCCGGCCGCGCGATCGGGTTTCTATGAGTACTTGAAGGACGCGTTAGACGCAAAGCTCGCGCCCAAGGCTTTTGAAAATGCCGGGAAGCTGGCTGAAATGGGGGTAGTGGGCTACTTTAGCCCACTACCGCAATGGGCAAGCAGGAAGAGGAGTATTGGAAGAAGGCCGGGCAGAAAGACGCTGTCAGCCTGGCTCAGAAAAACCGGGCGGCGTCGGAGCGCTACATGCACCAGCGGCCACGATCTTCATCCGGAGAATCGCCCGGCCCACTAACAGCACCGCCTACTTGGCCGCGGCGGCGCTGCCCGGCGTAGTACCCCGGGACCGCCGTCGCCGGGAGTGCCGCCGTAGATATTTCGGCCATCGGGCAGAGTGACCCGCCCATCGATCAGTCGCGAGCCGTCCTTGGCGCGGTAGCCATCCACGATCAGCGTATCGCCGAGTTTGATGTCGCCCTTTTTGAACCCTCTGCGAAGGATTCATCCTGCCAGAAGGCCTCCCCGGTTTCGCCAAGAATCGGGTTGGCTTGTCGCGCGCTGGAGCCTTTCAACCAGCGCATGATCACCGGTAGTGAGGTCCTGGGCAGCAGCAGCACATGAACATGGTTGGGCAGGATCACCCGGGCTCGGAGTTGATAAAAATGCCTTCCGCTCTCGCCATACAAGAGAGCCTCGGCCACTACGCGGGCTACTCGGGCATCCTGCAGCCAAACCGTCCCGAAAGCGGCTTTGTCCACTTCACGGTCCCAGATGAGGAAGGCTCGGCCCGCGAATAGATTTGCGCCCGTTGGCGGCTGCAAGTCGGGCCCGAGGAATGGAGCCGGCCAAACGCAAAGTGACAAACAGGAAGGTTGCCTCCTGTAAGATCCGGATGCCAGTGGGGAAGCTTTCTACGGTAGAAGATAACAAGTTGACAGGCGAGAGCGCCTGCCCCACATATAGTGGAGTGGACGCGTGGAAAATCGCAGGAACATGTAGAAACTCCAGGCGCCGGCAAGCCGGCGATCGTCGCTGCGGCGCCCTTCATGCGCCGCTGGAGCGAGACCCGAGACCCTCCGTGAATTTACGGATGAGGGACGATGCGAAGGTAGGGCTTGGGCGATTTCCAGCCGCCCGGATATTTCTGTTTGGCTTCCTCCTCCGACACCGACGGGAGGATGATGACGTCTTCGCCATGCTTCCAGTTCACCGGCGTGGCAACCTTGTGCCTCGCGGTAAGCTGCATGGAATCGAGAGCGCGCAAGACTTCGTCGAAATTGCGGCCGGTGCTCATCGGATAGGCGAGCATCAGCTTGATCTTCTTGTCGGGGCCGACAACGAATACGGTGCGCACGGTGGCATTGGTTGCGGCGGTGCGCCCTTCGGAGGTATCGCCGGCGTCGGCGGGCAGCATGTCATAGAGCTTGGCGATTTTGAGCTCGGGGTCGCCGATCATGGGGTAGTTGACCTTGTGGCCCTGCGTCTCTTCGATGTCGCCGGCCCACTTTCCGTGGCTGGTCACCGGGTCCACGCTGAGGCCGATAATCTTGGTGTTGCGCTTCTCGAATTCGGGTTGCAGCCCGGCCATATAGCCAAGCTCGGTGGTACACACTGGAGTGAAATCCTTGGGGTGGGAAAACAGGATCGCCCAACCGTCGCCAATCCATTCGTGAAAGTGGATTGTCCCTTGCGTGGTTTCAGCGGTGAAATCGGGAGCCGTATCGTTTATGCGTAAGGACATGCCATTATTTTACGCCGAAGACGAGGCGGGTTAGAGCGAACCGCAGCTGTAATACCGCTCGTTCTTCATGTTCGGCCCGCGAGAGGTACCGCGTCAGGCTAGCCGAGTTAGCCGACAGTGCGCCACTTTCACCTTATCGCTCGCTCGCCGGCCGGATTGCGGCGCCGCCCGCGCTCCAAATCTCGCGCCCATTAGAATCCCGCAGCACTATGCGCATCGGCATAGGTCGCCGAGGCACGGATTGTAGACCACGGAAGACCGGCTCGGACGTAAAGACGCCGACGCTGTTATCCGACGGGTCGACGAGCGTGAAACTCTGCGCGCGAATCTCTTTCGCGATCGGGGCCTGGTTTTGGGCGAAGGCCGCGGGTGGCGCGAGAAAACGGGCGAGCAGACCGCCCAGGAGTCCGGTGACAAGCGCAAGAGCGACAGTGAGTGTCTTGTTCATGGGGACGATTCTCCGACCCACATTATAATTCCTCCGGCCAATCATAGTGTCCCAGTCTGCGACCGTGATCCGGACAGCGCGAGCTCTGCTCGCCATGACTTTGATTTGACTCGGCAATTTGACTCTACCCCAGTGCGTCCGCCGTTGAGTGACCGCTTCTTGAATCTCCGGTTTGCGCAAAGTGCGCGAGCCTTACTCGGCGGGCTCGTCCAATGCCGCAAATAGCCCGGCAAAATCGACCTCGCCGGTGAGGTTCGTGGTCACGCGATGGCCCGGCGCCGCGCGCGCACCCGCGCTGTCGGCTTCGAAAACCACACGCTGGTAAGGGTCGACGATCCAGACATTGGCGATGCCGGCTTGCAAGTATTCCGCGACCTTCTCGAGTACGCTGGAAAACCGGTCGTCGGGAGAGACGATCTCGATTCGACTGAAAGGAAAGGTTAGCGGGGGCTAAGACATGCGCTACCACAAGGGCATCTCTGTCGGAGAACCCGGCGGGTGCATAGGCGAACAGAGCCGGCTGAAAGCCGGCTGCAGCCAGGAATGGCTGCACCACAAAACACGTATGATTTAGCGTTATGGTGTGGAGGCTGGGGTGTTGGTTGGGATTGTGCTGCGCCTGCGCACTGGCCCAAACCACCTACCAGGTGGGTGGAGGGTTGACGTCCGATATCCAGGCCACGTTCGTTACTGCGTACCAGCGCGGCATTTTCAGCACGCTGGTTGGGCCGCCGCTGGGCGACGTCTCTAACTATGGACCGAGCGGCTTGATTCAGACGTTTCCGGGCGCGATCAATGGGATCGATATATTCGCGCTCATCAAGCCGGACTCCACCACCACCGCCAACGTCCAGCAGGTCTGGTACCCAATGTACGAATACTACAGCGCCGTGACGTTGGCCGCCGCGGGTTTTCCTACCGCGGATACGGCCAACTGCCCGACGCTGCTCTCGGCCGCCACGTCGGGAAACTCGTGCCAGTGGCAGCCGTTCAGCAACGATTATGCGCTCTTCGTCTATAACCAGAGCATCCCAAATCTGGGCCTGGACTTTCTGACGCAGGATCCCTTTTTTACCCTTTGGACTGCGTTAGGTGGAGTGACCGTGATGGGCCCAGCTATCTCCGCCGAAACGCAGGTAACCAGCCAGTACCGGTCGGCCGCCACGAAGCAGCAGTTCGATCAGGGCTCGATGTTTAATATCTCGGAGGGTCCCGCCAGCGGCCAACTGCTGGCCGTCAAAGAGCCCATCTATAACCTTTATCTTGCCAACGGCGCGGACCAGGGCACAATGGGCTTTCCCGTCACCGCGGAACAACTGCTCACCAACGGGATGCACCTGCAGGCCTTCGAGCGCGGCGCCATTGAGTACAACCCGGCAACTCTGGTCGCGGTACTGCTGCCGGCCGTGGCTTCGGTTGTAGTTTCGGCGGGCACTTCCATTCAAATGTATCCGGATGAGTCGTTAACCGTGCAATCTTCTCTGGCCGCGGCGAATGGCACTGCCCTGAGCAACCGCCCGGTGGTGTGGACCTCGTCGAATCCCGCGGTGGTGCAGATCAACGGCAGCGGTCGGTCGGTCACGCTGCTGGCGCTCACTTATGGGACGGCCTCAGTGACGGCCACGGCCGAAGGGCAGACCAGCCCGGCGTTAGTGGTCTCGGTCACTACATCTTTCTGCTGCCAGATCGGGCAAGGGGCGCCGACGCCGGCCATTCAGCAGGCCTTTCAAGACGCGGTAACAAGGGATGGGCTCAACGTGCAAGCCGCATCCGGCGTAACGCGCGTGGGCAATGGCTACGTGCAGCAACTGGTAAGCGCCGCGGCGCCCGCCGTTCCATACCTGGTGGCGGTGGCGGATAGCGCCGGCGCGGCCTACATTGTCACCGGCGCGATTCTCACCGAATACTTGCAGCTTGGCGGACCTGCGGGGATGCTGGGTTATCCGCTGGCGGATGCGACGGTGGGCGGACGCCAGACGTTTCAATATGGCGCGCTGGCCGGCAACCCGCTGCAACTGGTCACGGGCGCGATCCTGACGGAGTGGCAGAGCCTGGGATACGAGACCGGCGCGGCCGGATCGCCAACCTCTGCCGTCACCACTTTCCTGACCTTCCGCGGGACTACGGGTAACAGGCAGAGCTTTCAGAATGGGCCGATTCTGGCGGCAACGGTTGGATCGCTCTCCGGGCAGGGTTCCTTCGTCACCGGCCTGGTGCTGGCAACTTATAACGCGGGCGGCGGACCAGGCGGAAACCTCGGCGCGCCGATCGGCGCCGAGAGTACCGTCAACGGAATGCGCCAGCAGAATTTCGAGGGCGGTTACATCGCCTACGCGCCGGGCGCTACTCAGGCAACGGAGTACGATACGCCGCGGCAGGCGGTGATTACGGCCACGCCGGGGGCGGTGCGCGCCGGAACTTCGGTTCACCTGGTGATCGGCGGCTTCAACAACGGCGCCACGGTGCGCGTTTCCCAAACCGGGCAGGCGGCTTTCCTGGTTACGATGCCCAGCGGATCTTATACCTTCGACACATTCCTGCCTGCCACCACCGCGCCCGGCGCGGTTACGGTGACGGCGAGCGACACGAACAGCACGGCTACGGCGCAAAGCTCTTACAGTGTGTACGCCCTTTCCACCAGCCTGATGACGGTTTCGATAGTGAGCGGCAACCAGCAGACCGGCGCGCCGGGCGCCCTGCTGACGCAACCGCTGGTGGTGGTGGTGAACGATCAGGATGGCAATCCGGTGGCTGGGCAGAGCGTCGCCTTCGCGGCTTCAACGGGCGCAACGGCGCTGCCGGCTACGGTGATCACCGGCGCCGATGGAACTGCCAGCGCCACTTTGCGGATGCCAACTCCGGCGGGAATCGCGCTGGTAACCGCGCAGACGGCAGGACATTTTGTGACCTTCAGCGCGCAATCGGCGGCGTTCTCGATCGGCGACTTCCCTGCCCTGACGCAGGCCGTAACTGGAACGCTTGGCAACGGCGGCGACACTATTCAGAACAAGGGCGCGCTGCTTACTTCGGTAGCGTCGATCATCCAGTATTACCAGTCGCTTGGCGATTTGCCACAGACCAACGGGCTTGCTACTCCCGTAAGCCTGAATCAGTTTTTGACATCCTTTTGCACTCTCGATTCCAAGGGAAATCAAATTTGCGATGGATTCGTCGTGCTGGGCGGCAGCGCGGAGCAGACGGTGAACCTGTGGCGGGTGGGCGCGTTCGTTTCGAGCAGCATTACGGTGCAGATCGAGCCGTTTACGTCCACCGCGGTGAGCGATCTGGTGGCCTCCGGCGTGCCGGTGCTGCTGGCCCTTTCGCTGGGGAATCTGGGCTCGCACTTTGTGGTAGCGTACGGCATCAATGCCGATGGAACCCTGGCGATTATGGATCCGAATCCGGTGTTCGCGGAGACGGATCTCAACGGATATCTGAACGGCTTCAGCGCTGGGGGACAGACCATCCAAGGCACAGTTACGGGCGCAGTGCGCCTGCTGCCACAGGAGCCGAGCTCGCCTGGGTTTGTGGCGGCTTCGAACGCGCCGGTGGCGCTGACTTCGGCTGGCGGCTCGTGCGGGCCCACGCTGCAGTTTCCCGGCGTGGCCGCCGTGGCGGGAGCGACGCCAACTTCGCCGCCCGGCACGCTTTACTTCGGCGCGTGCAACGGGACGGCGACCGCGTATGAACTGGATGCCGGGCCGGGCGCTTACAACCTGACGTTTACCGACCTCTCGCCGAACGGCGGGCGCACTTTTGCTTCGGGTCCGCCGCCGGCTTCCTACCAGATTGTAAGCAACGGCGAAAACTGGAGCCTATCGCCGCTCACGGCTCTGATTGCCGGAAGCGTCGTCAACGCCGCCAGTTACACGACGGCGATTGCGCCGGGAGGGCTGATCTCCATCTTCGGCGCGGGTTTGGCCGGGTCTGTTGCCGGGCAGAGCACGACGGTCCAAATCGGGGGCCAAGCCGCGAAAGTGGTGGCGGCGACGCCATTTCAGGTGAATGCGCAGGCGCCGTCCGGAATCTCCGCGGGCACGGCGCAGCTCACGGTCAGCTCGGCGGACGGGAGTGCGCAGCAGCAGGTCGCGATCAGCAGCGTGGCCCCGGCGATTTTCTCTATCTCGGCGACCCAGGCGGCCATCACCAACCTGGACAATAGCCTGAATGCGCCATCGAACCCGGCCAAGCGCGGCAGTTATTTGATTATCTATGCCACCGGTTTCGGGGCTGTATCTGCGGCGGGCGCGGCCACTACGCCGCTCAGCGTGGTGATCGGCGGATTGTCGATTCCGGCAGCGTATGCGGGTGTGAGCGCGGGAGGGGCGGGACTCAATCAGGCGAATGTGCTGCTGCCGGCGACTATGCCTCCGGGACTGGGGCTACCCTTGTATCTCAAGCAGGGCGGCGTGGTGAGTAACACGGTCGCGGTTGCGATTCAGTGATGGCGGCGCTTCTCGATGCGTGCAGCGTTCCCGATCGTGCGACCGCGTCTTTACTGGTGCGCGCACGCTACACGCTCAAGCTGGTGATTCCGTCCCCCAAGAGGCCGACGGGGGCGTCGGCCGCGGACCAGGGGGTCCGCCCTACATTGAATCCCGGACATCCGATTTGGGGAAAGTAAGCGCGTTCACACGAGTGTGAACGTTGCACGCAAAAGTGCGTGCGCCACGGTCATGCCACGGTCATGCCACGTCAGGGTACGTCATAGGCCGGCGCGGAGGTCCTCGAACGAAATCCCCCACGCGGTGGATTCGCCCTCGTATCCCTTCAACTCCACGCTGCGCCGGATGAATCGCTGCTGCATGGCTGCGCTCAGCCCGCCAAATGTCCGCTCGCCCACGGCCACGCCCATCCCCAACTGCTTGGTGGCCGCTTCCAGACGGAAGGCGGCGTTGACGGTATCCCCCAGCGCTGTATATTCCACGCCGCCTACGATCGCCGGACCCGTATTTACGCCCGCGCCGACCCGCAAAGGCGCCGGCAAGGGGAGCGCCAGATGGATGGAAGCCGTTGCATCGGCAATCTCGCTTACCGCTCGCATGGCGCATGCCAGGTCGGGACCAAGCGCAGTCTCGTTGCTATGCACCCACACAGCCATCATCGCGTCCCCGATATACGTCTGCGCCCAACTGCGCTGCTGCTGCGCGATCTGGCCCACGCGCAAAAACCACGTGCCGATGGTCTGCGAAAGCAGGGCCTCGGGGACTGTTCGCGCCAGCGGGGTGTAATCGCGGATGTCCACCACCACGATGGTGGTCAGGGTGTTCGTGTGCAGGGCCGTAGTGGGGGCGTTGCGGGTGGTCTCGAGCAAAGCCGCCTCGCGGCCGGCGCCTTGCGGATTGCGATAAACGAATTCCTGATCGCCGAACAGCAGCGAATCGTTGTCGTTCAAGACCACCGGGATGCTGACGCGGCGATTATTGACGAAGGATCCGTTGCG
This sequence comes from Bryobacteraceae bacterium, assembly GCA_049522755.1. Taxonomy (GTDB): domain Bacteria; phylum Acidobacteriota; class Terriglobia; order Bryobacterales; family Bryobacteraceae; genus PALSA-243. The sequence goes on along the minus strand of JBEKNN010000157.1, from coordinate 499 downwards.
GCTGCCGAGATCCACCAGCGAAATCGCGCCGCCCTCGCGCAATTGCACCAGCGCATGCAGCCGCGAGACGGAACGGCTGTCGAGCATCACCGCGCATCCATCGCCGCGGCCGATCGCCCAGGATTGCCCGTTGTGGAGCGGAAACCGGCGCCCGCTACGCGTCAGGATCAGGTACGGATCGGTGGAGGATTCGCTCACTATATTGCAGGTTAGCGTATGACGGAGCTTGTCAGAGAGGTGATCGCCCCCGGCATTTCCCCGACTCGCGGGTCTGGAGCAGGAGAACTCCCGACGGGGGATCGACGCTTTTCAGGCATTCCCCGGAGCCACGGTCGCAGAAGGTTACACCCAGAAGACTCCGATGGGACTAAATCCATTGTTTTGTGCTAAAACTGGGTTCGATCTATAGTACAGCCCGTACGATTTAGATGTTCATTATTTGGTGCACACAGGCTAAACTGAATTCAGAGAGGCGCCGATAGTAAACCAGGCGAAGAGA
>JBEKNN010000156.1:0-21951 GCA_049522755.1 Bryobacteraceae bacterium | reverse complement strand
ACAACACGGCGCCGCCGCCCGCCCGCTCCGCGCGAGCACCGCGCGGCGACCGCGGCGCAACACTGCGCCGCTGCCCCCGCCCGCTCGCGCCGGCACCGCGCCACCGCCCCACCCGCTCCGCGCGAGCACCGCGCGCGGCGCAACACTGCGCCAGAACCGCGCCGGCGCAACAGCAAGCCGCCGTCCCCACCCGCTCCGCGCCGGCACCGCGCCACCGCCCCACCCGCTCTGCGCGAGCCCCGCGGCGCAACACTGCGCCGCCGTCCCCGCCCGCTCCGCGCCGGCGCCGCTACCGCCCCACCCGCTCTGCGCGAGCACCGCGCGCAGCGCCACGCCGCGCCGCCGTCCCCGCCGCTCCGCGAGCACCGCGCGGCGCAACGCAACACCGCGCCGCTGTCCCCGCCCGCTCTACCCGCGACCGCGGCGGCGCAACGCCAGCCGCCATCCCCGCCCACTCCCGAGAACTGCACCCAAGTCGAAAGCCCTCGCGGCCCGGCACGCCAGTCCGCAGCCTTCCAAGCCCGTTGTAGAATTGTCTACAACCCTAATGAACTCGCTTCGTCTCACCGCCTGCCTCTTGCTCTCCCTTTCCGCGTTCGCCGCCGAGCCCGTAAAGTGGACCCCGGAGGCCGCCAACCTTTGGTATTCCAAACAACCCTGGATGGTCGGCGTCAACTACGTTCCCGCCAGCGCCATAAACCAGATCGAGATGTGGAATGCCGACACCTTCGACCCCGTCATCATCGATACCGAGCTCGGCTGGGCGCAGGCCATCGGCATGAACACCGTCCGCGTGTTTCTGCATGAGATCCCCTGGCTCAAAGATCCCGGCGGCTGCGCCAAACGCATCGGCGCCTTCCTCCGCATCGCCGACAAGCACAAGATCCGCGTCCTGTTCGTGCTCTTCAACTCCCGCTGGAGCCCCTTCCCCGAGCCCGGCATCCAGCAGGACGCCCGCTCCGGCGTGCACAATTCCGCCTGGGTGCAAGACCCCGGCGCCCCCGCCCTGATGGACGAAGAGCACTGGGACCGCCACCTGCTCTACGTCGAAGACGTGATCCACGAATTCCTCGCCGACAAGCGCGTCGTGGCCTGGGACCTTTGGAGCGAGCCCGATAACCGCAACGAGGGCAGCTACAGCGCGGCCGACCCCAAAAACAAGGCCGAGCTGGCGCAGCGCATATTGCCGCGCCTGTTCAAATTCGCGCGCGCCGCCATGCCCAGCCAGCCGCTCACCAGCAGTTTGTGGCAGGGCGATTGGTCCAGCCCCGATAAGCTGAGCGCCGTCGAAAAAATCCAGCTCGAGGAATCCGACATCGTCTCCTTTCACAATTACGACAAGCCCGCGGATTTCGAAAAGCGCCTTCAGTGGCTGCAACAGTATCACCGTCCCGTGTTCTGCACCGAGTTCCTCGCGCGCGACCGCGATAGCACCTTTCAGGGCATCCTGCCCATTGCCAAGAAGTACAACGCGGCGGCGTTCAGTTGGGGCCTGGTGGCCGGGAAAACCCAGACTTACCTCCCGCTCGATTCCTGGCAGCATCCCTATACCGACCGCCAGCCGGCCGTCTGGCATCAGGACATCTTTCGCGACAACGGCACCCCGTACTCGCAAGAGGAAATCGATTTCATCCGTCAAATCACCGGACGAGGTGGACCGGCCAAGGCCAAAGGGAAGTGACCGGGTGTTGTCTCACGGATCATGTTGTGCCATGTATCCGTGCGCCTTATGCGAGCCCGGTTCAACTCCTATTGAGCCGGTTTTCGGCTTCACCGAGCGGGTAGTACCATAAACTAGGCCTAATATTCGGACACGCGCTGCCCGGGTTTGTCATAATAAGATCCACGGAGGATGCAATGCGCTGGCTATCGCCGGTACTTGCTGTATTGATTTCCATTCCCGCCGCGTCGGTTGTCGATGCTCAGGACGCCGCGCCTAAATTGAATATCGTCATCGTCGAAGGCGATGGCGCCATCAACAACATCCGCCAGCGCACCGCGCGCGAGCCCATAGTCCAGGTGGAGGATGAAAACCACAAGCCCGTCGCCGGGGCGGCCGTCATCTTCACCTTGTCCGGACAGGGCGCAGGCGGTTCGTTTGCCGGCGGCGCCCAAAGCTTGAGCGTGGTCACCGACAGTCAGGGCCGCGCCGTGGCCCGCGGCTTCCATCCCAACAACGTTCAAGGGCAATACCAGATCCACGTAACCGCGTCCAACAACGGGCAAAGCGCCAACGCCAACATCAGTATGACGAATGCGCTGGTAGCGGGCGCCGCGGGGGGCGCCGCGGCGGCGGGAATTTCCGGTAAGCTCATCGCCGTAATCGTGATCGTGGCCGCGGCCGCAGCGGCGGGCGGAGCTTATTACGCCACGCATAACGGCGGCTCCAGCAGCAGCAGCACCATCAATTCAGGCGCTTCCTTGATTGTGATTACGCCCGGCAGCGGCACGGTAGGGCCTCCCAAGTGAGCATCTCAAGGTGAACACCAAGTGAACACTATGACGAAATACATCCCGATTCTTCTCGCGCTGGCCGGTTTCGCGCAGGCCCAGCAAGGCAGCGTCTCTGGACCGCTCGCCGGCTTCGTATTCGACCGCGGCGCCCAGGCGCTGCGTCCCCTGCCAGGCATCGCGGGCGCATCCACGGTCGGCGGACCCATCAGTTCCGCCTACCAGCTAACCGCAGCCTATGTCGCGCCGCACCTCGATTCCGTCTTCGGCGTCGCAGCCGACGGTTCCACGCACTACTTCACGCTGAGCTCCGCGACGCTTAGCGAAGTGGTCGTCGAAGGGCTGACAGCCCAGCCCGAGCGCGTCGCCTTCAGCCCGTCCGGAACCGCGGCAGTGCTGTATTCGAGCGGTCAGGCGCAGATGGTGGTGGGGTTGCCCGGCTCGCCCTCGGTTGCCGGCTCGGTGCCGTTGAGACAGGCGGCGCGGGCCATCCATCCCACTTCGCTCGCGATTAGCGACGACGGCGCATACCTGCTCTTCGCCGTTGGCGGATCCATCCAACTCGCCAGCCAGAGCGGCGGCGTTCGCGCCGTAATGTCGGCGGGGGCCGGCGCGTCGGTGGCCTTTGCGCCCGGCGCGCACGATGCCGCCATAGCGGCGCGCGGGACCGGCGTCATGCTGATTCGCGACGTGCCCGGCTCGGCTTTGCAGCAAACCCTGGCGGCGGATGATGGCTCGTTCGAGATTGTAGCCGGCCTCGGATTTTCACAGGATGGAACGCGGATTTTCGTGGCCACCGCCGCCGCGCAGCCGGTGATCGTGCTCGATCTTGCCGGAAACCGCACCAGCGTGGCGTGCGCATGTTCGCCCTCCGAACTCACACCCATGGGCAATCTGTTCCGCTTGAATGAGCTCGGCGCCGGTCCGTTGTGGCTGGCGGACGCGGGCTCGAGCGGACCGCGCACAGTATTCGTGCCCGCACTGGTGGCCGCCCAATAGCGTGCGCTACTTACTGGTGATGGCGGGCGGCAGCGTCGGTTCGCTGGCGCGATACGTGGCAGGCATGGCCATCATGCAGCGCTTCGGCGCGCGTTTCCCGCTGGGCACCATGACCATCAACATCACCGGGTCATTCCTGATCGGCCTGGCCATGACGCTGATTACCGAGCGCCTGCCCGGCGACTTATTCTGGCGCCCGCTGCTGGTAGTCGGCTTCCTGGGCGGCTATACGACATTCTCCAGCTTCGAGTGGGAAAGCTACGCCACCATCCGCCAGGGCGGCTTTTGGATCGGCTTGGCGAACGTGGTTGGCAGCGTAGGGCTTGGTTACGCCGCCGTCTGGCTGGGCGCGGTCGTAGCCCGCAAATAGGATCGCCGTCGTGGCGCGTAAGTAGATCGCCGCCGCGGTGGTGGCCGCGTGGGCGCCGCCACTACCGAGACCATCGTCCGCAACGTCCCCGTTATCGCGCTGGCGAACAGATCGCCGAATCCGTTCACCGACCAGATACGCTCCGCGCCCCGCCGGAATCGCGTCCTGTACGCGTCGCCGCGCCGTCAATCCAAGCGGACGCAGCGGGAGCCACGGCGACGAATGCAGGTCGCTCACGCGGAATCCGGTTGACGGCTCACGCCCCTATGCTACATTGATCTTTCCGATGCGAAATGTAGTGATCATTGGTTCCGGGTGCGCCGGCAATACGGCCGCCATTTATACCGCCCGCGCCAACCTGAAGCCGCTCGTGGTAAGCGGTGGGCATACAGCCGGCGGCCAGCTTGCTCTCACCACTCTGGTCGAAAATTTTCCCGGATTTCCCGAAGGCATCCAGGGCCCGGACCTGGTCGAGAACATGAAACTGCAGGCGGAAAACTTCGGCGCGGAATACCTGCACGCGGCCGTTACCGATTCCGACTTTTCCAAGCGGCCCTTCCGTCTCAGGATCGACGAAGAGTGGGTCGAGACAAGCACCGTCATCATTGCATCCGGCGCTTCGGCGCGCTGGCTGGGGCTGCCGTCGGAACAGAAGTTGATCGGCCACGGCGTCAGCTCATGCGCCACCTGCGACGGATTCTTCTACCGCGACAAGAACATTATGGTGGCGGGCGGCGGCGATTCGGCCATGGAAGAGGCCAACTTCCTGACGCGTTTCGGCAAGCAGGTCACGCTGGTGCATCGCCGCGATCAGTTCCGCGCCTCGAAAATCATGCTCGACCGCGCGCGGCACAACCCCAAGATCCGGTTCCTCACCAACACCGTCGTCGACGACGTGTTCGACGCGTCCCAGAAACTGGTAACCGGCGCGCGCCTGCGCAACTTAGTCAGCGGCGACGCATGGGACGAACCGGTGGACGGCTTCTTCGTGGCCATCGGGCACATCCCGAACACGGCCGTCTTCAAGGGACAGATCGACACCGACCCCGAGGGCTACATCCTCTCGAAGGGCGGCGCGCGCACCAACATACCCGGCGTATTTCATGCCGGCGACGTGCAGGACCGCATGTACCGGCAGGCCATCACGGCGTCCGGCGCAGGCTGCATGGCGGCGATTGAAGCGGAACGATTTCTAGAAGCGGAAGGACACTAACCTATGATCGAGCGCATCACTCCTCCTGGCGTACCCGCGCCCCGCGGGCCGTATTCCCCCGCGGTTCGCGCCGGCGGCTTCATCTACGTTTCCGGCCAGGTCCCCTTGGACCCGGTCACGCACACCATGATTTCCGCGGACATCGCCGCCGAGACGCGCCAGGTCTTGAACAACATCAAAGGCGTGCTGGAAGGCTGCGGCGCCTCGATGAGCGACGTGGTGAAGTGCCACGTCTTCCTGGCCGACGGCAAGGATTTCGCGGCGATGAACGAAGTCTACGCGCAATTCTTCGGCGACGCCAAACCCGCGCGCACCACCGTCGCCGTCGCCTTTGCGATTCCGGGAATCAAAGTAGAGATCGACGCCATCGCCTACAAACCGTAGGGAGGCAGCCAATCGTGGCGGCGGTCGGCTTTCAGCCGGCTTACGGAGCCTTCTCTATCTCTTCAGGATTTGACTCTTCACGATTTGAGCCAAACTCAAAAGTTTGGAGCTGATGTGGAGTTGCTCCTCATCTGCCGCCTCCGCGTTAATCTGGAAACGAACCTTGCCGCCTTCCAACTTAAAGTTGACCACTCCGCCATCGGCGATAAACTCCGGGGTTTCGCCAACCGTGAGAATGCCCCATTTCCTTACGCCGGCCAGAAAGGCCGGGATGCGTTTTCGCTCCGTCAAACCGATGAAGAGAATGTGACACCCTTCCGAGTGTTGGGCATCGGATACCTGCCTCACGGCGAACGATCTGTTCCCGGCGATCTTGCCGTTAACCGCGGAATCGAGCTGACCGTAGATAGGAGTTTCGCCGGCGATGCAGACCGCGATCGGGTCTGCGGCATCCTTGAAATCGCGTGGCGGCCATTCGACGAATTTGGCAAAGTTATACAGAAAGGCCGCTTTCACCTGATATTCCTCGAGTTGGGGTTGCGCGCCCGCGGCGATTACCGTTCCCAGTATGGCCGCCACTAATGCCGGATTGTGTCGCATTCGCATCGAAGCTCGGAAATCAAAATCGTAGCGTAATCTTTCCCAAGACGCTCCGCTGCACCAGCGTGTTATTCACTTCATAGGCGTCGTGAAACTCGGCATGGCGCGGCGCTAGCAGATTCTGGCCGGCGAGGCTGAGTTCTATATGTCTTCCCATCCGCCACCCGAGCCGCGTATCCACCCGCGTATAAGCTGGCACCGGCCCATTCCCGCCATCCCGCAAGTGGCCCACGTAGTACGCGGCGCTATCCCACTCGAGGTTACGCGTCAGGTTCACCTGGGAGCGAACTTGTATCTGATTTTCCGGAGTGTTATCCGCCCGTTCGGGTTCATCTGTGTCCTGGCTTCCGGGATCGAGAATCACGTTCAGATGAATGGCGCTGTCTCCGGCGCTGATTCGCCATCGGGAAGTCACGTTCCAGTTTGCGAAAACTTCAGCGCCGTAAGTGTGGGCGCCGGCGGTGTTACCGAAGAAAAATGGCAATACCACATGCGGAGTTCCCTGATCTGTAGTGAAGTAGGGTGTGCCCGGATCGAGGGTCTCAAGGTTGTGATAGAGACCGCCAAAGGCTGTCACATCCACCGAGAATTGCTTAACCGGCTGAGTGCGGTAACCGATTTCAAAGTCGCGGAACCGTTCGGCCTGAGCCTTTGTGTTGCCGTTGTATTGGGCTACTCCGAAGCCGCCCCCAGGCAATGCGAATGTGTACGGTTCGATTTGGAGCGCCTCCTCCTCCCGGCTTACTTCCTTGACGGCTTGTGAGGCGGATATCCAAACGGTTTGGCGATCCGTTGGCGTCCAAACCAACTGCGCACTCGGTTCAAATTGAAACCCGGTGTAGGGTTGGTGCTCCAGTTTCGAACCGACGGTAAGCGACAGAGATTCTGCGAGCCGGATCTGGTCTTGAGCGAAGACGCTGAAGAGACTGTTGGCCTGGCTGAGCGGCGCGTAAGTCTTTCCATATCCCGCAGTGTGACTGTCGCTGGTGGAGCGATAGCCCACTCCCCACACAACGTCGTTCCGCGATCCGATGCGCAAATGATGCTGGAAGTCGAAATCAAAAGTGTTCAAGCCCTCGTGAACCCCCTCGTCAAGGCGAGTGTATCGGTCATAGTAAACCTGCAGCGACATAGTGGAGCCATTCGACAGAGTGTGGTTCCACCGCCCCAGAAAGTTGCCTGCGCCGGTGGCGATCGCGTCGTTGAATGTGCGCATCAGGGGAAGCGCGTTGGCGAATACGACGGATATAGTCTGCCCCTCGCTGGTTTGCATGAAATCGCCCTGGACCGTCATCGTGTCGTTCGGCGACAGCGTCCAATCGGACCGGAATCCGCTATGGAACATGTGCCAGCCGTCGGCCCCGCCCTGGCCATCCGGCAATGTCAGATTCCCCGTGTTGGAGTAGTTCTCAAAGGCGCGGTAAGCTCCGCTCTGGCCGATTTCGCCGCCGTATTGAACCAACCCGCCCGCCGCACCCTGAGAGCCTCCATCCGTTCGTACCAAGCCGCCCTTGGTATCCTTGGCGCTCTTGGTGATAATGTTGATTACGCCATTTACCGCATTCGCGCCCCAAACCGTACCGCCAGGGCCGCGGATCACCTCAATGCGGTCGATATCCTCGAGCGGTACATCCTGCTGGTCCCAGTAAACGCCCGAGGTGGTCGGCGTGTAGACGGTTCGTCCATCGATCATCACCAGGACTTTGTCCGCCAACCGGTCGTTGAAGCCGCGGATACTGATCGCATAGGTGTTGGCGTCGATTTGCGCAACCTCCACGCCAGGCGCTTGCCGCAGCAGATCGGGGATGTTGGTGGCGCCCGACCGGCGAATGTCTTCTTGGGTAATCACATAGACCGCCGCGCCGGTCTGAGACAGTTTCTGCTCCTTCTTGGAAACAGACGTAACCTGAACGTTCATCAGATCTTCCAGGCTTATATCGGTGAGATTGGTTGCGGGTGGATTTTGAGCCCGGATCGCCATTGCTCCGGAAAGGCTCCAAACGAGAAGGAAATCGATCCACAGGATTTGGCGGCGCCAAGCGCTGCCGGCCGAAGAGCGGCTGGCATTGCACAGTTCGGGATCCGCGGCGATTGCTCTGTCCACGAATAACATATCGGCAAATCGGGCCGGGACAATAGAGCGCAGTCATAGACGGATACCATACTTATCCCGACGCTCTCTCGATGGGCCGCTTACCGGCGCGCTTACGAAAGCACTGGAAAGGAATGTCCGGAAGATAGGACGGCGCGGCCAGTCGCCGCCCGGCTGGAAAGCGGCTGTTCGCTTCCGTCAAATACGCACGCTGAAGCGGCTGACGGAGGCTTCCGGATCGCGCATCCGCTTCTAACCGCCCGCGGTGAAGCGCTCCCTCACCGCAGCATCCCGAAAATCGCCCGCGCTCCTAAGTAGCTCCACTCGCTCATCCAGCGCCCGATGTCGGATACGCCGATGGCCAGCACCAGCAGCATGAAGCCGGCGCGCGCCAGTTCGCGATAGATCGACATCGGGATGCGCATCGCCAGCAGCACCTTCGAGCCATCCAAGGGCGGAATCGGCAGCATGTTGAAGATCGCCAGATACAGGCTCAGCCGCACGCCGTCCGCCAGGTATTGTGCGAACGCCGGGAAATGGCCTGCAGTGCCAAGCGCCACGGCGGCCAGCACCACCGCCATGATCACGTTGCTGAACGGTCCGGCTATGGCAACCAGAAGCAGCCCGTTCAGGCCGCCCTTGAGCTTCGAGACGTCCGACCGCACCGGCTTGCCCCATCCGATGAATCCGCCACCCAGCAGCGATGTCGCAAACGGCAGCAGGGTGGTGCCGATCCAATCGATATGCGCCAGAGGATTCAGCGTCACCCGCCCGTCCAGCATCGGCGTATCGTCGCCCAGTTTCGTTCCCACCCAGGCGTGGGCGAACTCGTGCGGGGCCGTGAGAATCCACAGCAGCAGGACGTTGAGAATGGCTTCCTGAAAGTGCAGGTGCATGGCGTCTGTCGACTACTTGCGGCGAATCACCGCCGCCCAAAGCCCCAACAGCGCCACTACTGCCACCACCGGAATCACCGCGGTTACCGCCACATCCGTCATTGTACGTGTTGCGTGGAACCCACCGCTGCCACCGTGCCGGCGCTGCCAGTTCCAACGCGCCATCCGCATAGGGAACTGCGATCCGCTTGGACTCAGGCCGATGGTCAGTCGGGCCTTCAGCGAGAGTCGCCACGCCTGTTCTGTTTGCGGCGATGCTGCTTTGCGCTATTCGCATCGCAGCGCCATCACCGGATCCAGCCGGCTGGCGCGCCGCATTGGCGTGTAGGCCGCAACCACGGGCGGCAGCAGGACTTCGACAATTCGCCCTCCGGTTGGCCGCAGAAGCCGACCTAATGGACAGGCTCCGGACAGGCGCCGGATAGCCGGATTCGCGGTATCTGGTAAGTTCGATATAGATGCCCCAGATCCGCCGCGTCCTGCTCAGCGTCACCGACAAAACTGGAATTGCCGAATTCGCCCGCGGGCTCGCCGCGCTTGGCGCCGAACTCGTCTCCACCGGAGGCACGGCGCGGCTGCTGCGCGAATCGGGAATCCCCGTAACGGAGGTTTCCGAAGTTACGCGCTTCCCCGAAATGCTCGACGGGCGCGTCAAGACCATTCACCCGGCCATCGCTGCGGGCATGCTCGCCATGCGCGACCGTCCGGAGCACATGCAAGCGCTGGCTCAGCACGGCATCGCGCCCATCGACATGGTGGTGGTCAACCTCTATCGCTTCGAAGATATCGCTGCCAGAGCGGATGCCACGCTGGAAGAGCTGATCGAGAACATCGACATCGGCGGACCTACCATGATCCGCGCGGCCGCCAAGAACTATCAGGACGTCGCGGTAGTGGTTTCGCCGTGCGACTACGCGCCCATCCTCGAAGAGCTGCGCGCGCATGGGACACTGTCGCACGATACCCATTGGCGCCTGGCCAGGAAGGCTTTCCGCACCACTGCCGGGTATGACGCCGCCATCAGCGTTCGCCTGGAAACCGGCGCCACGCCGGCCGAGTTGAACATCCGCGCACCCAAGCTGATGGACCTTCGCTATGGCGAGAATCCGCACCAATCGGCGGCGCTCTACGGCCGGCGCGGAGAAGGCGTCGCCGGAGCCGAGCAGTTGCACGGCAAGGAGCTTTCATATAACAATCTGGTGGATCTGGACGCCGCGTGGCAGCTTGTCTGCGAGTTTGAGCACCCCGCGGCGGCCATTATCAAGCACACCAATCCGTGCGGTTGCGCCGAGCGCGGCGAGCTGGCGCAGGCCTATCGGCGGGCTATGGAGTCCGACCCGGTCTCGGCGTACGGCGGCGTGATCGGCCTGAATCGCGCGGTGGATGAAGAGACGGCGCGCGAGATCTCGAAGACCTTCGTCGAAGCCATTGCCGCGCCGGATTATTCGCCCGAAGCGTTGGCCGTCCTCTCGGCCAAGAAGAACCTGCGCTTGATTCGCGTGGCGCCGCACACCGACCAGCTGGTGGTGAAATCCATTTCGGGCGGCTTTCTGGCCCAATCCGCCGACACCGCAAAATTTGACCGCGCCACCGCCGCGGTGAAGAGCCAGCGCGCGCCTACGGAGGACGAATGGAGCGCGCTCGAATTCGCGTGGAAGGTGGTCAAGCACGTAAAATCGAACGCCATCGTGTACGCGCGGCGCGGCCTGACTGTGGGCATCGGCGCGGGACAAATGAGCCGCGTGGATTCCGTCAAGCTGGGCGCGATGAAAGCCGTCCTGCCGCTGGCGGGCACGGTGGTTGCCTCAGACGCTTTCTTCCCGTTCGCCGACGGAGTGGAGGAAGCCGCGAAGCACGGCGTTACCGCGTTCATTCAGCCGGGCGGATCGGTGCGCGACGAAGAGGTGATCGCCGCCGCGGACCGGTTAGGATTGGCGATGGTTTTCACCGGCGTGCGCCACTTCCGCCATTAGGCCAGCTACGATCCCGGCTCAATTCGAAGCGCGTTCACACGAGTGTGAACGCTGCGCGCATGAGTGCGCACGCCACGAAAGGTCACATGTCGACTTGAATGTTCCTGTGTCGCTTCAGATACCAGCAGGGCTTGACGGCGAAATGCGGGAACAGCGCATTGACGCAGGCCTCTTCTTCGGGCGGGTCGAAGTAGAATTCCGTTTTCCTGTTCTTCTGGGGCACCGCGACCGTGCGGCGCACTTTCACCATTCCAAAAGTGGGGCGATTCCCGGGCAAGCCGAAGCGGGCGGACGCATAGTCGGCGACGTAAAGGAGAACCAGTGCCAGCAGGGCCAAGCCCAACGCCCGTTTCATGCGTACGCCTTCTACGTTAGCATCGGAAGAGATGAGGCGCCAGTGGCAGGTGGGAATTGCGGCGGGAGTTGCGGCGACTGTTTTTGCGGGAACCGTGCGAGCGGCCACGCCCGTGATCCTGATTTCCGTGGACACCCTGCGCGCCGATCGTCTGGGCGTGTACGGATACAAAGGCGCGCGGACTCCCAACATCGACGCGCTCGCCGGCAATGGCACATTGTTCGTGCAGGCCGATTCGCAGATTCCGCTGACGCTGCCCTCGCACACTTCGCTGTTCACCTCGAGTTATCCGTTCGAAACCGGAGTGGAGGAAAACGGCGAGCGCGTCCCGGCCGGCGCTGTCACGCTGGCTTCCGTGCTGCAGGCGCATGGATACAAGACGGCGGCCTTCATTGGCAGTTGCCTGCTGAACCGCGAGATGGGCTTGAGCCGGGGCTTCGACTTCTACGACAGCCCGTTCAGCCTGCAAAGCGGGCTGGCGGAGAATCCCTACGCGCTGCGGGTGCGGCGCGATGGCGCGCTGGTGGTGCGCGCGGCACGGCAGTGGCTGGAAGCGAACCGCGGCGAGACCGTATTCGCCTTCATTCATTTGTTCGATCTGCACACGCCCTATTCCGCGCCGGCCGCCGTTGGGCGCACGGGCTCAGCCGCCTACGATGCGGAACTGGAGTATGCCGATCAGGTGATCGGCCGGCTGCGGCAGGCCCTCGAACAGGGTGGTTGGTGGGAGCGGTCGCTGGTGATCCTGCTGGCGGACCACGGCGAGAGTCTGGGCGACCACGGCGAGGCGAGTCACGGCTACTTCATCTATCAGAGTACTGTACGAGTGCCGCTGATTATGCATTGGCCAACGGATTCCGCCGGGCATCCGGCGCGCGTGGAGGAACCGGTTGGCTTGATCGACGTCGCTCCCACGGTTCTAGGTTTTCTGCACATTGCCGCGCCGCCTTCGTTCCACGGCGTCAATCTGTTGAATGCGGTCCCGCAGGCGGTCTATAGCGAGAGCATGTATACGCGCGATGCGTTCCAGTGGGCGCCGCTGCGCGGATTGCTGATTAAATCGCCCGTTAAATCACCGGTTGGGTTACACCAATTTGGGTTACGCCAGTTCATTCAGGCGCCGCGGGCGGAGCTTTACGATCTGGTGGCCGACCCTCACGAGCTGAGCGACATCGCCGGCGCCAATGCCGCGGAAGTGCACTCGCTCGAGGAGCAGTTGGGGAAACTGCTGGCCCAGTTCGCGCCCAGGCGGAGCGCTTCCGGTCCCGACATTTTGCCGCTGGCGCGCGGGGCGCTGGAATCGCTAGGCTACTTGAGCGGCGGCGCGCGCACGGGCGGACGCGGCGCCGGCCCCGATCCAAAGGACAAGCTTGCCGTGTATGACCTCTACGAAAAGGCGCTCACCGCGCTTTACGGCGGCCGTCCCGACAGCGCGATTGCAGGGTTCCGCGCCGCGCTGGCGGAAGATCCGCACAACACGCTGGCCCGTTACTACTTGGGCGACGCGTATCTGCGTTCGGGCAAGCCCGACGACGCGCTCCGCGAATGGACGGCGTTGCTGGCGTTCGACCCCGAATATGCGCCTGCCGATGAGGCCATTGGCGCGCTGTGGCTTGCCCGCCAGGATTACGCGAAGGCGCGCAGTTTCTTCGAGCAGGCGCTCGCGGTGGCCCCCGAGGATTCTGCGGCGCAGTTTGAGTTGGGCATGGTAGCGCAGCGGCAAGGGCAGTTCAAGGAAGCGCTGCAGCGCTTCGAGACTGCGTGCAAGGCGGCTCCCGAGGCAAGCGAGTGCGGGCAGCAGCTTCAGGCGCTGCGGGAAAAAGCGAAATAGATGTGGGCCAGCTATTTTGGCCATAATTAACTGATGCACGCCACCAACGCGTTCGGGCACATCCCGCACCGCCTCGCGCTAGCCGGCGGCTGGATCGACCAGCCATTCGTCTCACGCCTGAACCCTCGCCCGCCCGGCTCCATGGTGGTCGTATCGCTCGATCCCGGCCAGTGGTTCATGGAGCGCGCCGGCATCGCCAGCGGCACGCGCAAAGTGGCGATGGACCTCTGGAGTGACGGCATACCCGATCACCCGCCTGCCGAGCTCGTCCGCGAGCTTTATCGCGCTGAGAACGCCGGCAAAGCCGAACCGTCCGGCTCGCAGGATATGGTCGGCCTTTTGTACCCCGGCGTGAGCCGCCTCGATTACGATTTCGCGTGCGACGGCGGCGTCTTTCCCGCGCACATCGAATCGAATCGCTACCCCGTCGTGCTCCACTGGCTGGAGCAGACGCTCCACCTGGTTCCCATCAACCAGCGTCCCGAAGGGTACAACCCGCTTGGCGTCAGAAACCTCGACCCCGCCACCGTCGCGCAACTCGGCGAGAGCGGCAGGCTATGCTTCGACGCCATTGTGCGTCGCGACCTCGCCGCCCTCGGCGCCGCCATGAATCTCTGCATGGAATGCTGGGAGACGCTGCTTCCCGCCACGGTGGCGCACCCCACCATTGCCATCGACCTCAAAGCGATCCTCGCGCACTTCCAGGCGCGTTACCCCGGAGCCATGTACTCCGGGTGCGGCGGCGGCTACCTGATCGTCGCGTCCGAAGAGCCCGTCCGCGGCGCGCTGCAAGTTAAGGTCAGAGGGTGACCGCGGCGCATGTGGGATTACCTGATTGTCACCGCGTCCAATGAATCGCAAGCTTCCGCTTACGAATCGCAATTGCAGCTGCGCCGCGAGTCAGGCCTGCTGCCGCAAGTGCGCGAAACGCTGGTCGTTCCCGATCTCGACGGCAAACGCATTGGCAGCGGCGGCAGCACGCTCTATTGCCTGACGCGGATACTGGCCAAACATTTTGCTCTGGCCAAAGTGGGGCAGGGGCTTCCGCCTGCCGATCCGGCGTCCGATGCCGCCGCAATTCTCCGCCGCCAGCGAATCCTGATCGTCCATGCGGGCGGCGATTCGCGCCGCTTGCCCGCGTACGGCCCATGCGGCAAGATCTTTGTGCCCATCCCCGGCAGCACTGACGCCACACTGCCGCCTGCGTTATTCGACCTCCTCGTCCCCGCATTTCTGGCGCTGCCGGAAGGCTGTGCGGGCCAGGGACAAATCGTAATCGCGGCCGGAGACGCGCTGATTCTCTTCGATTCCACTGCCGCCGATTTCCGCCGCCCCGGAATCACCGCGCTCGGCTGTTATGCACCGCCGGAAGAGGCCGCCCGCCACGGCGTCTTCTGTATCGGCCCCGGCGCCGCAATGACGAAGTTCCTGCAGAAGCCCTCCATCGCCGAGCAAGCGGCGCAGGGAGCCATCACCGCCGGCCGCACCGCCCTCGACATCGGCGTCATGAGCATGGATGCCGACACCGCCGTGGCGCTGCTTGCCGCTTTCGGCTTCAGCTATGGTGGTTGGCAGGCGAAAGCGCCTGCCCCACAATCTGTCAGCTTCGACCTATACCGCGAGATCTGCTGCGCCTTAGGAACCGGCGCCACTTTGGAACACTACGTCCACGCCGCGCAAACAAGCGGCTCGCCCTGGCCGGTGGAGGCGCTCGCGAAAGTGCATGCGGCCCTGCGCAACATCCCCTTTCACGTCTCGCTGTTGCCCGATTGCCGCTTCCTGCACTTCGGCTCCACGTACGAGCTCATCGAGAGCGGCCTGGCGCTGGCGGACCAACAACCCGACATCCTCATCCTTAATTCCACCGTGCAAGCGCCCGTCACCGGAACCCGCTCATGGATCGAAGCCTGCCGCATCACGGCCCCCGTACATCTGTCAGGCTCGAACGTCGTGGTCGGCGCCGACATTGACCAACCACTCGCGCTCCCGCCCGAAGCCTGTCTCGACATCCTCTCCGCCCTCGACGGCCTCTGGTTCATACGCTGCTATGGAATCCGCGACGGCTTCAAGGAATCCATCGACAACGGCGCGCTCTTCTGCGGCCGCCCACTGTTCGAATGGATCGCCGCCGCCGGCGCCGTCCCCGATGACATCTGGCCGGACACTTTGGAAACAGCCGAACGCAGCCTCTGGAATGCCCGCGTATTCCCCGCCGAGCGATCCCCATCCGGCTACCGCAACTGGCTGTGGATGTATGCGCCCCAGACCGCCGCCGCTGCGCAGAAGCAAGCCTACCTTGCCGCGCGCCGTTACAGCGCCGCCGAAATCGCCTGGCAGGCCGATCAATCCGCCTTTCACCAACGCCGCCTCGCTATTTGGAAAGATCGCGCCGGACCTTCTCGTGTCCAGGCTTCTGGTGTACAATAAACCCCAATTCCGAATACTGCCATGAACTCACAAAAGCCTATGCGCACCAGCATCCTCATCACCGCCTTATTGGCGTTTTTCACGGGAAGCGCCCCCGCACAGACCACCCAGACCAATTACGAAACCGTACTGAAGAACCTGAAATTCCGCAGCATCGGCCCCGCCACCATGGGCGGGCGCCTCGATGACATCGCGGTGGTGGAATCCGACACGCGCGTCATCTATATCGGCTCCGCGGCCGGCGGACTCTTCAAGACGGTCAACGGCGGCATCACGTGGCAGGCGCTCTTCGAGAACCAGCCCAACCCATCCATCGGCGCCATCGCCATCGCGCCATCGAATCCTTCCATCGTCTACGTCGGCACGGGCGAAGCCAACAATCGCCAAAGTTCCTCGTGGGGCAACGGCGTCTACAAGACCATGGACGCCGGCGCCACCTGGACCCACCTCGGCTTGCCTGAGACGCATCAGATCGGCCGCATCGTGGTGAATCCCACCGACCCTAACATCGTCTACATCGCCGCTCTCGGCGACCTTTGGGGGCCGAACAAAGAGCGCGGCGTCTACATGAGCACCGACGGCGGCGCGCACTGGACGCAGTCGCTGGCCATCAATGAGGACACCGGCGTTTCCGATATCGCCATCGACCGGCAGAGCCCCAACATTCTCTACGCCACGGCCTATCAGCGCCGCCGCACGGTGTTCGGCTACAACGGCGGCGGACCCGGCAGCGGCCTCTACCGCACCACCGACAGCGGCGCGCACTGGACCAAGCTCGTCGGCGGACCGAACTCGACGCTCGGCAAAGGCTTGCCCGCCACCGGCGATCTCGGCCGCTGCGCCATCGATATCTATCGCAAGAACACTAACATCGTCTACGCGCTGATCGAGCACGCGACTCTCGGCGGCACTTATCGCTCTGAGGATAAGGGCGTCACCTGGACGCACATGAGCGATACCAATCCGCGCCCATCCTACTTCAGTCAGATTCGCGTCGACCCCAACAACGAACTGAAGATCTGGCTCGGCGGCGTCAACATCTACATGTCCGAAGACGGCGGCAAGTCTTTCGATCAGAGCCGTTTCCGCGAGGTCCACAGCGACGTTCACGGCATCTGGATCGATCCTGGAAATTCCGACCATCTCGTCATCGGCTGCGACGGCGGCATATGGGTGACTTACGATAGCGGCCGCGCCTGGCGACACATCAACAACATTGCCCTGGGCCAATTTTACGAAGTGGCATACGATTTCCAGAAGCCCTATCGCGTTTGCGGCGGCGCGCAGGACAACTACTCGTGGTGCGGCCCCAGCTCCACCGGGCAGACGCACGGAATCGGCAATGAGGATTGGATCACGGTGGAAGGCGGCGACGGTTTCTACAACCGCATCGACCCCAGCGACCCTACGATTGTCTACGCCGAATCGCAGGACGGTAATCTTTCGCGGCGCGATCTGAAGACCAGCGAGAGCAAGTCCATCCGGCCTCTGGAAGAGAGCGATGCGGAACCCCGCTATCGCTTCCAGTGGAATTCGCCCCTGGCCATTTCGCCGCACGACCCCAAGACTATTTACTTCGGCGGCAACTACTTGTTCAAGTCCACCGACCGCGGCGACAATTGGGTGCGCCTCGGCAAGGATTTGACCACCGGGCAGGATCGCACCAAGCTGGTTGTGATGGGTAAGACGATCGCCCCGGGCGCCACGCTTTCCTACGACGATGGCGTCAATACGTGGCCGTGCATCACCGCCATTGCCGAATCCCCGGTGCGCGCCGGAACGCTATGGGCGGGCACCGACGACGGCAATTTGCAAATGAGCCGCGACGATGGCAAAAACTGGACCAACGTGGTCTCGCACGTTATGGGTATTCAGAAAGGCGCGTACGTGAGCCGCATTGAGCCGTCCCGCAAGGACGAAGGCACGGTCTACGTGTCGTTCGATAATCACCGCGCCGCCGATTACGGCATCTACATTTACAAGACCACCAATTTTGGCGATTCCTTCACACGGATCAGCAACGGCATCCCGCCGGAAGCCGGCACGGTTCACGTGATTCGCGAGGACCCGGCGAACCCGAACCTGCTTTTCGCCGGCACGGAATTCGGTCTCTTCTTTACGCTGGATAAAGGCGCCAACTGGCACGCTTTGAAGAACGGTTTGCCCACGGTGCCGGTGTTCGACCTGCAGATTCATCCGCGCGATCATGACTTGATGCTGGCCACGCATGGCCGCTCATTCATGATCATGGACGACATTACCGCGCTGGAAGAGATGGACGACAAGACGCTCACCAGCGACTTGAAGCTATTCAGCGGGCGCGCCGGCATCGAGTGGAAGATGGCGGATTACCGCAGCTTCATCGGTTCCGAGTTGTTTCTGGCGCCGAACGCACCGAGCGGCGTGCTGCTGGATTATTACTCGAAGGCCGCGGGCCCGGTCCGCATCACGATTACAGATAAATCCGGCCAACAGGTTCGTCAATTGACCGCGCGCGCCGAAGCCGGAGTAGTCAACCGCGCTACCTGGGATATGCGCATCGATCCGCCCATCCCGCCGGTCGTTGGCGGGGGAGCGGCGGCTGGTGGGGCTGGCGGCGGTGGCCGAGGCGGACGTGGAGGAGGACGAGGCGGACGCGGGGGCGGAGGCGGTGGAGGCGCTGCGGGTAACGCTGTGGCGGCGACGCCTCCGGCCGACCAGGCAGCAGGCGGAGGGGCCGCGGGACTTGCCGGCGAGCTCAACAGCGAATTCGGCGCGGAAGCCGCGGGCGCCGGAGGCGGAGGAGCAGGTGGCGGCGGGGGCGGTGGTGGAGGCGGCCGCGGTGGACGCGGCGGCGGCGCTCCGCTGGTCGACCCCGGCGAATACACGGTAACCATTGCCATGGGCGATAAGAAGGATTCGCGCACCATGGTGGTGGAAGAAGACCCGCGCGTCGTATTCTCGGCCGAAGACCGCGCCAAGCGGCGCCAGGCCGTGGATACGTTGGTTGCCATGACCAAGCAGACGGCGGAACCGTCGCGGAGGGCCAACGCCATGACCACCGCTCTAACCAGCTTGACGGCAAGCTGGGCGCTGCCGAATGCTCCGCAAATTCCCGACAGTGTGAAGAAGGCGGTTGACGACCTGAACGCTCGGGTGAAGGTGGCGGCAGCCGTATTCGTCGCAGCCGGCGGCCGTGGCGGACGCGGCGGTGGCGGCGCGGGCGCCGCTCCTGCATTTGTGCCGCCGCCGGTCACGCAGAAGATCCAGCGCTTGATGGGCCAGATCGACGGTTACACGGAGGCCCCCACCGCGCGTCAGTTAGCGGACCTTCAAGCCGCGCAAGCCGAGTTACAAAAGGGCATCGCCGAGATCGACAAGCTATGGGACGAGTTACCCAAGCTGAATAAGATGATGGCCGATGCGGGGATGCAGTACTTCAAAGTGAACCTGGACGTACCGATGCCTGCGGCGCCTGGCCGGGGCGGAGGGAACTAACAGATTTTGGCACACTTTTTAGTTATAGACCACAAGCCAATCTCTCAGTTTTTGTGGGGTTGCCTGCTTTGTGGGGCAGCCAATCCTGGCTGCAGTTGGCTCGTCTCGCGACGCGTTGGTTTCCACCGCAGGAGACGTTCCCGCCAGGGACCGTCCCCCGCTCGTGTGAACACGCGTCGGCCCTACCGAAAGCGTATCGAGGAGCGTCGAGACTACCCTTGTCTCGACGCGTTCCACGAACAACGGCCGCAGGACCTTGTTACGATTAGAGGCAGATTGCCGGATTGCTCGCGCTATTGACAGAAGTCCTGGCAATCTCTACTCTCAAAATTATGGAAGTACATTTCAACCCCGACCTGCAAACGAAGCTAAATCGAGTCGCCGCCGAAAACAGCAGCGACACAGACGCATACGTTCAGCAACTTGTCGAGCATTATCTAGACCACGATGCCTGGTTTCGCCAGAAGGTCAAGAAGGGCTTGGAACAGCTCGACCGGGGCGAATACCTCACGCACGAAGAGGTAGGAGATCGAATCGAGCGAATGTTCCATTCGTAAAATGGAGGTTCGCTGGTCACCGGAAGCAGCCGACGACCTTGCCGCCATCGCTGCATATATCCGGAAAGACGATTCTGCCGCCGCGCAACGCACCGCCAAGAATATGTACGCGCGCGGGCGCACTCTCGACCTTTCCGCATCGCGGCAGAGAGGGCCGCGCGAAAGGCACGCGGGAATTGCCGCTGCCCCGCTTCCGTTCATCGTGGTTTACCGGATAACTGCACATGCGGTCGAAATCGTAAACATCATCCACGGCGCGCAACGCTGGCCTTAATCGCGGTTAGTTCCTAACTGTCCCGGCTGTCCCTTCTTCCCATGCCCTCTGCGATCAATGCCACAACGAGCGCATTCAGGCTCACCCCCTCACGCTCCGCGCGCTCCACCAGGCGCGCATGGAGGCTCTTTGGGACACGCTGACGCCACTGCCCGCTGCTGCCTTTCGATTCGGGAGCGGGAATCGTGCGCCCGGATTCGGCAATAGTGACAAGGCAGGCTTCGAGCGCGTCGCGGCCATGGCGGATCGCTTCGCCGGCCGTCTTGCCGTCCGCAATGCAGTAGGGAATGTCGGTATATTCCACCAAGTATCCGCCGCCTTCATCATCGGTCAATCGACGAACAACAAAGGGGTAGGCGTCGAGATCGAAATTACGCTTCTTTGCCATTTAGTCCTCCAGGAGCTTTAGGAAATTCCTGACGTACACTGCAAGAATAGGTTTCGCCGCCGGGACTGGCGCTACCTTGCCTTGTCCGTCGATGAATACCACGCGACTCGTGCCGTGGTTGCGCCAAGTGATGCCGAAGTGGCTGGCAACGACCTTCAAGTCTTCAACGCGCCAGTCGCGCGGATTATTCTTCATCCGCTCAACGATCTTCGCGGCGTTCGCCATTAATATTATGGTACCACCAGCGGTACCATGCATCAATCAATTCGGGGTTTTCGTAGCCGGACACAAAGGACGCCATGGTGGGCGATTAAGCCGGAAGTCGGGATGATCCCAGTTCCACGCAGAAACGCAAGCGCTATCGTGGTTTCGCTCTTGGACCCTAAAAGATCAACCGAGTGCTCTGCCTTCACGATCCAGTTTTCGTACCGATCCGGGGAGAATCTTTCCAACTCGTGCCCACGCTCATCAAAGATGAATGTATCTAGGTTCTCATGTCGAAAACCACATCCGACAATCTCCTTGGTTTGCAAGTTCCCACTGTCCCGGCGCCAGAATTCTATAGTTCACTTTCATAGTTCGGACTCGCCAGATAACTTCCGGCGACCAGCAGAAGATGACCAGGCACAACCCCCGCGACCGACAGGTTAACGCTTTCGCTCCATTTTTTCGTGTATGAACTTCCGGTAGTCCGGCACACTAGAGAGCTGGGTACGAAAGCGCTTGCAGATCTCGGGAATTGTTGATTTCTGGAAGGAATTGCGGCCGAATCCGTCGTACCCTAACTCATTCCGCGCAGCCTCGGCGATCGCGTCACACCAGGCTCGGATCTCCTTCACATAGGCAATGAGCTGCTCTCTGGAAAGGTTCATGTTTGTCAGCTGCCCATGGAAGATCTTGTTCCTAATCTGGGTGGCTTCATCTGGCAGTCTTGCGCCTTTGCCCAGGTCTTTCAAGGACCGCGGATAAATTGCATCAAATCCGGCCATAAGACCTTCAAGATAGACATTTCGGTTTGCTGCTAACGCTGCTCGAAGGCATGAGACGTCGCTTGCGGTGAACGCCGGGTACTGGAAAATGAGATGTGTGAGAAGCTTTCGAATCTGACGCTCCGCCTTGATGCTGGCGAGAACGAAGGCATCAACGCCTCGTGTCTCGGCTTCGGATTCCAGTATAATGTCAACGGTTTGAAATTCCGTGGCTACGGTCAGTTGTGAAGGCTCGGAATCAGGGCGCTCGCTCGTTTTCCTCACGGGTCAAAGACCGAACCGCTCACGGCTACGCTGCATTCTGTCGGCCCCTGCCTTCGCAGAAAAGTCCCGGTCTATAGCGATCTGCTGTTGAGAAATCTTCAGAATGTCGGCCTCCCACTGGCCTTCGATAAACGCCGTAACGTAAGGTCGAGACCAGGAAGCTTGGGCGATGGCATCCTCGTACTCCACATAGCGTATTGAAACGTTGATCGCAAAAGAAAGGACTCCGTCAACAAAGAGTTCCACCTCCTTCCCAGCGCTATCCGAACAGCCGTACAATTTCTTTTGGGTGTGGCTATTTTGGAACGACGCTCCAAGCGTCAGGAAATAGGCGACGCTGATCTTGTTCGATGTGGAATTGCCAGTAGTGATCAAAGTCGCCTGAGAGGCAGATGGCTCTGAGTTGGACGA
>JBEKNN010000155.1:0-21958 GCA_049522755.1 Bryobacteraceae bacterium | reverse complement strand
CGGCCTCTCCTATTTCGCCAACGAACTATGGGCCGAAACCAATATGGTGATGTCGCTCGCGGCGGCCGCTAAGTGGCTGCGGTCGACGCCGGTCATCGTCAGCTATGCCGACATTTTCTACCGCAGTGAGTTAGTGCGCGGTCTCGCCGGTTCTCCCGGCCAGTTGGCGATCAGTTACGATCGGGCGTGGCGCCGCCTGTGGACCCGGCGTTTCACCGATCCTTTGGCCGACGCCGAAACGTTCCGGATCGATGCCGCGGGCCAATTGCTGGAAATCGGCGGCAAGACGACGCGGATCGAAGACATCGAGGGGCAATACATGGGCCTCTTGAAATTCACGCCCCCGGCGTGGAGCGCGGTCGAGGCGCTACTCGGTACACTCGATACGGGGACCCGCAATCGCCTCGATATGACCGGACTGCTGCGCCGTCTGATTGCCGGAAAGCAAACCACTATTTTTACTTTTGGCGTGGATGGCCAATGGGGCGAAATCGACAATCCGGAAGACGTGGCTCTGTACCAGAACATGATCAAGGAGGGGGAACTGGTGCTCGAGGATGTGCTGCCGGGCAGAGAGCCATGAAGCACGGAGATTTTACAGGTTTGGCTGGCGACTACGCCAGTTTCCGGCCGGGCTATGCGCCGCAGGTCGCGACCGCGATCCTCAGTTATGTGGGACGCGACGCGGCCAGCGTCGATGCCGCCGACATCGGCGCCGGCACTGGCATTTGGACGCGCATGCTCGCGGCCCGCGGCCTGCATACCGTGGTCGCCGTGGAACCCAACGACGACATGCGCGGGCAAGGAATCGAGACCTCGCGCGGTACGGACATTGTCTGGCGCAAAGGCTCGGCAGAAGCCACCGGATTGCCGGACGGCTCAGCCGATCTCGTCAGCATGGCGTCGTCGCTCCACTGGGCCGATTTCGACAAAGCGTGCGACGAGTTCCACCGCATCCTGCGTCCTGGCGGCATCTTCGCGGCCTTGTGGAATCCGCGCTTTATCGAGGCGAATCCGCTGCTCGTCGAAATCGAGGCGCAGATCGCGCGGCTCAAGCCTGACATCCGGCGGGTATCGTCCGGCCGCTCCGGCATCACCGAGCGGCTGACCGACATGTTAATCGCCAAGCCGCAATTCGCCGATGTGTTATATCTCGAAGGCAGGCATTCGCTGCGGCGGACGCCAGGGCAATATATCGGCGCATGGCGATCGGTGAACGATCTTCAGGTGCAATTGGGACCGGAACTTTTCCAGCAGTTCCTGGATTTCACTGAGAAGCGCATCGCCGGTCTGGCGGAGATCGAGACAACCTATGTGACTCGTGCCTGGGCGGCGCGGCGCGCATAGGCGCCGGCTTTCAGGTGGTCACATCATAGCCGATTCTCTCAATCCGGCTTTTAGTCTCCGCATTCAGCCCTTCGAAAAAGTCTCTGAATCGAGGAACATTATCCATAACACCCAAATAGCCATAAGGTTTGGTTCGCGGAGGGTCCAGACATAAACGACTCAAATCAAGATCGACTGACATGACTTCAACGATTTTAGAAAACTCCTTGCGCGGATCGATCATGAAGTCCTCCAGGCGCAGCGTCAGCGTGGCGGATTTCAGATGCAGTTCGGTTTCCTCAATAAATTCTTGGAAGGACAAAAATCGCGGGCCTGGCACGCCGGCGAAAAAATCGGGGTCGCCTTCGGCAAATGCCGCGAATTCTAGAAAATTCTGCTCCAGATCGACGTATAGATCGGCGGGGTTTTCATAGACCTGCGAGATGCCATCGATCATCATGTTGTCACGGATGTAAGTCCGCCACCAAACCCAATTCGTCAGCAGCGAATCGAGGGGATGACGATAGATAAAAATCAAATCGGCAAATCCCGCTCTAACCGATTCCACTATGCGGCTGGTTATCGCCGGCGGATACTGAAGGAGAGACGAAACATGCCTGATTGTGGCATGGCCGCTGTAGATCATAGGCGTCGGACCAGGATGCAGGCGGATGGTATCTCTAAAATATTTCGCCCTCTCTCCTATGTTTTGCACCATCAGTTCGTTAATATATCGACGGCCGGAGCCGAACAGTCCAATAACATAAGCGGTTCTGTCGTTTACCGGACTCGTATCGATGTAGAATCGGGAATTCTTTGGGGCTCGCTTGTCGCCATCTGTCTCCATCCTGCCGGCGGGCGCTTGCAGATTCCCGCTCTTCTGTATGCCGACTAACTCTTGTACCTGATCCTGCAGGATCTCGATCTGCTCTTGCATTGACGCCGCCAGGGCGCCGCTGCACTTCTCCGACTGTTCCAATCGCCCTTCCAGAGCAATCAGGTCCATGGCAAGCCGGTCGGGGGTAGCCATTTTCGCGGAAAGGCGGCCCAGGGCGCCGACGATCTCTTCCAGCAACTGGCTTACGGCGGCGTTGAATTCATTCAAAGGCCGCGTATACCAGGTCAACATGCGAGCAAACAACTTCTTACCAAGCTGGACCAGGTCGTTGCGCCACCCGGGAAGCCGGGGATTAACAGTCCCCACCGCGTTCTTGAGTGGCGCCAGGGCGGCCGCCGCTTGCCGCAGCTCATCGAAGTCATAGAGTATCCAGCCTTCTTCGGTCTCGCGGACAAACTGCGCTTTCTTCATAAGATGAAGCAATTCGGCAACGGCGAGTGTGGGCGGGTTTTCAGTCACGCGATGGACCAGCAGTGCGGCGATGTTCTTAGTCGTGCGCGGCAGGTCCGTTTTGACAAACTCCATGAGACAGATTGCCTTCGCCACCCGCGCCGCCATTCCACCATAGTCATCCTCGTGGTCGAAGCGTTGGTGAATGTCAAGTACGTTCTGCCGCTTCCCCGGCGGAATAGTCCCGTCCACCAGCTCATAGATCTTGTCGATGCTCACCAGAACGCCGACAGGCTGATCGTCGAGCTGGGTCCGTTCCGAGACAATCATTTCGAAACACTGCTTGACGATGGCGCCATTGCCGCCGGGTTGTATTGACGCGTTGGGATGTCGCCGGATGCCAGCCACGATCTCAATGGAGAGGTCGATCAAATGCGGAAGGTAAGGATAAAGCCGGACAAACCGATCTTCGTCGAACTCCGTACGGCGGGAAGACCGCTCCAGCTTGACACTCTGATTCAGCGAGGCGCCGCGGTCCCGGAACATCTTCCTGAGGATAGATTCCTGAGTCTCCTTCTTGCGCAGTACACGGCGGGCGGCGACCTCGCCGATGCCGGCGGAAGACAAGTCGATCTGGTGCCGGAAAAGCTCCTGTAATTTAGTCAGGTCGCTGCGGCCGGCTGCGAGGCGGTCGACGACCTCTGGCAGCTTTTCCTCGGCCGTGACGATGATCCACGCGGGGCCAGGGATCTTCCCGGCCTTCACCCTCTCCAGGCTTTCCCTGCCAAACTGCGCGACGACGGCGTACAGGTTCTCGAGGCGTTCGCTGCCAACCGCGAGGTATGGGCCCATCTCGTCCAGTACGAAAGCGAGAGTCATCCCGCGACGGCGAATTTCGCATAGATCGAACAGTTTTTCAACTGATTCGTTGACACTCAGTCTCCTGGAAGGCCGGTCCTTAACTATGTTCAGCCAGGTATCCGTCGAAGCGTAAGTCTGTGGATCGATCCGGTGAGCCAAGGAGCTGGAACGCGCAAATTTCTGACTGCCTTTACGGATCTTTCGCCAATCTTCCTTGTATTCGGTGCGGCAGAGATCCTGGAACGCCGCAAGCTTGCCCCCTCTTTCCAGTTCAATCTCAAGCTCTGAAATATCGCGGTCTTCCGCATAGTCCAGATGCCGCAGCATTGCCCGGTACATGACTTCGGCGATCTGCACCGAGTGGCTTCGCGCCGAGGCGGTTTGCGCCGACAGTTCCACCCGGATATCGAACATGAAGACCGCACAGGGAACCGCTCGATTGAGGAACTCAATATACTCGGTAAGCCTCTGGGATTCCACCTGCTTCAGGAAAAGCGAACTGGCGCGGGCGCCAAGCACTTCAGGGTTCGTCAGAACGTATCCGAGGTTTTTCGCGAAGGAAGATTTGCCTGAGCCGAAGAACCCCGAAATCCAGACTCCAACCTCTTCGCCTGGCGATTTCGAAGCTGCCGCCATCGCGGAGAGCAGGCTTTCGTAGTGGGCTTTGATACGATCCGTGGCGACATATTCGGTCAACTCCGTGAAGACAGTATCCGGATCATTGTCGTTCACCTTGACGCTCTCTGCGATAGATCTGGAAAAATCGCGGTCCAGCAGATCGGCGATTCTGGTCATGACTTTCTCCCGTGGATATCGACGCGATAGCTTCCCAGTGCCAGGTCATCCGAGCGCAGGCCCGTGTAGTTCAGCAATGTAGCTCCAGGTACCAAGATAGAACAGCACGATTGGCGCGCGGAAGTTGCGGAGTAATTGTTCGGGCGGCGAGGAAATCCGATCGGCACTCGGGCGCGGATAATGGAGTCAAGAAACGCGCTCATGCATCGGCGGGCCGCTTCGCCTCCCCCTATCCGGCCGTTGACGGGATCTCGGTCGACGTAATCTCGTACTTGAAGTTGTCCGGATCGAGGCAGTCCACCCGGCCATCGCGCGTTTCCGCTTGCGGATACATCAGGAAGCCGACCGGGCCGCCGGCCGATCCAGGCAGCGCGACGTCGTGCGCAAAGTTATACGCCATCCAATTCATCTCCCACGACCCGAAAAGTCGCGTCCGCGTCGTCCGCACTAACTCGTCGCTCAGCGGCCGGTTTCCAGGTGGCTCCTCAAGAACAACCTTCCGCACGTCCGCCGGATCGACAGGGACCCAACCGTGACCGCCGATGTACACCTGGGCGCGGCAGTGCTGCGCCTTTGCGATGTTTTCCGACGACGTACCGAGGCTCTTGCAGCCCAGTTCCGATTTGGCGATCCGGATGCCATACACGTCCCTCGCGGCCAGGCCCGCGGCGCGGGCAAGACCGACATAGAGCGCGTTGAGATCGGCGCATTTCCCGCCCAGATCCTTGGACTCAAGCATGAAGCGGATGTTGCCGACGCCGCAGCCGCGCGTGGCCGGATCTCGAAACGTGTTCTCGACGATCCATTCATATATAGCGCGCGCCCGCTCGAAGTCCGTCTTGGCGCCGCGGGTAATTTCAGTTGCGGTCGTTTTCACGATCCCGTCGGTCGGCAGCATCTTTGTCGGCCGGCGGAAATGTTCCAACTCCGCGCGGTCCGCCGTCGGCGCCCCGCCAGGCATAGAGAAATCGACCGCGTAGTTCCTGGTCGCGACGCGACTTGTGAGCGTGAGGACCGGCTTCACACCGGCCGGAAATTCTGCGGCTACGATTCCGAGTCCGTCGGCTCTTTCTTCGATGATCCTGGCCGTGCCGCCTTCGGCGCTGAACCGGTTGGAGAGCGTCTTCTGGAAGGGCGTCTCGTGGATGAGCGCCGCCGGCAGCCACACGCGCGTTGCCGTCGAAGACTTCAAGATTTCGACGCGCGTTCTTACCTCAAACGTGCGGAACCCTCCAGGGGTCGCGTCCTCCGCAAGTAGATTCGTCTTTGGGAACGCTAGGCTGGCCGGCACAGCAGCCGCAGATCGCAAGAAATCGCGACGGTTCATAGGCGCGTCCTTTCGACGACATTGTACCCGAAGCCGGCCGCCGGTCTATTGGCGGCGTGCACCGGTATGGGGCGCTTAGCGCGATGTAGTCAAGAACGCTAACGGGCGTTACCATAAGTCGAAATGCGTTTTTGCCGGATTATTCCTTTGCTCTTGCCGCTTCTCGCGTGGTGCCAGCCCGGTACGGCTCCGGAGGATCTGGAGGCGGTGGTGGCCACCGATCTAGGCACGTTCCGCTTCGAATTTGCGCCAGACCAGGCGCCCAAGCACGTGGCGCAGTTTCTCACTTTAGCCCGCCAGGGGTATTACGACGGCAGCGCTTTCTTTCGCGTGGTAGCCAACGGCATCATTCAGGGCGGCGATCCGCTGCTCAAGGATCCCAAGACGGCGCGCGATCTTTGGGGCTCGGGCGGTCTCAACCTGCTGGCCGGCGAAACCGGCGGCCTGAAGCACGAGCGCGGCGTCGTTTCCACCGTGCGAATTCCCAATAAACCCGATAGCGATGGCGCGCAGTTCTTCGTGTGCCTCTTCCCTCAGCCCGCGCTGGACGGCCAGTATTCCGCCTTCGGACGGGTCACCGAGGGAATCGACGTGGTGGAGCGCATTTCCCAGACGCCGGCCGGCGCCGACGGTCTGACGGCAACGCCTGTCCGCATCCTCAAGGTGACCATTGAGAAGAAGAAGGTCGAGCCTTTCCTCACTGCCACGCTCGACGAAATGCGCAAGACCGTCACGCTCAAAACTACGCTCGGCTCCATCAAGATCAAAATGGAGCCGGACTGGGCGCCTAATCACGTACGCAACTTTCTTAAACTGGTGTCCACGGGTTGGTACAACGGCACCGCGTTTCACCGCGTGGTCAAGGGTTTCGTGGCGCAGGGCGGCATGGGCGATACACGGGCCGGCAATCCCGCTCACCCCGCCGACCGCTGGGTGCGCCCCCTGAAAGGCGAGTTCCGCGACGACGTCAAGCACGAACGCGGGGTCGTCTCCATGGCACGCAACGACGATCCCGATTCCGCTACCACCAGTTTCTTCCTGATGCTCGGCCCCGCCCCGCACCTCGACGGCAAATACTCGGCATTCGGTCGCGTGGTGGCGGGCATGGAAGTTTTGGACGCCTTCGAAAAAGAGGAAGTGGACGGAGAGACGCCCAAGCGAAGGCTGGAACTGATCGAAGCGACCATCGACAACTGAGTAGACTCCGCTTCACGCAGAACGATATAGCGGGACGCCGCCCAGTGTCAAGCCGGCCGCTCCGAGGCTGACTCTCTGCGAGTGCGCAACGCAGCGGAGCATGGAATTCCGAAACATGCCGGCATCGCCCGTCATATTACAATTTCTGCGTGTCCATCTCACGTCGTCGTCTGATCGCGTCAGCCACGGTTTTGCCTCTCCTGGCTGAATCGTCCGCGCAGGCCCTGAAGATCGTTGTGACAGGCGGCCATCCCGGCGACCCGGAATGCGGCTGCGCCGGGACGATCGCGCGCTATAGTGAACTGGGCCACAACGTCGTTCTGCTGTACCTGAATCGCGGCGAGGGGTTCTGCGGCGGAGCGAGCCTCGATCGCTGTGGCGCAATTCGAACCGCGGAAGCCCAAAACGCATGTCGATTCCTGAAAGCCCGAGCCGCTTTCGCCGGCCAGTACGACGGCCGTGCGGTCGTCGATGCCCCTCATTATGAGGCGTTCGCGCGCGTGCTCAGCGCCGAAAGCCCCGACGTGGTTTTCACGCATTGGCCGATTGATCGCCATCGCGATCATCGCGCCGTTGCCACGCTGGCCCTGGATGCGTGGTTGCAAGACCGCCATAAGTTTGCGCTCTACTTTTACGAGGTCGCCGATGACACCATGATGTTTTCTCCTGGCGACTACGTGGATATCTCGGCGGTGGAAACGCGCCGCCGCGCCGCTTGTTATGCGCACGCCTCCCAGGAGCCCGGCAAGTGGTATCCGAAACAGGTTGGGATTACACGCCGGCGCGGGGCAGAGAGCGGCTTTGAGCAAGCCGAAGCATTTCTGCGCCACCCGGAAAGCCGGCGGGTCCCGCTGCCGTAAGTTGTTCGCCGCCAGCCGGCCGTTTACCGGCTTGGAATTTCCCTTGCGCTGAGACGCTGTCCTGTTTCCACATACCAGGACTCAATCCCGCCGGCTGCCGTCCCAAATATGACCGTTGCGCCGTCCGGGCCAAGAATCGGATTGCTCGTGGGTCGCGCCGCAGGAAAGGAACGCTGCACGCCGCTCTGTGGGTTCCACAGCCGCAAAGCTTTACCATATCCAGCGTACACAACCCATCCTGTGGAGGAAACGGCTAACGTATCGATGTACTCCGGTTGTGGCGCCGAGATTGCCACAAGCTGTCTTGTCGTGAGATCCCAAACGTACACCCGGCCATCTTGGGATCCCATCAGTATGGTCCTGCGAGCGCCATCGAAAGCCACTGGGCGAAATGTGGAGAACTGACGATTGGTCGTAAGTCGCCCGAGAAGCTGTCCCGAACGCGCATCCCACACGCTGGGCCAATGACCGGCATTGGCGATGGCCATTTCGTCCGGAGTGAATGCGACCTCTCCATAAATGGAGGAGCAACATACCTTGAATCGAGTAGTCCCGGAATGTGCGTCGAAGGTCTCTATTTCGCTGTCTCCGGCGATTACCAGGACAGTTTGTCCGTCCTTAGTGAAGCGGACGGTTCCGTAGTTCCGTCGATCGGAGCGCAGAAGCCTGAGAGCACCCGATCGTTCCAGATCGTAAGTGGCGAGATCTCTGCCCGCAATCGCAAGTACGGCCTCATCGGGACTGAACTGGAGATCGTTCAACGGACCCTGGCGAAACTCGATCCGCCGCGCGGCAGTTCCGCCAGTCAGGTCCCAGAGCGTGATGCTGCCCTGGGAAGTTCCGCCGGCGAGCCACCTGCCGGTTCTGCTCAAGGCGATATTCGAGACTCTTCGATCGATTGGCCCGTTGCGCGAACCGGCAAAGACGAGCCAGGCGCAAAGTGAAATTACTGAAAGTGCGAGAGCGATCAAGACCGTTCCGCGTGGAGTCTCCCGGGTTATCTCCGTATCGGTTATTTCCATATCGGTTACTTCCATGTCGGTTTGCCGGAGTGCTTCCACTGTAGCGCCGAAGGGCGAGCAGGCCGCGGACAGCGATCCGGGAAAGAAGTGAGCGAATCACTCGTTCGCGTCCCGTGTTATACTCCCTCAAACGGCAGGGCCTTGGCCGTTGTTTCACACAGAGGTTTCTATGCGCGTCTTGACTCGTCTCTCAGTCATCTCAATTGCGGCAGCCGCCTTCCTTATGAGGCCGCTCGCATCCGCTCCACCTAAAGTCCCCTTATACCAACAGTTCCTGAGTCCGGCATCGCCGCAGGAAGTGGTCGCCGCGCGAAAAGTGGACCGGATAGCCTGGGTGGACTATGCCGAAGGCAAGCGCAACGCCTACACCGCGGCGGCGCCCCTGTTCGCGCCCGTGCGGCTGAGCAACTTTCTGAAAGACGACGGAATCATGATGTCGGGGATTAAGATCTCGGACAACGGCAGCACCGTCGTGTTCCTGCGCGGCGAGGCGCCGAACCGCGAGGGCTGGTCGCCCAACCCCTCCGCGGACCCCAACGGGTTTGAGCACGCGATTTGGGCGGCGCACACCAGCGGCGTCGGCGGCGCATGGCGGGTGGTCGACGCCACCAACCCCGAGCTGGCGCCGGATGGCAGCGCGATTCTGTTCGTCAAGGAAGGACAGATCTTTCGTGCGAAACTGACGCCCGTGAAGCCGGCAAGCGATGTCGATCGCGGCGAAAAGGCCTTCATCCGCGAGTGGGGCGTGCAGAGCGATCCGCAGTGGTCGCCCGACGGCCGCAAGATCGCGTTCGTGAGCACCCGCACCGATCATAGCTTCATCGTGGTGTACGACGTGGCGACGCGGTCGGTGAAGTACATGTCGCCCAGCGTAGACTTCGACACCGAGCCGATGTGGCTGCCCGATAGCAAGCACCTGATTTTCATGCGGCGCCCCGGCCTGCCGTTTGGGCAGCAGGCGCAACAAGGCTCGGGCGGAATCGGACTGCCGGCCGGTCCAGCCGCCGCGCAAACTCCCACGGCCGCAGCGCCTGGCGGGCGTGGCGGTGGACGCGGTGGGCGAGGCGGTCGGGGCGCTGCCGCCCCAGTTGTCCAGGGCGCTGCCGCGCCAGCGGCCCCGGGCGCTGCCGCCCCAGCCGCCCAGGGTACTCCCGCCCCAGCGGTCACGAACAATTCTCCAGGCCTGATGCAAGCGACGTTCAAAGGCGGTTACACGCTCGCCTTCTACAAAGCCGACGTCACCACAGGCGACGCGCAGGAGACCTGGCACAACCAGCCCAACGATACCTTGGTCTCCAACGTTGGGAACGGGCGCCTCGCGGGCGATCTTGTCATCTTCCAGTTCGGTGGTGGCCGCGGCGGCGGAGGCGGACGCGGCGGTAGAGGCGCACGCGGCGGCGCAGCGGGAACCGGGGCCACAGGCGGGGCTGCCGGAACACCCCCTGGAACACCCGGCGCGGCCCCGGCAACCCCGGTGGACGAATGGGACCGCTACTACGCGCTGAACGTCATGGATGCGTCCGCGCGTCCGGTGCTGCTGACGACGACCGACGGGCTCATCGAAGACCGGACGTCGATCGCGCTCTCGGCCGATGCCAAGACTTTCTACTACTGCACGAATGCCAAGGATATCGAGCTTCGCCACATCTGGGCGGTTCCGGCCGGCGGTGGCACGCCGGTACAGATCACCACGGGCGAAGGCGCTGAGACATACCCCGCTCCGCTCGCATCCGGCAAGTACCTGGCGACGATAAGCGCCAGTTGGAACATGCCGCAATCGGTGGGCGTTTGGAAAATGGGAACGGAGGGAGCGGCGGCTGCGGCCCTGCCCCAGAAGATCGTCTTTCCAACTTCGCGCCCGGGCTTTCCCATGGACGCGCACGTGAAACCGGAGATTGTGATCACCAAGGCCGCCGACGGCCTCGAGATTCACAATCAATTGTTCCTGCCAGCCGACTTGAAACCGGGCGAACGGCGCCCCGCCATCGTCTTCGTGCACGGCGGACCCCAGCGGCAGATGATGCCTGCCTATCACTACATGCAGTTTTACCACTGGGCCTACGGCATCAATGAGTGGCTGGCCAGCCAGGGCTATGTCGTGATGTCGATTAACTACCGCCTCGGCATCGGCTACGGCCGGTCTTTCCGCATGCCGGGCAACACCGGCGCCAACGGCAATGCCGAGTATCAGGATGTAGTCGCGGGCGGCAAGTATTTGCAGACCAGACCCGATGTCGATCCGAACCGGATCGGGATCTGGGGGTTGTCCTACGGGGGCCTGCTCACGTCAGAGGCCCTGGCGCGCAACTCCGATATCTTCAAAGCCGGCGTCGACCTCGCGGGCGTGCACCTGGAGGGCAGCTCGCTCGACCCCGCATCGGTTTCGTACAAATCCTCGGCGATCAGCGCGATCGATGGCTGGAAGTCGCCGGTGCTGCTCATCCAGGGCGACGACGACCGCAACGTAGCGTTCCAGCAGATGACCGGCCTGGTGCAGCTGCTGCGTCAGCGCGACGTGTACTACGAGCTCATCGTCTTTCCGGATGACGTGCACGAATCGCTGCTGCACAGCCGGTGGATTTACACGCTCGGCCGCATGGAGACGTTCCTGCACAAATTCCTGTGGGACTTGCCGGTGACCGCAAGCAAGTAGTCCCGACGGATCGCAGCTTATGGTGGACAGCGCCGGCGCGGCGGTCTGCGCCGGCGGACGTCGCTGAACGGTTGTGCGCCAGGGCAGGAAGAAAACGGATTTTCATCGCTCCTACATCCGGCGCCGGCGAGGAACAGCTGAACCGGCGTTTAGTTCGGAGGCGCGAGGCCTTCGGTAAGCTCGATGTACGTCCCCCAGGGATCGGTGAAGAACGCTACGGCAACCGATGAGTTCGGGATCTTCGTGTAGGGGCGATCGATCTTCTCGCCCGCGGCTTCGAGCTTTGCGACAAATGCCGGCAGATTCCTGACCTCGAATCCGATGTGATCGAGCGCGCGCCCTTTGGTAGTGACGGGAGGAGTGCTGATGGAAGAGAAGGAGAGATTGATTCCCGGAAGATCGGCAGCTTCAAACTGGGCTCGCTTGCCAGGAACCGCGCCGAACGTTTTCGCGTACCAAGCCTGCATTCCCGGAATGTCCTGCGTGGCGAAGTGAATGTGATGGCCGGCTACGGGAGTCGAGAGCGAGGGCTCTTCGAGAATCTCCACGCGAACATCGTCGGGAGTCAGCAGGTAGACCTGTGTGGAGCGCGTCACCGGCTCCATTCTGAGACCCGCCGCCTGCCACTTCGGTAGCCAGTCCTCCATGTTCCTGACCTGTAAGCCAAAGTGATTGACAGTCGAGCCCACCGAACCCCCGGAAGGTTCGCCCTTTCGAAGCATCACATACATGCCAGGAAATTCGATCAACTGCAGCGGGCCATTGGAAACCGGAGTTCCGCCGAGCATCGTAAAGAAGCTTTTGTTGGCGTCGATGTCGCGCACAGTAAGATGTATGTGCCCCATCGAAACGCCCGCGGCGTTGGGGGCCAAAAGCTGAGCGGGCGCGGACACGGAGCAGGCGAACGCAAGGCCAACAAGCACTTGGATATTCATGGTTACCAAAGTATACGATGATCGAAATTCTTCGCAACCGCGCCTCCGGATAAGCGGGTCTAGTGGACATTGCCGCGCACAATCCGTGGTTGCCCGCGTCGTCCGTTCCAGTTGCCGGGTTCCGCGGGTGGCGTCGCAGCGTTTATCCACCACGAGGGTGTATCGGCTACCCGTCTGAAGCGCTCCGCGTGGCAGCCTCGGTTTGATCCCCTGGCGAACCCAGGCAATATTGACGGCGACGGCATCGCGGCCATCCCGGCAAAGATTTTGGCTACGGCTTAACGACCTGATTTATCGGCGGCCTTTAGGCGCTTCATGTCCCCGCGGGTCGTGCATCGCCTGGCCGTGAAATGCCGCACGACGCTCTGCCGGGCGCTCACCGCGCGCCGGCGTCGGGCCACGATAGCCATGGCGGAAGTCGAGAGCATGATCGACGTGGCCGTAGAAATGCTCCGGCCCGTGAAACCAAGGTCCCGCGCCGATGAATATGCCACCCGAGAACCACTCCGGGCCATAGTAGCCGTCTGGAGCGCAAGCATAGGGCGGCACTTCGTAATATCCGTAGGGGCAATCTGGTGGTGCTCCGACCGCGACGCCGACCGCTACATGTTTTGGACCACAACCGCCGATGAAAATGGCGGAGGCTAGAAATGCGCAGCTCACGAATGCAACTGTTTTCATCAGTTTTCCTCAGTACCCGTCAAAGTCGCTGAAAGGCGCGTGTTTTCAAATACGCCACATTTTTGCGAAGCACGCCTCGTTCCAAACCCCTCACATTTTCGAATGGTCGCGCACCGAGTTGCTACAGATATCACCGTTGACGCCGCTTTCCGCGCGGCGCATGACAGGCCCCGAAGATGTCCTACCTCGCAGCCTCGGGCCTAAAGCTGGCATACTGAGACGGTTCGGTGGTGACCGACAACAACCTGGAGCGGGCCACCATTGTGGAGGGGGATTGGATGATGCACAAGTTCCTTTTGACAACTCTCTTGTGTCTGGCGGGGGGATCCGCCCAAACGGCTCCTCCGAGGCATCGGATCCTGTTTAACCGATTCCGCATGCCCGAAATCGAGATCATGATCGCGGATGCGGACGGCAAGAACGAACGGGTTCTGGCGCCGCATGGCGAGATCGAGTACTCGCCTTCCTATTCACCCGATGGTAAATGGGTCGTTTTTACAGAGGAGCGTGGCGGCCTTTCCGACATCTATCGCATCCACCCCGATGGGACCGATCTGGAGCGCCTGACCGATGATCCCGCCTTCGACGACCAGGGTGCGCTCTCTCCCGACGGCCGCTCCCTCGCCTTCATCTCGACGCGAGGCTCCGGCGCCGCCAATCTTTGGCTCCTCGACCTGACCACAAAGAAATGCCGGAGCCTCACCACCGGGCAGGCCGGTAACTACCGACCAGCCTGGTCTCCCGACGGCGCCTGGATCGCATTCAGTTCAGACCGCGACGCCACGCCCGGTGTTTATCCCGGCCAATGGGAAATGTTGCAATCCACCGGCATCTATATCGTCCATCCCGACGGAACTGGGCTGAAGCGCCTCACCAAGCCGAGTGGAGTCGCCGGCAGCCCCGCATGGTCCGCGGATGGCAAGCGGATATTGTTCTACGAGACCGACGAGGTCGGAGCGTTCCTCGCAAAATCGGCCCGGTCGCGTACGGAGTTGTTGTCGGTCGACATCGATACAGGAGAACGGAGGCAGTACACCGCTTCCAACGAGACGAAGCTCTCGCCCAAGTGGCTTTCCGGCGGGAGGATCAGCTACGCCGTTCGAGGCGGCGGACCCAATGAAGGGATCAAAATCTGGTATCCCGACCGCCATATCGTCCCGGTGGTTGCCGGACCTGTTCGGAACGCGAGTTGGGCCTCTGACGGCGGGCACTTAGTTTACGAGCGCACACTCAAGCCTGCTATGACCGAACACCTGATTCGCACGGCGAGCGGCGACCCGGAATTCGAGCTCCTGCTGAGCGAACCATTCCCGAGCTTTTCTGCCGACGGCCGGCGTTTGCTTTACAGCCAGTACGCCAATGATGGCACGAGCGCCGGCGACGCCAGCATCGAAATCATGAATGCGGATGGCAGCGAGAAGCACACTTTGTATCACGAGAAAGGCGCGTCGGCATATGACTCAAGCTGGTCGCCCACGGGTGACATGATCCTGTTTAGCGTTGGCCATTACTTCCGTTCTCCCGGCCTGCCCGCCGCCCAGATTGCCACAATTAAGCCAGACGGCTCCGGCTTTCAGGCCATTGTCGACGACGGAATCAACAACGGGTTTCCGAGCTGGTCGCCAGACGGGAAAAAGATCGTTTACCGGCGGGCGAAGCAATTGGTGATTCGGACGCTGGCGGATGGCACGACCACTCCCCTGACAGACGGCTCTCACTACGACAATTTTCCCGCGTGGTCGCCAAATGGAAGCGTCATTCTTTTCACCAGCGACCGGAGCGACGGAAGATTTGAACTGTATACCATCCGGCCCGACGGAACGGACTTGAAACGATTGACCAATGTACCGGGCAGCAATGCGCACGCCGCCTGGTCGTCCGATGGCGCGTGGATTGTGTTTACCAGCGGGCGCAGGGGATTTAAGGACGAGATGGCGCTGTATGACGGAACGCCGCAGCCCTACGGCGAGATCTTCGTCATGCGGGCCGATGCCTCCGACGTCCGTCAGTTGACCGACAACAAATGGGAAGACGCGAGCGCTGGCTGGGAGCCCGAGCCGTCAGCGGGATCCCGACATCCTCGCTAGACCGAACCAAGCAGACGGGCTCCGGTGCGTGGCTGTGCGGTTCTTCCCCTCTCGTTAAACCGACCGCAGCCGGCAAGCTGTTTATGGAGGATGCCCGACGCAACTTCAGCAGGGGTTGTTCGCCGACGACACCAATGCAATTCAGCAAGCGATCGGCCCGGCAACATCCCGGCGCTGAAACTTGCAGAGAAGCCTCAATTACGAACCGCAGCCACCACTCTCTTCAGCGTTTCGCTGGTGCTGTCGCCAATCAATTTCGGATCGCCGGCTTTCCAGCTGTCCCGTGAGCCATCATACTGGTAAAGCACCGGAAGACGAGTCAGCTTCGGATCATACTGGCTCTCAGATCCACCCATCTTGTAAATCACCATGTCGAGAGAGGGAACCACATAGATAGAGTATCCGCCGGACCCGGCTTTCCAATATGCATCCCGCGGCGCACCCTCCACATGCCCATCTTCGTTCACATTGAAGTTGAAGCTATGGGTGTAGTGAGGATTGTAGGAGACCATGCGGCCGCACATACCCACGAATTCGGCCGGCACGATCTGCTTGTCGCCCCACTTGCCTTCATGCAGAAGCAGGTAGGCGAACCGAAGTACATCCGTAGACCGGACGGCGTTGCTGCCGCCACCCGGAGTGTGATACATACGCCCGTCCGCATCGATGCCGCCCTTCAAACTTGGCCGATACATGGCATAGCCCCAGGCGCCAAAGCCAAGCGGCCCCGTCAGACGCAACCGCATGTAGTCCTCCATTTCCATGCCAGTTAGCCGCCGTAAGACGATCGAGGCCAGATGAGGAGAACTGGTGGCATAGGAATAACATGCTCCCGGCGCACACCACAGCGATTGATGCAGCGCGTAGTCGTCGGTGGTGGAATAGGGCCCGTTGTCCGACGCCGGAGAATCCCAAGTCAGTTTTTCACCTTTCACGTAGACCGGATTCGTTCCTCGGATCCCCGCCGACATCGATAGCAACTGTCCCAAGGTAATGTCCGCCTTGCGAGGGTCGTCAAGCGGAAAAATATCGGCCGGCATGTACTTCGGCGTAAATACCTTCTGATCGAGACCATCCGGGATGAGATCGTGTTTCTCTTTCAACATGATGCCCACGGCGATACTGGTGAAGGCTTTGCCGCAGGACGCCAACTCCGGTAATGCCTCACGATTGCCGCGGCCGAAGTATTTTTCGTATACCAAGTAACCGTGCCGCACAACCAGTAACCCGCCGTGTTGGCTGGTCTGCTGGACGTAGTTGAAGGCTTCATCCAGCTTGTCGGCGTCTAACCCGGCTGTCTTCAGGATCTCAGTCTTGTCTTTGAGAGTCCGCCAACCACCCTTTGCATCGGGAGGCGGGTAGTAGATCTGAGCGGCCGCGAAGACATGCATCGCAGCGAGGCTGAGTAATACGAATCTAGTTGTCATCGGTTCCCCTTAAAGCCAGAAGGAGCTTATGTCAGCACGCCGGGCAGCGGCCCCGTGCTGTCGGCGAATCGCTCCACCGGCGTCCCAAATGCGGATAAGACCGAGACCCAGAGGTTGGCAAGCGGAGTGTCCTCCGAAAACACGAGATTTTGCCCCGTTGCGATCCGGCCGCCGGCGTTGCCAGCCAAGACCACCGGCAACTTATGGGGATTGTGGCTATTTCCATCGCTCAGCGCCGAAGCGAAAATGATCACCGAATTATCCAGCACCGTGCCGTCGCCTTCCTTAGCTTCCCGCAATTTGCCTAGAAGATATGCGTACTGAGCCACGTACCACTTGTTGATCAATTGATACTGCCGTAGTTTGTCAGCGTCGTTAGAATGATGCGACATATCGTGATGGGCGCCGGTCACGCCTTCGAGCCAGCGGAAATTCACGTTGCTGACGGCGTTGCCGAACATGAATGTCGAAATCCGCGTGGTATCACTTCGGAAGGCGAGGGCGATCATATCCAGCATCAAGCGGACGTGCTCGGCGTAATCCTTCGGCTCTTCCGGCGGGGCGGCTACGGAATTGAGCGGAACGCGAGGTTTCCAAGCGCCAGCACCAGTTACATTCGCCCGCTGCGTCCGCTCTTCGAGAGATCGGATAATCGCCATGTACTCGTCGATCCGCTGGCGATCCGCCACGCCGACCTGCGCGCGCAAGTCTTTGGCGTCTCCAAGAACGCGATCCAACAACAACGCGTCCTGCTTGTTCGAATTTCCCTTCGGCCCGGATGCCCGAAATAGCCGTTCATACACCGAATGCGGATTGATCTCTCGCGCCAGAGGCGTAGTGGGACTGCTCCAGGCGATGTGACACCCATAGACCCGGGTATAACCAACGGCCAAATCCACACCGGTCGCTTCCGGCGAGATTCCCAGCTCCAGGGATGGTATAGGCGTCCGCTCACCGGCTTTTTGAGCTGCCACCTGATCCATAGAGACGCCGTGGCTGTTCAAATCCTCACCGAGAGTCTTGCTGATGCGCCGGGAGGTGAGAATCGCGGCTTCCTTGACGTAATGGCCATCGCCATCCTTCGCGGCTTCATTCCAGAGGTTCTGTGCGACGACGATCTTATCCTTGAAATCGTTCAGAGGCTGCAGCGTGGTAGACAACTTGAAATCGCGTCCCGTTCCTTCCGGCGCCCAGGCGCTGGTATTCACGCCATTCGGCATATAAAGAAATGCCATGCGTACCGGCAGCGCAGCCTTCGATGCGGCGACGGCTGAAGCAGGCATCATCGCTTCCAACCACGGCAATGCCAAACTAACTCCAGCGCCGCGAAGAACGGTCCTGCGGGAAATCGGAAACTTGTGTCTGATCATCGGATACTTGCCTCCTCACTCGTACTGGCCTGATATCGAAATGAGGGACTCATCACAATCGCCTCAATGAGCGACTGAGACTTGTAGCCCTCCGCCGCCAGCTGCGCGACGATGCTATCCACCGCGCAGGAATCCGTTCGCGTAAGTCCGTGCCCCAACGCATAGCCAAGCATCCGGCTGGCAAGATTCCGGATAAACAAATCTTTCCGCTGCAACAGTACTTTTTTCAACTCGTCAGGACCTTTGAATTTCGTCCCGTCCGGCAATTCGCCGGTGTTGTCGATCGGCTTGCCCGCTTCGTCGGTCCTCCACTGCCCTAAGGCGTCATAGTTCTCAAGAGCAAATCCAAGGGGGTCGATGCGACTATGGCAACTTGCGCATACAGGATTCGCCCGATGCTGCGCCAGTCGCTCCCGCATTGTCTTGGACTGCGCGGCCTGGTGTTCTTCGAGCGTCGGAACACCTGGCGGTGGAGGCGGCGGCGGAGTGCCCAGGATTGAATCCAGCACCCACTTTCCGCGCAAAACCGGACTGGTTCGATAGGGATAAGAGGACACCGCGAGCACCGCCGACATTCCGAGCAAACCACCGCGATGGCTGTCCGCCGGAAGTTCGATCCGGTGCGGCTGCTCCTGATTGTCCTTTCGCAGAACGCTCTTGTCGAGACCATACAGCGCCGCCAGCTTTTTCGTGATGATAGTCCAATTCGAATCCAAAAGATCGGTCAGCGGCGCGTCCGTGGCGATCATCGTGTGAAAGAAGACGATGGGCTGAAAACGAATGTCACCTTGCAGATCGGCGTCGGCGGAGTAATTGGGGAAGAGTTTCGGGTCGGGGACGAACTCCTTGCCTAGCTCGCGGGTTCCGAGCCACTGCGTGACAAAACTTTCGACGAACGCCATCGACTTCCCGCTACGCAACATGCGGCCAATCTCTTCCCTTAGAACCGCCGGCTCGTGCAGCTTACCCATGCTGGCGAGATCGAACAGCATCTCGTCCGGCATGCTGTCCCAGAGGAAGTACGAGAGCCGCGATGCGAGCGCATAGTCATCGAGCGGCCGCGCCAACGCACCGGAATTGGGAGCCTCCACGCGGAACAGGAACTGAGGCGACATCAGGACACCGCGCAACATATACGCGACTGAGTTGTCGAATGGCAGATGTTCCTTTTGCGCCGCGCGGAACAATGCCAGGAAGGGTTCCATCTCGGCTGTTGTGATGGGACGGCGGAACGCCCGCGGGAGAAATTCCCCCAGTATCTTTT
Source organism: Bryobacteraceae bacterium (assembly GCA_049522755.1). Classification (GTDB taxonomy): domain Bacteria; phylum Acidobacteriota; class Terriglobia; order Bryobacterales; family Bryobacteraceae; genus PALSA-243. The sequence goes on along the minus strand of JBEKNN010000155.1, from coordinate 2,865 downwards.
GCGCCGCCTGGGACGGCGTTACGCCAGCTCCCGGTTCGACGATGCCGATTCGCTGCCGCGCCCGCGAGTCGCGCAACGCGAACTCAAGCGATTGCTTTGCGGCGTCCATGTATTTCTCGGCCAAGACGGGCGAAAGGAACAGCACTTCCGCCGCGTTGTCGAAACCCTGGCCGCCAGCGCCATCGGCCGGGAGATCATGGCCAACATCCAGGTGAATATCCAACAACTCGCGAACCGTCGCGGTATATTCGTCGCGGTTCAAGCGCCGAATGGGGTTCCGGCCGGGAACCGGTCCAGCGGCACAGACCTTCGCGTGCAGGGATTCGTCGATCCATTTTGCGAATCCCTCGCGCTGGTCCAACGCGGGAGCGGGTGCGCCCTTGGGAGGCATTTCGCTATTCCGCACGCGGAACGCGACGCGCGCCCACCTGTCTGCCTGGTCGCCGAAGCTTGCGTGCGCACTCAACTGGGTTACGCTGAACCCCGCCGTGGGGGATTTTTCCGAATGGCACGCCTGGCAATACGTTCTGAGAAGCAATTGTGCATCGTCAAACGATTGGCCATAGCACAGACCTGCGCCGGCGGCCAAGACCGCCATCCTGCAGAATAAGTTTCCCGTCTGCATTTACGCCACACGCTTCAACCGTACGGTCTGCTTTTGATTCTGACGATTGGGGTCGATGGGGCCGTTCTTGAGGTTCACCCGTTCCCTCGTCACTTCGATCTCATCGCCGTTCATCGTTCCGATATACACAAACTTAGAGATTTGTCCGTTGAGCTCGTTGGTTACCGTGAACGTGACTTGGTTGCCCACAATTTTGCCGTCGGCGATCGGAGTACTTTCGTTATCGCCGTACATCTTGCCGGTAAGCGTGTCCCCGCTCTGAGCGAACCGGAACGAGAAATCCTGAGAATCTCCGTTCCGATCTACCGTCTGGCCGGTCCAGATGCCGGAAACATCCGCGGACCACGAGGCCAACGGAGCCGCGCAAACGAATAGCCACAAAACAGCCCATCGTTTCACGTTAACAAGTATATCGGGAAACAGACGGGCCATCCAGCCGAAACCAGGCATCGCCGAAGAGTTGGCGGATTCGTCGGGGGAATTCGCCGGTGGCAGTGAGCGAGGGTTGGGTGCGTGCGGGCTATTTCGCCAGCAGGGATTCGAGGAACCCTTTCACCAGTTCGTACTGCATGACGCCGGGGCCCGACAGCGGATACCGGCTGGCGCGATAAGTGATCAGCAGCGTTGGCGTTCCCGAGACTTGCAGCGACGTGGCCTCTTCGATATCGTGGTCGATCTCGGTCCGTACGGCGGGGTCTTTCAGCGATGCGCGAACTTTTTGGCGCTCCGCCGGCGTCAGCACCGCGTCCAATGTTTCGGCGACGCGGCCACTCTTCGACCAGCTTTCCTGATTCGCGAAAAGCGCGTTCGAAGCCTGCACGTACTTTCCCAATTGCGCCGCGGCGCAGACCAATTCCGCCGCCTGGCGCGAGTGCTGGTGCATCTGCAGCGGGTCGTAGCGATAGATCATGTACGCCTTGCCCTTATCGACAAAGTCCTTCATGATCTGCGGGACTTCTTTATCGTGCATGTACTTGCAGGCGGGGCATTCGAAATCGCTGAAAAGCTCGATCAGCAGGGGCGCTTTCGGATTGCCGAAGGTGTTGCCCTTCATCAGGTCGGGAGCCGCGGCGACGCCGGGCAGCGCGGCGGCCAGGGCGAGAAGGTAGAGCTTCACAGAACTTCGACCGGTCACAAGACCTCGACCTCTCACAAGACTTCCTCCGACCACGCCTGCAGCACTTCCTTCACCTTGCTCATGAATTGATCGGCGAGTGCGCCGTCGATCAGGCGATGATCGAAACTCAACGACAGATGGCAGATGGAACGGATGGCGATGGCGTCGTCCACTACGACCGGCGTCTTATCCACCGTGCCGACGCCCAGGATGGCGACCTGCGGCTGGTTGATTACCGGAGTGCCGACCAAGCTTCCGAAGCTGCCGAAATTGGTGATGGAGAACGTTCCGCCCACCACTTCATCGGGCTTCAACTGGCGCGAGCGGGCGCGCGTGGCCAGGTCGACGATGGATCGCTGGAGGCCGAGCACGTTCTTCTCGTCGGCGGCGCGAATCACCGGCACAATCAAGCCGTTCTCAAGCGCCACGGCGATGCCGACGTTGATTTCGTTGTGGTAGACGATGTTGTTATTGTCGAGGGATGCGTTGAGCAGCGGGAATTGGCGCAGCGCCACCACCGCGGCGCGCGTGACGAACGGCAGATAGGTCAGGCCAAAACCGTAATTCGCCTGGACGGTTGCTTTGTTCTTTTCGCGCAGCTTGGCAACCTTGGTCATATCGACGCGATGTATGGTGGTGACGTGCGGCGAGGTGCGCTTGGACATCACCATGTGCTCGGCGATGCGGATGCGCATCTGGCTCATGGGCTCGATGCGAGTCTTGGCGGGGCCGCCGGCGGCGACGGGCGCGGGCGCTTCGGCGGCGACAGGCTGCGGGGGAGCGGCGGCGGGCGCGGGTGCGGCGGGGGCAGCCGGAACCGCGGCAGGAGCCGGCGCGGAGCCCTGCGCGATGTAGGCTTCCATATCCTGCTTGGTGATTCGTCCGCCGGCGCCGGTGCCTTTGACGCGGCTCATATCGACGTTGTGCTCGCGCGCCATCTTGCGAACCAGCGGCGAGAGTGGGCCGCCGGGTTCGGCCGCCGGCGCGGGTTCGGCGGTTGCAGGCGGAGCGGACTCCGCCGGGTCGTCGACCTGTTTGTTTGCGGGCACGGGGGACGGAGCGGCGTCCTTGGCATCCTGAGCTGCCGGCGCGGGAGGCGCAACTGGAGCCGCGGACTTCGCGG
>JBEKNN010000154.1:0-21997 GCA_049522755.1 Bryobacteraceae bacterium | reverse complement strand
GTGGGCCAATTCAGAATAGCGAAGTCAACTCCCAAAGACAATCCACCATCACGCGCTCCAGCTTTCTCCACGATTGGCGCAATTCAAAACCCATAGCGCGAACATTCCCAAACCGGCTTCCTTCAAGTCGCTGCATCAAAAGCGAACCCGCGCGGGAGTCCACGCCGCTCCCTAACAGTATTTCCGCCGGCTCGCTTCCGATTACAGCACTAGGACTTATGGGGAGTGATCCTCCACAACTTCCGGTTTCCGACCATTCGGTCGGATTGTTACGAGAAGCTTCTTCTCGCGGCGACCGACGCCCCTGGGTACGCCGGCACTCGGTGGCAGTAAGGAGGCGTCCCGGCCATCCCGCGTGCTCCGAAGAGCACTCGGGATAGGTCGCTGGAGCGTCAGCCCCCGTTCGAAATGGTGAGCCTCCGGGTGTTGCGCTGCGAGCCGACTGGCTCTACACTTATGCTACAACAAATCGTCGAAGATCCCATTGATGACTACGTCCTGTTCACAATCTTTGAGATACGGAGAATGGCGGATAATAGACGCTGACGGTATCTCAATTTAGCCTATGTTTTTGCTGCGCCAGGAAAGATATTGCCGAGGGCGCGCCAGCCGAAGACATTCCAGGACGGCCCCGTCGCATCCGATGCGGGCGGCCGAATCGTCGCCTTGCGAGTTGCCGGCCTGGAGCGGGCGGGTATCGGCGAAGAATGGTGGAAGATGGGCCGGGCGCGAAACGGCCGTTTTGCGACGAGCGCTCTTTTTCTTTCGGGGATCGAGGGTAGCTCCGGTACACTCAGGCCGCGCGGTAACAACTGCCCGCCGATTTGCTCTCGGCTATGGAAAAATCTCCCGCCTCAAACGCGCCTCACGCTCTCCCGGCTTAAATCCAAGATCCGCAGGAAACTGAGTCGGCTGAGGCCGACAACATGGTCCTGGGCCGCAACCCGCAAAACGGTTAAGCACTCTTGGATGATGCGCCAGAGCATTTGCAGTATGTTATCGTGTCTCCAGAGACGCTGCGCGGCTGACTGATGCTGTTACAGTCCGCGCAGGCGCCCACACGCTGCATCTGAAACCCGCATGCGATTAAGATTGGGAGTAAGTTGTGCGCTCTGCGCCTAAGACCGCGCTCCTCATACTCTACAACGTTGCTTTCGTCTGTGCGGCATTCGGACTGGCGGAATATATCGCGCGTCGCCAGACCGGCTCTCCGGGCAGCCGGATCGAGTTGAGGCTCGACCGCTGGACCGCCTTTCGCAATAATCCCAGCTACAACGGCAACCACGTTCAGTTGAACCAAGCCGGATTCCGCGGTGACCGTAATGTTGCGCTCGAAAAGCCGCCAGGCGCCGTGCGCATATTTTTGCTCGGAGGATCGGTCGCCTACGGCGGCGAAACTCTTTATCCGGAAATCGACGACCGCTGGAGAATTAACAACCATCAGACGATTGATTACGATCTGGAGCAGCGGCTGAACGCCGCGTTCCCGGCGAACCGCTGGGAAGTGATCAATGCCGCCGTAAAGGGGTACTTTCTCAATCAGGATCTGGCTCTCTATCTTTCCGCGCTGCAGCGCTATCATCCCGACTACCTGGTCCTGCTTGACGGCGTCAACGACCTCTTCGCTACGTTACGATCCCCGGACACTTACGACAGCTACGGCCAAGCCGGCCTCGGCGACGAATTTGATGGTCTGACCGGGCCCGCATCAATGTCCCTGCGGTTGATGTCGTCCACCTGGCTGCTTGACCACAGTTCTTTGTACCGGCTGATCAGAGAACGCGTGAGCCGGCGCTACCAGCTCCGCGCGCGTAAAGAGCGGATACGCGAAGCCGAGGCCCACCCTCATGCGGGCCTGGCTGGCATGACCCCGGACGAGCAACACCGGTATCGGTCGGCTGCCAGCAAAATCGGTGGGTACATGCTCCCCGTGCGGCAGATTCACCGTCTCGCAGCGCTGGAGGGAACCAAGACCCTGTTTGTCCTGCAACCCCAGATCGCAGTAACACGCAAGCCTTTGACTAGCATCGAAAGCCGCCTGCTGGATTACTGGTCGAAGATCGATGGACCGCTTTACGTTTACGGATTTCAGACCTTATATCCGCGTCTGGCCAGCGATCTTGCGGCGGGAGCGGAGACCGAGGGCTACCAGTTTCTGAATCTGACGGGCGTTTTCGACCGCATGAGCGCTCAATCCTTTACCGACTACTGCCATTTGACTCCAGCCGGCGACCAGGCTGTTGCGGATGCGATTTTCGATTCTCTGGCGGCCTCCATGCCGGCGCATTCCGGAGAACAAGGACAATGATCGGCCGCTTGCGCGCTTTCTTGGAACTTGTCAGCCGCTTCATGGGCCGCCTGTGGCTGACGCTTCTATACTTCACCGTGGTGCTGCCGTTCGGGATTGCCGCGCGGGTGCGCGCTGCTGCCCGTCCCGGCGCTGCGGTGGCATGGAGCACGCGGGAGGAGCGCGCCGGCGATCTGGCGGAAGCGCGGAAGCAGTTCTGAGCGATGTACATTCTGGGAGTCTCCTGCGATTATCACGATAGTTCGGCAGCGCTGCTTAAGGACGGGCAACTGGTCGCAGCAGCCTCTGAAGAACGCTTCTCGCGCAAGAAGCACGATTCCGCCATTCCGTCGTTGACCATCGCCTGGTGTCTCGAACACGCGGGAATTCAGGCGCAGGATCTCGACTACGTGGCGTTCTACGAAAAGCCGCTGCTGAAATTCGACCGGATTCTCGCGACATCTCTCGACTACTACCCGCGCTCCTGGGCTTTCTTCCGGGAAGCTTTGCTGAGCTGGTTTTCGGAGAAGCTATGGATCAAAAGCCGGCTGCTTAAATTGCTGGACGTGCCCGCCAGCCGGATGCTGTTTTGCGAGCATCATCTGGCCCATGCGGCGAGCGCATTTTACTGCTCCGGATTTTCGCAGGCGGCCATTCTTACGGTGGATGGCATCGGGGAATGGGCCACAGCCACAATGGGCGAAGGAAGAGGTAGCGGGATTCGCCTGCCGCTCGAAATCCGCTGGCCGCATTCACTGGGAATGCTCTATAGCGTCTTCACCGCCTTTCTGGGTTTCGAGGTGAACGAAGGCGAGTACAAAGTAATGGGGATGGCGCCCTACGGCACGCCACGCTACATGGACAAGGTCTGGAAACTGGTGCGAGTCTCGGAAGACGGAGCGATCGAACTGGATCTCGATTATTTCTCGTATCACCACACGCCGCGGCGTGCATTCAGCTCCAGGTTTCTTACGCTCTTTGGCGAGCCACGCGCTCCGCATGCCAGCGAACAAGAGCAGCGCCACGCGGATATTGCCGCAAGCCTACAGAAGGTGACCGAAGAAATCCTGCTGCGGATGGCGCGCGCCGCCACATCCCGGAGCGGCGATAAACGCCTGGTGATGGCGGGCGGCGTTGCCTTGAATTGCGTGGCCAACGGCAGGATTCAGGACGAAGCGGGAATCGACGAACTCTTCGTCCAGCCCGCGGCCGGGGATGGCGGCGCATCATTGGGCGCGGCTTTGTGGGCCTGGCACACGGTGCTGGGCCGGCCCCGCGGAGCGGAATTGCAGCATATTTCGTGGGGCAGAGCCGTGCCCCAAGCGGAGATTCAAACGGAACTGGAGCGCACGGGCGCTGCCGGCGTGGTCTTGAAATCCGCAGAGGAACTGCTCGACCGGGCGACGGAAGACCTTCTGTCGGGAAAGGTGATTGGCTGGTCGCAGGGACGCTTCGAGTGGGGACCGCGGGCCCTGGGCCACCGCAGCATTCTGGCCGATCCCCGGCGCAGCGAGGCCCGGGACGTGGTAAACACAAAGATCAAGTTTCGCGAGACTTTCCGCCCCTTCGCTCCGTCCTTGACGGCGGAATCCGCCGCCCGCTACTTCGAGCAACCGCTCGATCGCCAGCCGACGGCGAAGTTTATGCTGCGCACAGCATCCGTATGCAGCGCAATGCGCGACCAGATACCGGCGGTGACGCACGTGGATGGCAGCGCCCGCCCCCATCTGGTGCGGTGCGAGGCGAATCCGCTGTATTTCGACCTGCTCCGCCGCTTCGGCGATGCCAGCGGTCACCCTGTCTTGTTAAATACGTCCTTCAATCTTCGGGGAGAGCCCATCGTTGCATCGGCAGCCGATGCGCTTTCGACCTTTTTCCGCAGCGGACTGGACGTGTTGTATCTTGAAAATTACCGAGTCGCGAAGCAGGATTCCGGGACGTGAGGACAGTATTCCGCAGCTTGATCGCAATGTTCCGAACTGTCGGGGAACTATTTCACCTGTTCGCTCGTGGTGGCCGCTGGTGGCTTTTACCCATGGTTGTGGTCCTGATGCTATTCGGTCTTCTTCTGGTATTGGCCTCTGCCACTCCCCTGGGGCCCTTTATTTATGCGCTCTTCTAGCTTCTAGCTTAGTTATAGTTAACCTAGCGAGGTTTTCCGCGTTAGTAAGACCGGCGTCTAATCAACCCTCCGCCAGTTCAGTGCAGCGCGGGAATATCGGCGGCCACCCGTAAGCCAAGAAACGGCAGGTGGGTATCCTGAGGCATCGGATTGCGAAACGCGCACCGCAACACTTTGGGCAACTCGTCGGCCCAGCTACTGCCTCGCACGACCCGCATTCCGGCCCCAAACGGCCGCGCGGGCAAAGGCGCTACAGCAGGCCCTCCCGGGTACGGATCATAGAGACTGGCCGTCCATTCATAAGCGTTTCCGCCCATATCGTAGAGGAAATAAGGATTGGGCAGGAATTTCCCCACCGGCGACGTGCCCAGGAAACCATCGTGATAGCCAGCCAGGTGCTCCCAGGCGAAGTACTTTCCGCTGGCATCGTCAGCGAAATTGCCGGCGCCCTCGGGAGGCGGCCACTGGTCGCCCCACGGAAATCGGCGGTCGTCGCCTCCGCGTGCGGCAAACTCCCATTCTTCCTCGGTCGGCAGCCTGTAAGTACGCCCGGCGGTGCGCTCAGCAGGCAAAGCGTTCAGCCATGCCACGAACGCCACCGCGTCGCCGTAACTGACATTCACCGCGGGCTGGTCGTCGCCATCGAGCTCGATGCCGCCATAGGACGCCACGTGGTGATCGGGACGAAAACGCCTGTATTCGGCGTTGGTCAGCTTATACATGGATAGGAAGAAGCCCTGGTGAAACGGGGGATGATGGCGCGTTTCGTCGGTACGGTGTTCCGGATCGGAAGCGATCGATCCGATCAACTCATAAGACTTCGGTTCGGGAATGCGGAGCAGGCGCATGCCGATGGAATTGGTGAGTGAATCGATGCGTTCCAAAGGAGTCAGCAACTCCGGATAGTAGGGTCTCAGCCGCTGGTAGCGGGCCCGATCCTCCGCAGTCAGCGTGCCCAATCGTTTTCGGCCGGCGAGCTCGGAAAGGTACAGACTGCCATACACTCCAAAGACGCCATCCTTCCGTTTGCCATTAGCCTCGGTAAGCTCCGTGAACGCCATATGATCGTAGTATTCCGGTCCCAGGTGGATCTCGGGAGTGCGCGCCGGCAAGCGCTGAAAGAACGCCCGGACGGGAGTCCGCGCCGGCGCCTCGGGATCGCCCGAAAGGTCCAGCCGGTCGATGCGGTGGCAGATGGCGCAGTCCCGCGATGCGTGAAGGCCTGGTGTCTTGGGATCAGGCTCGCCGTCTTCGTCGAAGCTGACCGACGCGGGGACGATCGCGCCTTTGCTATCGTAAACGGAAAAATTCCAGAACGTGTCGCCGCGCTTCCGCAGCACCTCTGCCTCCACAAAGTTGCCGCCTTTATCGAAGGATTCCGCTACAATTACGGTCCCCTCCCCATAAATCAGCAAGTCATTGTTGCTGAAATAGGACACCAGAGCGTCAGTGATACGGTCTTTGTCGATGTGGAGTACGCGCCGACGGTGGAAGGTTGCGCTATCGACGGGAATCACCATCCAGTTTGGATTGTCGCGATAAGGATTTTCTTTGAGCAGCGCCTGCAAGCTTGGATACGGGTGAGTGAGCTGGTAGTAGTGCTCGTCCATGTAGGCGTTTATCGCGGTAAGACTGATATCGCCCGGGGACGACTCGCCGGACGCGATCTGACGCAGCGTCCCCGCGTGCTCCGGCGCGAGCCGGTCCAAGTCGATGTACAGTTCCTTGCCCTGGCGCTGAACGATCTTGCCGTCCATCACATTGGGAGAATTCGAATCCGCGCCGAGCATCGTCTGCAGTTGGTAGAGAAAGCTCGCCGCCAGATAGTGGCTGTTGTGAACCGTTCGGCCGGGAATGGTGATATGCAGCCAGGCGGGCGGAAGCCCCAAAGCCGCGCCGACCAGAAGCGCCAGCAGGCCAACTCGCGGAAGTGACCAGCGCATTCGTTCTTAATTATATCTGCCGGGCCCGCTTTGCAATGGGAACCAATTGTTAATCCTGGCCTTCCGCTGGCGCCAATTCACACTTGACCGCCTCAAATCTGCTCGCCGACCTTGGGTGGTCCCAAGAGAGTCAATTGGATCTAGCCGTCAGAGGGAGGCCAGTTGGTATCGCACGGTATTGCAGTGGAATGTCATGACGCCTGATTTCAGCTCATCCTCGAATTCCTCCCGACTGAAAGTAACAGTTTGCTCGTGGTTATTCGGACCTTCCGATTTCAAAATCAACGCGGTCGCTCATGGGCCTCCTCTTGTCTACCCCTTCAGATATCGCGTAAACGCCTCGATCGCCTTCGACACATAGCGTCTTTCCAGCCGGATGTAACCCACTTTCCTGCTGGCCTTCGGTTCAAGTTCGACCAGCCGGCAGCCTTGGCTCAGGCTTCTCGCCATATCAGGCACGATGCTCACGCCGAACCCGGCGCGGATCAGTTCGAAGATCGTTAGAAACTGATCCACTTCGCACTGCGCCACGAACCGCATCCGCGCGTGATCGCAGAGGGACAGGGTCTCATCCCGCAGACAGTGCCCATCCTTGAGAATCAGCAGCCGCTCCTCTGTGAACTGGCGCAGAAGTACCGTCTTCGCCTTTGCGAGCGCATGGTGCTCCGGGACTGCTAGATACAGCGGATCGCGGAACAGCTCTTTCATAACCAGCCCCGCGGCGCCCACCGGCAGGCTCAGCACCGCGACGTCGATTACCCCCTCGAGCACCTGCTCCACCAGTTCCGCCGTCCTGCCTTCGCGCACATGCAGATCCACGTCCGGGTACCGATCCAGAAATCCCCGCAGCTTTGGCGCTAGATAGTAAGGAAGAATTGTGGGAATCGAGCCCACCCGCAGCGGTCCGCGCACGCCTTCCCGAGCCTGGTCGAACAAGTCGGGCAGCGCCGCTGCGTCTTCCACCAGCGCCTTCGCCTTGCCCAGAATCGCCTCTCCCAGCGGCGTCAGCTCGATGCGACGGTGGAGGCGTTCGAACAGCGGCGCGCCCAGTCCCTGTTCGAGCCGCGCGATCTGCTCGGAAAGCGAGGGCTGCGCGATCCCCAGATCTTCCGCAGCTTTGGTGAAACTGCCCGTCCGCGCCACCGCGCAAAAATACTCTAACTGCCGTAAATCAAAGCCTCTGACGCGCGACGCTTGTTCCATAGGTAAATCCTATATATATGATAGTCGCCGCCATATTGACCTATGTCAAGCTGAGCCGTAGACTCGCAACTATGAATCTCAGACCGTTCTACTCTCGATGGGCGGTTGCCGCAGCGCCGTTCGTATTTATATCAATCGCTGCCGCGCAGCAGCCCCAGACTGCCCAGTTCTGGTGGCCCGAACAGCTCAACCTTGCGCCGCTGCGCCAGCATGCGGCGGAGTCCAACCCCCTCGGGAAGGACTTCGACTATGCGAAGGCATTCGCGACACTCGACCTCAAAGCCGTAAAGCAGGACATCGCTCAGGTCCTCACCACGCCGCAGGACTGGTGGCCGCCCGACTACGGCAATTATGGCCCCTTCTTCATCCGCATGGCCTGGCATAGCGCCGGCACCTATCGCACGACAGACGGACGCGGCGGTAGTGATGGCGGCCAGCAGCGCTTCGATCCTCTGAACAGCTGGCCCGATAACGCCAACCTCGACAAGGCCCGCCGTCTGCTCTGGCCCGTGAAACAGAAGTACGGGCAGAAGATCTCATGGGGCGACCTGATGGTCCTCGCCGGCAACGTGGCGCTCGAATCGATGGGCTTCAAAACCTTCGGTTTCGCCGGCGGCCGCGCTGACGATTGGGAACCGGATACAGTTTACTGGGGTCCGGAAAAGGCGTTCCTGGCCGATGAGCGCTACAGCGGCGACCGCAAGCTGCAGCAGCCGCTCGCCGCGGTGCAGATGGGCCTGATCTATGTGAATCCCGAGGGCCCGAATGGCAACCCCGATCCACTGGCCGCCGCGAAAGACATCCGCGAGACGTTTGGCCGCATGGCGATGAACGACGAAGAGACGCTCGCTCTGATTGCGGGAGGCCATAGCTTCGGCAAGGCGCATGGCGCCGCAGATCCGGCCAAATGTGTGGGCCCGGCGCCAGCCTCGGCAGCGATTGAACAGCAGGGTATTGGATGGCAGAACAGCTGCGGCAGCGGCAAAGGGGCGGACGCCATCACCAGCGGGCTCGAAGGAGCATGGTCGGCCAGCCCCACCAAATGGAGCATGCAGTACCTCGACAACCTGTTCACATTTAATTGGGTCAAGACGAAGAGCCCGGCGGGCGCCACAGAGTGGATCCCATCCGACAGTCAGGCCGCAAATCTGGTTCCGGATGCCTTTGACCCCAATAAACGCCATGCGCCGATCATGTTCACCACGGACCTCGCGCTTAAGGAAGATCCCACCTATCGCGCCATCGCCCTGCGGTTCCGGCAGAATCCGGCCGAGTTCGAGCTGGCGTTTGCCAAGGCCTGGTTCAAGCTTACGCATCGCGATATGGGTCCCAGCATTCGATACCTCGGTGCGGAGGTTCCGAAGGAACAACTAATCTGGCAGGACCCGCTGCCGAAAGCCGACTACGCGCCGGTCGATGCGAAGGATGTGGCCGCGCTGAAGGCGAAGGTTCTCGCCGCAGGCCTCACGGTTCCCGAACTCGTGCGTACGGCCTGGGCCTCGGCTGTGACGTTCCGCTATACCGATATGCGGGGGGGCGCTAATGGCGCCCGGGTTCGCCTGACGCCGCAGAAGGACTGGGCGGCAAACGATCCGGCCGAACTTTCCCGGGTGATCTCGCGTCTCGAAGCCATTCAGCAGGAATTCAATCAGAAGGCCGGAAGGAAAAGGGTATCGCTGGCGGACCTGATCGTTCTCGGCGGCAGCACCGCCATTGAAGAGGCGGCGAAGAAGGCCGGCCTCACCGTGAGCGTGCCTTTCACACCGGGCCGCGTAGACGCCACGCAAGCGCAGACGGACACCGGTTCGTTCGCCATGCTCGAGCCGACGGCCGACGGCTTCCGCAACTATTACAGTGCGGGCCTCACGAAGTCGCCGGCGGAAATGCTGGTGGAGCGCGCGAATCTGCTGTCGTTGTCGGTGCCGGAGATGACAGTGCTAGTCGGGGGTATGCGGGCGCTGAACGCCAATGAAGGCGGATCGGCCAACGGTGTCTTCACCAGCCGTCCCGGAACACTGACGAATGACTTCTTTGTCAACCTCCTCGATATGTCGACGAAGTGGGAAAAATCGGCCACGACGGAAGGCATCTATGAAGGACACGATCGCAAAACCGGCGCCCTGAAGTGGACGGCGACTCCCGTGGACTTGATCTTCGGCTCGAACGCCGAGCTTCGCGCTGTTGCAGAGGTCTATGCCGAATCCGATGGCCAGCGCCGGTTCGTGACGGAGTTCGTGAACTCGTGGGTCAAGGTGATGGACCTCGATCGCTTCGACCTCAAAGACTCAAAGTAACAACGGCGCACAGCGGCATTAAAGAAACGGCGGCGCATAAGGGCCGCCGTTCTCTGTTGTGTGCCGAGCATGTTCGACAACTCGGGAGGAGGAGTTGGATCTGCTCCAGTTCGTCGCCGGCAACACGGTAGAACCCAGGCGCTTGAGCTGCGGCCCTCACATCAGATCGTGGAGGGCTGCGGCCAGCTCGCGCGCCCCTATAACATAACGGGACTAAGTCATGCGCCTTTGAGACATCTCGAACGGCTCATGCCGCCACGGCTCTTTTCGCGGAAACGCTCTTCTCACGAACGGCCAGTCCAACGCCCCCTACCAGCGCCAGCGGCTCCGCCACGTGCGCTCCGGGCAGCCGGACGCTGAAGTGCGCGCCGCCGCTGGCGATATCGTCCACCCACAGGCCGCCACCGTGATCGAGCACGGTCTGCCGGGTGAGAGCCAAGCCCAGGCCGAGGCCGTTGCGCTTGCCGGCCGTCACGAACGGCTGGAAGAGTTTGGAGCGAATTTCCGGGGCGATGCCCGGGCCGGTATCGTCCACGTGCGCCACTACGAAGCCCGCGTCGAGTTGGGCCCAGATGCGTACTTCTCCACCCTCAGGCATGGCCTCGATGGCGTTGCCGATCAGGTTCACAAAGGCGCGCTCCATGCGGCCGCGCTCCAGCGGCAGTTCGATCTCCGGGGCCATTTCGACGGTCAGCGTCACGCCATGCGATTCGGCTGTCGCGGCCAGTGATTCGCAAGCCGCCGCCCAGGCGGCAGGGTTCCGAAGCCACGCTCTTGCCGCAGGAGACGTTGAGCAGATCCTGCAACATTCTCTGGATGCGTTGCGAGGCGTGGTAGATGTTGGCGGCCAGTCGCTTCACATGAGCGGGAGCCAGATTCCCGTCCACCAGCATCTCGGCGCCGCCGTAGATGGCGGCCAGGGGATTGCGCAAATCGTGGACGATCGAGCTCGAAAGGTGGCCGATCGTAGAGATACGCTCCTGACGAATCAGGCTCTTCGCGCGCATGCCGGATGGAGGCGCACATCGTATTAAACGTCTGCGCCAGGCGGCCCATCTCGTCTTCGGCGCGGACCCCTACTTCAATCGCGTAATTCTGCCGCGCCATCTCGGCCGCGGCGCGGTCCAGTTGTTTCACAGGTTCCACGATACGGCGGGCTAGCAGGTAGGTCAGTCCCAACCCAACGCACATGGCCGCCAACCACAGCAGCAAAATCGTGGTGGAAAGGCCAGCAATCCGGCGCTCGGTATCATCGAACGAGCGAAGAATCCAGACCTCCGCCACCTGGCTGCTGGAGATATCTTGCAGAGGCTGACCGTCGCTCACCGGGTCTGTGGCTTTGGCGCGAAGCAGATTGGCGCGGGCGATGCCGGCGGTCCGTGGGTTCAGAGTGGAGGCGATCGTCCCGTCGTTGGTCTCGAACAGATGCTCCGCACCGCTTCCTTTTCCTGCAAGCTATCGGACATGCTGCGGTTGATGTTGTCCAATATAACCAACATGGCGATGCCGAACAGCAGCGTGATCGCGCAGGAAGTAGACAACAGGATCTTTACCAGCAGGGATAGCCGGGAAAAACGTAATCGCAAAATGTCCTCCGGACAGCGTTAGGGCGTACCTCCAGCGGCGCGGTGGTCACGCAATCCGTGGTTCCTGCGCCTCGTAAGGGACGGCGTCAATTGCTCCTCGTTCCGCGTAACTCAACAGGGACTGCTGCAGCCGTTGCCGTCCCCGGTTAAGGCGTGACATCACAGTACCAAAAGGAATTCCGGCGATTTCCGCGATCTCGCGGTATGAGAGTTGTTCCAGTTCCCGCAGTACTAGAACCTCGCGATATTCCGGCGGCAATTCTTCCAGGGCATTTCTGAGCGCCGTGGCTCTTTCAGCCAGCAGCAAGGCGGTCTCCGGATTTGGAGTCTGCTGGCCGGCGCCGTGAATGGCTTCATCGAAATCTGTATTCTGAACCGAAGCCCTCTTCTGCCTCAAGCGGTCGTAGCAGACATTGCGTACGATTTTCAGCAGCCAGGCGCGCCCGTCTCCGCCCCGAAAAGCGGCAAAGTGGCGGATGGCGCGGAGGTATGCGTCCTGAACCACGTCCTCCGCCTCGGTTTCGTTGCGCATCAGCCAGCGCGCAAGGTTGTAAGCCGCGTCCAGGTGCACTACGAGCATCGCCGTATCGCTTCGGTTTCCCAGATGCTCGTTCGACTCCGTGCTGAGTGCGGTCGCCAAGTGTCGTAACACTGATTGCTGTTCTCCTCGCTTGGAAGATCCTAGCGGTTGCCGCCGAATCGCTCAATGGACAGCCGACCTTCCCTGCTTCAACTACTCATCAGCCGGCAACTCATTGAAAAGCAAAATACTTATCGAAAGACTTCACTTTGTGGGCAGGACTGTTATAATGGCTTCCTTGTTGTAAATGTGCTGGTGGCCGACCGCTTAGAGGCGTTATGGGAGAATTCCCGTCATCCGTGCGCTCGGTCCGCTTCGGCGTTTTTGAAGTCGATCTTCGATCGGGCGAACTCAGGAAAAAAGGCGCCAAAATCAGGCTGCAGGGGCAGCCGTTTCTGCTGCTGATTACATTGCTGAAGCAGCAAGGAGAGGTCGTCGCGCGCGAGGAACTCCGGCGCACGCTGTGGCCGGAAGACACATCCGTCAATTTCGATCACGGCCTGGGCACGGCCGTTAACAAGCTTCGCGAGGTGTTGGGCGATTCCGCCTCCAATCCTCGCTTTGTCGAAACCGTCCCCCGGCGAGGCTATCGGTTTATCGCTCCAGTTGAGACCATCGGCGAGAGTGAAACCGTGTTAGCCGGCCAGGCTTCCCCCAATGAACTGGAACCTGGAATGGGAGGTCTCCTGGATGCCAAGGATGAGGATCGGGTTGAACCTCTCGGCGCTACGGCGGTAGTAGTTCGCCCCAGGTGGACGCTTCTCTGGAAGGTTTCCTGCCTCGTTTTTCTTCTGTTGTTGGCAGGTTTCGTGAGCTTTCTTTTGCGGAGCCGGCCGTCGACGCTGATTCGATCGTTGGCAGTGCTCCCGTTGGAGAATCTCTCTGGCGACCCATCGCAGGAATACTTTTCAGACGGCATGACCGACGAGCTGATTACCGAGCTGGGGCAGGTCGGCGAATTGCGAGTGATCTCCCGTACCTCGGCGATGACCTACAAAGGCGTGCGCAGGCCTTTACCGGAGATCGCTAAGGAATTGAACGTCGACGCAGTGGTGGAGGGTACCGTCTTGCGCTTAGGGAACCAGGTTCGCATCACAGCGCAATTGATCCAGGCTTCCTCCGACAAGCACTTGTGGGCCCAAAGCTATGAGGTGGAGTTGCGCGATATCCTGACTGTCCAGAAAGAAGTGGCTCGCTCCATAGCCGAACAGATCCGGCTCAAACTGAATCCACACGAACAGGCAAGGTTGGACCAGCCGCAGGCCGTAAATGGGGAAGCCTACGAGTCTTACCTGAAGGGACGATTCTTCTGGAATAAGCGAACCGGCGAGGGCTTGAAAAAGGCCATCGATTATTTCAGCCAAGCCATCCAAAATGATCCGGACTACGCCCAGGCGTACGCGGGGCTGGCCGACTCTTATGCCTTGGCGGGAGATTGGAAGTATGGGATTCTGGCTCCGAGGGAAGCCTACCCCAGAGCAAAGGCGGCTGCGATAAAAGCCATCGCGTTGGACAGTACTTTAGGCGAAGCTCACATCTCGTTGGCATTTTGCTTAGATGGCTTCGACTGGGATTGGGAATCTGGTGGGCGGGAGTTCACGCGTGGAATCGAACTTAACCCTGGCTACGCGACCGGTCACGAGTGGTACGGCTGGCATTTGGCCGCGCTGGGGCGCAACGGCGAAGCTGTCGCCGAAGTAGAGAAGGCGGAGAGTTTGGATCCACTTTCCCTCATCATTAGCGCGGATTTGGCGGAAGAACTACTGGTCGCACGTCGTTATGACGAAGCGATAAAGCAAATTCGAAAGGCAATATACTTGGACCCTTTCTTTGCCAATGGACACTATGTACTGGGCCAGGCGTTGGCGCAAAAGCATATTTACAACGAAGCCATCAAAGAACTTCAAATAGCGGTCCAGTTGTCGCCGGAGAGTACGGCATTCACAGCCAATCTCGCTTACGCCCACGCCGTATCGGGGATGACAGATGAAGCGGTAAAGCTACTGAACGATCTGAAAAATCGATCGCATGGCGCCTTCTCAAACGCTGCCGAGGTTGCCTTGATCTACGTAGGTCTGGACCAGAAGGATCAAGCCATGGCCTGGCTGGAGAAAGCCTATGCCGAGCGCTTTAGCCCGCTGGTCCTCATGCGTCCCTGCTTCGACCCATTGCGCTCCGACCCGCGGTTTCAGGATCTGCTGCGTCGCGTTGGCATAGGCCGGTAAGAAGCTCTATGCGGCACAAGGCGAACTGGATCTCGGAAGACTTCGCAACAGCTCTGCCGTCTCGAGTACCCGGTCCGGGCTGCCCAAATCGCTCCACCCGACGTGATTGGCCAAAACGACTGAGAGTTCGTCCGGACAACAAGCCAGGACGGCTCCGGAAAAATCTACGCTCGGAACATCACGATAAACGGATGACAGCTCCTTGTGTTCCGGATCGGATGTCGTCGGCAACCTCACCGAGGCGAAGAGAGCCGGATTCGCCTTGCGGATCAGGTTGACGAACGCACGCGCAGTTCCAACCATCACTAAACTATTCCAGACGCATCTCTGTTCCATCAAGTTCTCGGCGATGTCTAAAGGCGGCTTCTCCCAGAAACGCTTTACCGGGCGTAGGGAACCATCGACCGGCAGTATTCCCGACCGGGCAGGTTCAATCCACCCGTATTCCGTCTCGGGGCGGTCGGCGCGAATTCCGAGAAGCACCACCCGCTCCGGCAGATACTCAGCCCCGGTAAACATGAATTCGACATACTCTGAATAAACGGCCTCGTCCGAGAAGTGGTGATCGGATGGGAATATTCCGACTACCGCACATGGATCGAATCGTATAACCTTCAAAATACTGAGCAGAATTGCGACGCCTGTTCCCCGGTTGGCTGGCTGTTCGAAAACACGCCGAGGATGCACACCTTCCAACAACGGTTTGTAATATCGTTCGTGGGGCCGTGTCACCACATACGCAATCTGGTCTTGACTGATGTTGCGGCCGACCCGATTCGCGGTGTGTTGGAGGAGCGTGGAGCCACTACCCAGCATGTCGCAGAATTGCTTGGGCCGGTCATCGCCGGCGATTCGTCGGGACAGGCCTCGCAGGCGGGAACCATCGCCGCCCGCTAACACCACACCCCAGCGCCTGCCGCGTGAAGTTCCATACGTTCCAGTCTTTTCATTATTTGTTGTCATGGGTTAGATGTCGTTGACCATACCGCTGGAGTAGTGCGTGCCTGGGCCTGGAAGCCTGCGCGCCCCGCGGGAGGTTGTCTTGCCGATCCCTCCGCCCGCGCCGCCGCTTCCAGGCCGGCGAAGACGGCTCACGAAGTGTAGAGACATTCAGCCTTGGACCGCCGTAACGCGGCCTGCGGTCCGCCTGGAAACCAGAAACAAACGGCTGCTAAGTCTCTTCGCATGAGTTTCTAATTTCTACTACCAAACGGCCGACTCGGATATTCCCAAAACACCGCCTGGCAGGTGTAAACGAAATGACGCGTTGAAAGCATACAGCACGCTCACGATATCGCCATGGTCGGCCGCCGCCGTTAGCGAACTGTTCCCCAGACGATTCCTGTGCCTTCTTTGGAACCATCGGCGAAAATGCCGGCCGGTCCGCCAGAAGAGCCGCGTGAACCGACCGGGCTTCTGGCGGAAAAGGCGGGTCAACTAAACCATCTCTGAAATGGTACGCCTTGAGTAAGTTGCTCTCACTCCATTGATAGATGGCGGGACCGGTGGTCCTTCCGAATAGGCGGGTCCGGGAAACATGTTGCCACCTATGGTCTCGACGCTCTGAATGACACCTGGACGGCGCCCCAGGTTTCGGCAATCTGGAATAGCAGGCGGCCAAGATGGGTATACAGAGTAGAACCCGGAGTCGTCGACCATGACCAGACGAAGTTTGCTTACCAGAATTACCGGCAGGGGAAGGGTAGCTGGCGGCTTGCAGTCTCTCGGCTTGCTTTGGCTGCTAGCCGGGTCAGCAGGGGCAGGGTGGCCAGGAACCAGTGTGGAACTAGATCCCCCTCTTCCGTACGTCGACATGGCAGTGCTTGCATCCCGCGAGCCGCGTGCGGATCTTTCCTGTCGCGTTACATCCGACAAACCCGGCTTAGGATTCGATTTGCGCTTTCATTCCGGCTTCCGCGCCAGCGTTCCCACCAAGGTACTTGCAGATGCTGGCTGGTTGCAAGTGGTGATGCGCATTACGCCTGCAGCAGACAGCCAAAGCCCTGTGTACTTGCTGCACCGGTTCGCCATTCGAGATCTTCCCTCGGGGGCATACGGAGAGACCACCCTGACGAGCGGGTTCAGTCTCGGGCTCGGCAGCTATCGGGTGGACTGGATGATGCGCGACGCTCGAGAACGGGTCTGCTCCTCGCACTGGGATCTGGAAGCCAAGGCGGGACGCGGCCAACGCGACCTGCCGCTGACGCTTGGACCGAATATGGTCGCTGGCTGGGAAGAGGATGCTCCCCCGGTCAAGAGGGACCTCGCCCAGCCGCAACACATCAAGATCCTGTTGAACCTCACTCCAGCCAAGCCGCAGGAGAGTACTTTAAAGCCCAGAGATGTCATGGCTCTGTTTTCAATGCTGAGCAGCATTGCCCACGAACCCGGAGTCGACCGCATCGCTTTGGTAGCTTTCAATCTGCGCGAGCAAAGGATCCTTTACCGGCAGGACGCAGCCGACAGGATCGATTTTGCCGCACTGGCCAAAGCGGCGCAATCGCCCAAGGCGGGGACGATCGACTATCGCCTTCTACAGGACCCGCGGAGCGAAACCCGTTTCGTAACGAGACTACTTACCGATCAACTCGGCGCACAGACCGAGTCGCCGGATGCAATCATCATCGCCGGCCTCAAAGTCTTACTCGATAGGAACGTGCCTCTCGAATCGCTGAAAGCGGGAGGTGCGGCCAAGTGCCCGATCTTCTACCTGAATTACAACCCCGAGCCGATCGATGAACCGTGGGGCGACACTATCGGCTCGGCACTCAAAGCGTACAAGGGGGCGCTCGCATACAATATCATGCTTCCCCGGGATTTGGGCATTGCAATGAGGGACATACTGTCCCGGATCGCCAAGCGATCAACTTCGGAAGCCGCTGGGGCCGCGTTCTGACGTTACGGGGTTCGGGCACAGTCAGGTTAGCCGCCGCGTGATTACTCTCTTCAAACAGAAGACAGCAAGCCGCTCACAGTTAGCCTCGCGCAGATTGCACCTGTTTGGCTGAACCACGAACAGACACTCCTCAAAGTCAAGACGCACAGCGAACGGGCTGCCTTGCCGGCTGCCAGAGACGCCTCTCCCGCGCGCGGCTCTTTACGCACAATTTCACGTCAGCAGTCGGCCGAAAGCTTGTCGTAACACCGCGATATTACACGGCTCATCGCCTTGGAATCCCGGTGTTATGTTGTGACTGTCTCGGGACTGGCGGGGGTACGGATATCGGCGCCGGTTCCGGATGGCAAGAGATGGCCGCGGCAGAGAGCGCGGACACTCTTGCCGAGGCGGTCCCGCCGGTTCCTCCGGTAGAGACGCTGCCAACGTCGACTCTGGATTATCAGCGCGTCGTAGAAGAGAGTAGAACTTTCGATCCATTCGGTCACTATGCACGACCAGATGTGACGCGACTCCGAGCTCCAGAGCATACTTATCCTAGCCGATTAATCCGTTCGCAGTCATGCGGGAGGTCGTGGCCGTCGGCCGCGCGTAGGGGTTTCACCCGACCCGGGATATGCGGAGAACCGCCTGTCCGTCCGCGCAAGCCGGCCGACGGAAGTGACATCATCTACGCACAAGGATCTTCAGCGAGGCAGCCGTTTGGAAATCGATTGGCAAATGCGGCAACGTCGTCTGCCTGGGTGACCTGCTGCAGGCGGCGATACGAGTATGGAAACACCGATCGAAAGACCTCGCATGGCCGGACGTCTCACTGCGCCACCTCGCCTCGGCCGGCATCGGCAGTCGAGGCGAGGTGAGATCTCGATCAGTGGTGGCTTCGGGCTTAGTTCGTAGCTGTACTGACTCCGGCTGGCGTTGCGTGCTTAGGCTGTAGAAACTCAACACCGCTGGTGTCGCCCGCGAAGAACCAGGTGTGCAAAGCTGCAGGCTGCTCTGCGGGCGTTTCGTAAAATGACAACTTGGGGCCGTCGGTCGCCTCCTGCCGTAACGCTGGAATAGCCAGTATCGTAGCGATAATCCGCGTTCCTTCTTCGTTGTAAATCTGGACGACATCCCGGTTAAGTAACGAATTCTGCAGCTTCAGTACGTAATGGCCGGCGGGGAATACCGTCTCTTCCACTGCGAAGGACTTGGATACGGTGATGTTGGTCTTCTTATCCCACTCGTCGGCTTTCAGCGAAGGGATGAGCGCGCTGCTGATCAGACTGGTGGCCAGAGCGGCGAAAATCGGCAAATAGCGAAACATGGTTGTTCTCCTTTTTGTTCGTTCAGAGCTCAGGCGCGCCTCGGCGCCGAGCCGGCTATCTTCGTTGATGTACATGGCGGTCCTTCACTTCACCTTGCCAGCGGCGAGCCTCGGGCGATGGCGACGATCCGGACTGCGGATAATCCAAGATTTCTTGGAACTGTTCTGCGTGTTTCCGGGCAACTTAAACTTCGTGCGAGTCCGCCCGCTTACTTGCAGTTTGAGCAAGGCCGCTGCGAATATGTGGCCGGTCCGGGATCTTGCCGACAAGCAGCCAAGCACAAAGCCGGCCGTCGTTCCGGATCGTTTCAGCGAAACCCTTCCTTGTTTGCTTCATTCACTTATGCATACCATCCACAGTGGTCAGGCATTCCCAACCTTATGATCGCTTTACCAAACCTTTACGAACTCGGTGTAAGTCTACATAACGGTTTGGTCATGTCGTCGGCTGCTTATCGTACGATCTCTCGATTCGTCATTTGCGCATGGGGGGAAACCGGCTTCGCGGCACTCATCGCTCCCGCAAGGTTAATACCTCCTTAATACCTCACTCGACACTCCGTGGGCGCCCAGACAGACCGTTCACCGTGCGCGGACGCCTTCTGGGCGAACTATCACCGTTAGTTCTCTTGCAGAAAGTAAAACACAAAACCCGTCCTCCACAGGGATTCGGTCGGTTCCAACACCTTGTTAACTGGCTTTGCATTGGGACCCATCGGCATAGTTCCTTCCGATTGTTGTCGTCACTCGCGCCGCTGGCATGTTACTCGCTGCCACCGATAGAGTCGCTGTTCTTGCGTTGCCCCTCCTGTTAGTATCGAAGTCACTTATGAGTTACCCCGTTTGGTGGGCAGTGTGCATGACGCCTTCGGCGTCGCAATCGCGAATGCGAAAGTGGTTGCGACTCACGACGCGACCAGGCGAAACGCGGAAACCACGACTACCCCCCCAGCGGCGAATTCGTTCTCTCGGCGCTACAGCCAGGCACGTACACCCTGAATGTCAAGGCAGCCGGGTTCAGCAAAGGCTTGGTAACAGGTCCGGAACTTAGCGCCACGGCGAACGCCTCGCAGGCGGTCACTCAGCAAGCCGGGCGAATAACTGAAACGCTAAAAGTCAAGGCAATGTGACGCAGACGGAACGACAGTTCCGCAGACGATGTACCTTGACGGTGCACAACAGACGACGCGCTTAAACGGGAGGCGGCGAAGAGCCAGTTCGCCTCGGTGAAGACCCGAAGGGCCTTTCAGGAAGGATCGAAGCGGCAGCGTCGGGTGCGGGACCGAAGGCCGGGCTCACGAACAGTTGATGGGGCAACTATACGGTCGCGGCCGAGCGGCTGCCTTAACCTCGCGGATGCGGATGGCTGCAAATCGTCAGGTCGCCGGTCGTTGAAACGAACGTCTGTGAACGTCTCAACTGGTGAACAAGCGGTACGTATGCGTACTCCCGCCGGGCGCGTTAACCGAGCCAGCACGCCAGGCGGGACGGATGTCATTCACATTATCGCCTGATAAGAAGCTCGCAACCCTGAGGCTCACGTCATCCTGCGGAGGTGTTATTTCTCATATAGACCCTTAAATTGGGCAAGTTCGGTGAGTGCAATGTCGGAAACCGCCCAAAAGGTCATCGATCCATTTGACCAATGAATGGCGTTGTACCCATTTCGCGAATAGCGACTCTCCGCCATCGGAGTCGGGTCCGCCGGCCACGTGAATACATTGATGACATGTTGGCGCCGCCCATAGACGAGCGCCGCGACCGGCCTGTCCATTAAATAGTCGAGCCGGCCGCCGATCAGCGGAAATCCTTGCGAAGTGAAATCCTTCACGTCGGGTGAAAAGTCGAGCTTGCCGTTGAACCATGGCTTCACTGTGTGCTGATTGGAGGAAGGCACGTCCAAGAGGTGGGTTCCGATCAGCGAGCGGATGTGATCGGAGAGGATGTTCTCCGCCACCAGGTCGTTTTCTACTGTTCGCCGTGGAGACGGGCGCATGTTCCAGGAAACCGAAACCGCGAGAAGAACGGTAGCCGCGATAGCAAGCCAACGCCAGGGTGGACTGCTCGCCACCGGCTTCGGCTCATTCGCAGTCGCCTGCCGCGAAGCGTTGCGGACGGAGCGCTCTAATTGTGCAGACGCCGTGTAATAAGGGGCAGCCGCTCTGATATTCGCTTTCTGCGTACGGAATCGCAAGTAAGCTTCGGAGCAGGCCTGGCAGCTCAAAAGATGGTCTTCGACGGAGCCGCTTGGGCCGGGATCCAACTCTTCATCCATGTACGCTTCGATCAAATCTAAAGAACAGTTCATTTATCAGACTCCATATCCCGCCCCTTGGCGCACTCCTCCAGACGTTTGCGCGCCCGGGAAAGCCTCGACATTACGGTGCCTACGGGCAATCCAGCCACATCAGCTATTTGCTGGTATGACATCTCCTCAAGCTCGCGCATCACAAGCACCTCGCGAAATGCATCCGGCAGGCCTTCGATGCAGTTTTGCATGATGCTCCTTTTGCTGGCCTTGACAAGCGCCTCCTCGGCATTCGGCGGGCTTACGGCCGGTGTGTGAGACGCTTCGTCAAACACCACGCTCATGACATTGCGCTTTTCGCGCCGGTGAAATGTGAAGCACGTATTGCGCACGATTTCGAGCAGCCATGACTTCCCATCGCCGCCTCTATAGCCGTCAAAGAATCGAAAGGCGCGCAGGTAGGCTTCCTGTACCGCGTCCTGTGCATCATCCTCATTCCGAGTCAGCCATCTCGCCAGATTATAAGCGGCATTCAAGTGCGGTAGCATGAGCTCTTCGAAGAGCCGCTGCCTGGACTCGGCGCTGGTGACGGAATTCTTCACATCGTAGGCTCCCGATAGAGATGGGTCGCTGCCATAGGGACGCCCAAAATGGCCGGCTGCGGAACGGTGACTTCGTTCCTTCGCTGTTTGCGCAGAAGTTTTGAAATTCATCATATGCCCGCCGGCTGCCCAACTCAGAGACTTTTCAAATATTCGACCAATTGATCCAGTTGCTTCGCGGATAGGGTCTGCTCGTACGACGGCATCCCATCACCGCCGTTCTTGATCTTAAGGCGTATACTTTGTTCGTTAGCCGGTGTGCCGTTGACCAGTTGGCCTCTTCTAAACAGCCCCTTCAGCGAGGGCCCCACTTTCTTTTCGCCCGTCTCCGCACTGTGGCATCCAATGCACCTCTCAAATAGCCTCTGCCCGGCCGCCGTGCTCTTTGCACGTGCGCCTTGGTTGGCAGCCGTCCCGCCTGAAGCGACAAGTGTTACGACGGCCACAAAGGTTCGCGCTGAGATCATTTGCAGCCGTCCACATCCAGGTGACGGGATACTGGGAGAAATATTCCCGCGTTCGAATCATTCTTCGCCGGAGGTACGTCAAGTCGAGATTCGAAGCGAGTTCTCCAAGACTTTATCGGCTAAGGGGAATAAACCGCCCCGCGTTCGAGTCTGGTATTCAGGAACGCACCAAACGAACTTGACGCGAGGTAAACTTGTCGAAAATAATCACTCACAACCACAACACCGATGGCGT
>JBEKNN010000153.1:0-22173 GCA_049522755.1 Bryobacteraceae bacterium | reverse complement strand
GAAGGCGCCGACAACTGCGTCGCTTTCCTGAACAAAATCAAAGCGCACGCCGAGGACAAGGGCATTACGGTCTGCATGGAATACCTGAACAGTAAGGTGAACCACAAAGACTACATGTTCGATCACATCGCCTGGGGCGTCGACGTGATGAAGCGCGTCAATTCGCCCAGAGTGAAGATCCTGTTCGACATCTATCACGCCCAGATAATGGATGGCGATATCGTCCGCAATATTCGCGACAATTTCCAGTGGATCGGCCATTTCCACACCGGCGGCAATCCCGGCCGGCATGACATTGATGAGACTCAGGAACTGAATTACCACTTCATCGCCGAGGCCATCGCAGATCTGAGCTACACCGGCTTCATCTCGCACGAGTATTCGCCCGCACAAGGCCACGACCCCATCGCTACGCTCAACAAAGCCATCGAGATTTGCGACGCGTAACAACGCGTAACATATACCAGCCGTCACTGACATCCGGCGCTCACGCTCGCATATCGGCCCGGCGAAGCCTTGAGGCAGCGGCGAACAGATTGCGCCTAAAATGTTTGTGATGAGCACCACGCGCCGCATGCCGGGCGGCTGGGTGAATCGCCGGTCGCTGCCTAAGGGGCCAAATGGCCGGAACCTCTGCCGCTGGTGCAGTCTCGAAGTGCCCATCGGTCGCATTACGTTCTGCTCCGCCTGGTGCGTGAACGAGTGGAAGCTGCGGACCGACCCCGGTTATTTGCGGGATCGGGTTTTCGAGCGCGACGGTGGAATCTGTGCGCGATGTGGCATCGACTGCGGCGTCGAACTCCTCAAGCTCAAACGCACCCGCGCTCCGAAGCGTCTGGCCGCCTGGTCGCGATGGAGCTTGAAACCCGGCCAGCGAAGCAGCCTCTGGGACGCCGATCACATAGTGCCGGTGGTGGAGGGCGGCGGTGAGTGCGACCTGGAGAACATACGCACGCTCTGTATTCGCTGTCATCGGGAAGTGACGGTGGAGTTGCGGGAGCGCCGGTCGCCCCGAGCGGAAAAGTCCGCCCCGTGACGGCGGCGGTTGGCGCCGCGGACTACGCTCTGGCAAGCGCGAAAGGCCACGACCGCACTTGCCCGCAGACAAGGGGGGTAAGATACGAATGTGAGTATTGAAAAGCTCAAACTCAAAGACAATCACACCTGGAAGAGCAAGCCCGGATATTCCATTTGCGTTCTCGACCGCGGTCTGGTGCGGTTCGATTACCCGAGCAAATGGATTGTCGAGGCAGAGGAGGGCGCCGTACACCTTCACGACCGGCCGCCATCGGTCGAAAGCTGCGATCTTGGAGTGTCGATCTTCCGCGCGCCGGCCGCGCACTTTCAGGAATTGAGTCTCGACGATACGCTCCGGGACACGCTTGGCGAGGACCGCACGCCGTATGAGCAGTCGGAGATCCACCACATCGCGCGTGGCGACATGGAGATATCCTGGCTGCAACAAAAATATAAGGATGCCGAGTACAAGCGCGACGCACGTTTCCGCGTCGCCCTCGCGCGCGGGCCGATACTCTGCCTTATCTCGATGAATTACTGGTCGAGCCGCGCCGCTGGACTCGAGATCGTCTGGGACGAAGTGCTGCGTACCCTGGTAATGGGGATGCAAGTCAAAGACCCCACGGCGGGCCCGGTAATTCAGTAGCGCCACTGCTCCAATTCGGCCAAGTTCGGCTGAGGCACAGGTCACATCGCTTGAGAATATGCAAGGACGGCCAGGAGAAACGCGGCGTCAAAAACCGAAGTTCGCGCGCGAATAGGTTGCAATGGCGCGTTCCTCATTTGATTTCGGAGCTCTATACAGAGCCTGCATGTACCCCTGTCCAACGCTTAAAGTGCGGCCTCGCGACCGCCCTCGCATGGCTCGGCGCCAGGATGGTTCGCTGTTCCTTTCCTGTACGACTCTTTCATTCGCTGCTTCATGCCGGTTTATCCCGGCGCTATCCACGCATTAGTGCGACGCATTAGTGCGACGCATTAGTGCGTACGCCACGATTTGGTCGCCGGCGGAGGCCGAATCAGAGGGGCTCAATCAGTCAGGTCCGCGCCGGACCTTATTCGCCCGCGGTACTTCTGAAATCCAGAAACAGCACCTCTGCCAGTCCGATGCGCGCGCGCGCCGGCACGGGCGCTTCCACGTTGCGGTCGCGTTTTTCGCCTTCCGAGAACTCGACGCTGGAAGGCGCCTTTTCGCCGTTGATGGTGGTGCCGAGACGGCTCAGGTCCTTCAGGAAAAACTGGCCGGTGGCCGGGTCGCGGCGCAGGCGGAAGTGCTCGCGCGAGACATCGGGAAGGGTTTCGAGCTTAAGGTCGGTCCAGTAATCGCGGCCGCCGCGGCCCACCACGATTTGATCCTTAGTCATGCGGTAAGTCTTGGGCCCGCCCGCGTCCTGGTATTCGATAATGGCGAATGCGCCGTCGCTCGAAGCAGCCGGGGACGGGGCGGAAACGGTATCGTAACTTTGCGACGCGCTCTCGGCGCCGGCCAAACGGCGGGTGGAGATCCGCTTGGTCATGGACCCGGCGCCGAATTCAGCTTTGGCGGGCATGGCCAGCTCGGAGTGGATCACAATATCGCCGGGCTCGACGCCGTCGTCGGTGTTCTCGATGATGCGGATCTGCCAGCCGCCTTCGGGCGCGGCAACGGGCGGCGAGGACTTGGAAAGCTTCAGCTTTTCGGCGATAGAGGGCTTGCGGAAAGATTGCAGCTCGGCGTCCAGCGCGCGGCGCGCCTCGTCGGTGATTCTAGGGAAGATTCCGCGCAGCCGCTCCATGTCGTCGGGATGCAGATAGACGTGATAGATAGCCGGAGGCAGCGTCGAGTAGTGCAGCGGCTCCAGGCCTTCGCGCATGTTGCGGAGGATTTCGTGGATGATGTCGCGTGCAGTGGCCGTGCGGTCCATGGTTTATTCCGTCTGGCTCATTCCGTCGGCGCTACGGTTGGGCGTCTTTGGCGCAGCGAAAACCGATGTTCGGCTCCTTCCAGCGCGCGGGAACGGTGGTGGAATCCCAGATCACATTCTGCGCCAGCGGGTCGTCGTAAGATTCTCCGCGGATCTGGTACCAGGGCTCGTCGGCGCGCGGCGCGGGGTCGAGCTTAATGCGGAAGTTCTCCATGGCCTCATCACTCGGCGCCATGCGTTTCTCGATTAATTCCCAGACGTTGCCCACCATTTGCAGCACGCCATAGGGACTGGCGCCGTCTGCGTAAGCGTTCACTGGCTGCTGCTTGTGCGTCCCCACGTTGGCGCGCGCGGGGTCGTTTTGATTACCCCACGGAAATGTGCGGCCATCTTCGCCGCGGGCGGCCTTCTCCCATTCCTGGTCGCTGGGCAACCGTTTGCCGGCCCATTTCGCGAAGGCGTGGGCATCCAGAATAGTTACGTTCCCCACGGGGTAATCGGGCTTGTCTGCGGCAAACCCTTTGGGCAGAGGGCGGCCGCTGGCCTTGCAGAATTCGGCGTAAGCGGCGTTGGAGACCTCGGTCTTGTCGATATAGAACGCCGGTAACGACACCGGTTGCTTACTTTCGCCGAACTCGAAATTGCCAGCCGGAATCAGGATCATGTCGCCGGTGGGAGTGGCGATGGTTTTCGGCGCGGCAGGCGCAGTCACGACGGGAACAACGGGAGTCGCGGGTCCAGCCGCGGCATGCGGCCGCAGCGCGAAGTAGAGTCCGCCGCCAGCCACCAGAACGGCCGCGACCAGGGCCGGAACCAGCCAGCCGCGGCTTGCGGGGGCCGGCCGCGGCGCGGGTGCTGGCGGCGCGGGCGCGGGCGGAGCGGGCGCAGGAAGCACGGGCGGCGCGGGAGGCGCTTGCGGAACCGGGTCGCGGCGCTCCGGCATCAGCACCGTAGCGGCATCCGGCGTAGCAATCATCTGCTCCAGCTCGGCGCAGACCGGGGCAAAGCCCTGCGGCCGGTCCGCGGGACTCTTGTTGGTGCATTTCGCCACCAGGTCGCAAACCGCCTGCGGCACGCCGGCCTGATAGAGCGGCTCGAGCTTGAGC
This sequence comes from Bryobacteraceae bacterium, assembly GCA_049522755.1. GTDB lineage: Bacteria > Acidobacteriota > Terriglobia > Bryobacterales > Bryobacteraceae > PALSA-243. The sequence continues at coordinate 18,146 of JBEKNN010000153.1, read as the reverse complement.
GGTTCGTTGAGGATGCTGTAAAAGATGCGCTCCACGGTGTCGCCCGCAATGGGCTTAACGCCGGTGAGCAGCTCGAAAAGCAGCACGCCGAAGGCGTAGACATCCACCTGCTCGGTGATGTTCTGGCCGGTGACCTGCTCGGGCGACATATAATACGGCGTGCCCAGCACGTAGCCGGCGCGAGTCATCGCCAGCCCTTCGGTTTTGGCAATGCCGAAATCCATCAGCTTCACCACGCCCGCTCCGTTGACGTGGATGTTCTCGGGCTTGATGTCGCGGTGGACAATCTTCTGTGTATGGATATACTCCAGCGCCCGCGCGATCTGGAGCGCGATGCGGAGCTTGCTGCGCAGATCGCCGGTGTGGCCGTTCTTGATGGCATGCCGCAGGTCCTCGCCGCGGAGAAACTCCATCACCATGAACGGATGCTGTTTTTCGTCTTCGCCGAAATCGTAAATGCTGATGATGTTATCGTGCGAGATGTTGCCCGCCATGCGCGCTTCGGCGAGGAAACGCGCTTTGGCCTCGGCATCCTGGCATCCGGCTTCGGTAAGGATCTTGACGGCGACGGTGCGGCCGATCACGGTGTCGCGCGCGCGATAGACGTGGGACATTCCGCCGCCCAGAAATTCCTGCAGCTCATACTTGCTGACGCGCGCCGGCAGCTCCACTTACTTGGCCACCTCCGCCACGCAGCCCATGCCGTTGAAATAACCCTTATCGAAGACCGGCGGAGTGGCGTTCGCCTCGAAGTTCAAAACGATGGGCTGGCCCGCATGGGTAAGCCGGCGCCTCTCGAGGCCAGTTGCAGCAATCCATTCCACCTGCGGCCCCTGGCGCTTGTCGGCTTCCTGTATGAAGTGGAAGATGCCCCACAGGCCGTCGTAATTCGGAAACTCATTAGGCGTGCCGTCCGTGAACCTTACCGCGACCTGAGTGCCTGAGGAATTCCCAGGCCACGAGTACTCGGCGGCAGACGCCGAAGGTGAGAATTCGTGAGTCTCCCCGTTGATGGTGAACTTGATGTTGTCCTCGTCGGAAGTCGGCGTGGCCTTGATGCTGAACGTAAAATGGGGATCCGTTGCGCCGTTCGCATAGGCTGTGTCGGTAAAGGCCGCGGCGCGACTCATCATGGCGATAAAAGCGGGAGTAATCGTCATGCCCGTGTTTGGAACGGGGACGAATTGCGATCCTTGTTTCTGCAGAAACTTGTCCATTTTGGCATCGTCGTAGAATTTCCAAATCGCCCCTTCCTTCGGCTTGAAGACGGTGTTCACGTCCTGTAGGGTGGCGTCAACCTTGCTGTCGGCCTTGAACGGGAATTTGGCCATCAATGCGCGCATGGGCCCGCACAGGTCCTTGCCGGCTTTCGCGTTCAGTTCGGCCGGCCCTAGCGACCGCACCAGTGGTTCGATGTTGGTGATGGGATCTTCCAGCAATTTCTGCGTAGTGCCTTCGACGTGCCCATCCTTATCGATATTGAACGCCTGCGCCATCTGACGGGTCGTGGTCTTGGCCTGGTTGGCGACGGACATGACCGAGGCTGTCGCCGAGTCGCTAGGCTGGCCGGGCTGATCGGCGACGGCTTGAACCGCCGACTGCAGCGCGATCAGCGCATTCATGTAGCTTTGATTGGGCGGGGCGATGAACTTGTCGGTACTGCCGGGAGGAACCACGGTTTGAACGGGCTGAAAGACGCCCTTAATCATGGGCTCGTCCACGTCGGTATTGGTGGAGGCGAGTGAGAACAATTCGAGCAGCGGCGATTGGTTGCCGGAAAGCTGCGTCAGCTTGTCGGCGGCATCCTTGAGGCTGGCGTAGCGCGCCACCGACGCGGACTTTATATAAGTCCGCCACTGCTGCATGAAGTCGGCGTAGTAGAGCGCCTTGATGTCCTGAGACAACTTGGCCTGGTCGAAATTCGCGGAGGCGTAGTCGCCCAGTACCCAGCGCTCGCCGCTCACATAGCGATCCACGTGGGCCAAGGCATTCTTCATGTAAGCCCAACCGCTCTTGCTGAAGGCGCCCGGCACTATGTACGCTTCCACAACTACTTTGGCTGAGCCCGCGAACTGGCGATTGAAATTGATGGGTTGGTTGCCTTTCGCGGCTTCGGAAAGCATGAAGGCGTAGACGCTCTTGGCGCCGGCGAATTGAGAAAGGTAACTGCGGGCCTTCTCAATGGCGGCGCTGTCGTTCTCTCTCGAATAAGGGTTCTCTTCCGCGAGCTCTTCGGAATAGAACTCGAATTGCCTTTGCGCAAGCTGTTGTCGGTCGTTGTCGGCCGAGCGCCCGTTCTGCCACCACTTCATCAGCACCGGCGGAAGGTAAGCCTTGGTGCTCTTATCGTGATTGGAGGTGGTAATCAGGTAAGACTTGAGCGCATCGTAAGTGGTCTGATACTCCGGGGGGGCCGTAGCGGGGAGGCCGTTGAGGAAGGCAAGAGTATTAGTCTGCGTCTGGCCCAGCAGTAACTGCTTAAAGCGCGCGAAGTAGAGGCGGCGCGCTTCGGGATACAAGTCCTCGCCCACGAAGAGACCCCAGCGGTAGCCGAGCGGCGCGCCTTCGCGGTGATAATAGGTGAGCGTCTCGACGGATTGGCGCAGCGTATCCAGCTTGCGGAGAGAATCGACGGATGCCAGATCGGCGCCCACCGCTTCACCCGATCCAATGCCCTTGGCGGCATCGCGGACCTGCGATTCCAGACTGTGGTTCTTGAAGAAAGACACCGTGAATAGGATGGCGAACAGCACGCAGATCGACGCGGCCACGGCAAACAGGATTCGCCGCGCGCCACTGGTCCTGGTGCTGGCGGCGCTGGCGCCCATGGCGGTGCGGTCGGCCAGCAGGACGCCGGTGAAGAATTGGCCGAGGAACATCCACTGCGGCACCTTGCGGGAACCGGCGGTCACCTGCGGCGCGGCTTGCACGGGCTGGTTGGCGCCCACGCGGAAGATGCCGGTGGCGCCGGCCGGCGCTCCGTAACTGGCGGCCTGCTGCTGTGCGGCTTGCACGGGCGCGGCTTCATTGATCACCACGGGGCGCACGCCGGTGAAATAGAAGCCGCGCAAAAACGGGCCGGTGGTCAACTGGCTGGGGCGGCAGAGATCGATGAGAAACTGTACCGCCGTCTGGCGGGTCTTGCGAAATTCCCGCGGAAATTCATATTCGGCGGGGAGCTTGCCTGGGTCGTTCTCACGCGGCAGAAATTCGATGCGCGCCTCAGCCAGGGAGCGGAAGAGACTCTCAAAGCTGCCACTAAGGCGGGCGGCTTCCTGCTCCGCGTAAACGCCTTCAGGGCGCGCGCCGAGCATCGGCAGGGTGACGCCAAGCACCTGCGAAGCTTCGTCGTTGCTGAAATTGCGGACATACTCGGTGAAGAACGGCAGCCGGTCCATCTTGGTGAAGAGCGCGTAGACCGGCAGGTTGATGCCCAGGGATTGCGAGATTTCGCTCAGCCGGGCGCGCAGACCATGCGCCGCGGCGGAGGCAAGCTCGAGGGCGCCTGGCTTGGTGAAGTTCTCGCAATCGAAGCAGACAATGGCGGCGCGCGCCGCCTGCTCTCCCTTGCCCACCACGGAAGATTTCGGCTGCAGCTTCTGAATGAGCTTCTTCCACTTAGGCGCATCGCCCAGCAGCCTGCCGGCGGCTTCCAGAAAGATAGCGCGGCGCGAGTACCAGAAATTGGCGGTGCGGGTGGAAGTTACGTTTCCCTGCTGGTAGACTTGTCCGGCGAGTAACTCCGGGTCAAGTCCGGAATGCAGCATGACGCTGGTCTTGGCGCAGCCCGGGTCGCCCAGTAACAGGTAAACAGGCAGCGTGGCGATGCGGGCGCCCTGTTCCAGCTTGGCGGCGGCGAGCTTCCTTTCCGCCTCCTGGATGAGCTGCGATATTTCGTCGTCGCCCGGCGCCGCTTGCTCGCCCGATTCCGCGGCGATAGCCCGTTTCTTCTTCTTTTGCTGGATGAAATAGACGATCGTAAGTACGATAAGCGCAACTACAACCACGCCGATAACGATATAGAGGGGAGTCATGCGACATGTACTCCATTGCCTAAGACCAATTTATAGACCACAAACAGCAGAATGGTCAAACCCGCGCAAACGGCGGCGATGATGCCCCACCTTCGGACCCATGGGTCGGCCGATATGCGCGCTTTTTCGGGCGGCGGCGTCCAATGCGAGGAGAGCGCGCCGAACTGGCCGCGGATGCGGTGGATTTTCTCCGCCGTCGCATTGATTACCTGGCCCAGCTCGCCGCGATTGCCCGCGCTGTAGCGGCCGCAGAAGCCGAGCAGCATGCAGAGATGATGGACTTCGAGGATGTCGGCGAGATCGGGCGCATCGCTGCGGCCCAGCAACTGCTGCAGGTTCTGGAAGAAGGTTTCGCCGGCGATATGGGTTCCGAAGAGCTCCTCCTGCAACGGCTTGCGCAGCCAGTCGCCGAAGATGGGGTTCTGCGAATTGAGGATGGATTCGTCCAGGAATGCGACCGCGGCGAAGGTGGCGTAGCGGACATCGTCGGCGTTGTATCCCCCGGCAAGGCCTTGAGCGGCCGCGCTCTTGAGCGCTTCGCGAGTGTGGTGGCGGAAGGCCTCGGCATCCGTGACGCCCTGGCGGCTGCCGCGCAGGCGTTCGATGGCGGTAAGGACTTCCTGAAAAATGAGCGCAAGGCTTTCGGGCCTGCGGACTGCCGAAGATGGGGTCATAGCGTTAGCTCTCCAGCACGACTAAGATTTCGACTTCCAGTTCGGGAAACTCTCCCGGTATATACACACCCACTTCGCGGGTCTTTACCATGTGGTCCCAACAGGGGCCGTTGCGGCTGATTCCGAAGTATTGCGTCTCCACGCGCGCCGAAATCGCGGGCGGCGGCACGGCGAGATGCGTGAGGGCCAAGCCGGGCAATGCGCGCCTCACCAGCTCGCGGACGAACGGCGGCGTGCAAACCTTGACGAGCTGCGGCGTGCGCGCCATCAACTCCGCTTCACCCATGGCGGCGCGGATGGCGAAGACCCAACGGGAGCGGCCCAGCGCGCGCGAATCGCCGATGACGCCCTCGAAATAGTAGGGCTCCGTCTGTTTGAGCGGAATCGAGATGCAGTTGGTGGGAACAATGGTTTCCAGGTGCTCGCGAATGTGCCGGTCCAGCTTCTCGAAAGATTCGCTCAAGTTGCGGTGATCGTAAAGCGGCAGGTCGCGCGGATGCGAATCGAGCGCGAACGTGCATAAGGCGCCGGCCAGCCGCGAAAGCTCCGTGAAAAGTTCCTCCGGATGGCCCCGCTTGGCGATGAGCAGGTGACGCAGCGGCGCCAGCGCGGAGTTGATAGCGTGCAGCAGCCAGAAGTTGGCGATCTCGCGGGTGGAAAACTCGCCCCGCTTGCCGGCCCCGCGGGCGATGCTCGTGCTCTTCTCGTCCAGGATATCGACGAGGCGCTGGGACATCGAGAGCAGCCTGGCGCTGGCGCTCACCAGCAGCACGGGCGGCACGAAATTGGAATCGTAGACGTAATGCCCGGAGCCGTCGCGGACCACGCGCGCGATGGGTAGCGTGAGCAGATCGCTCGCCGGTTCGGTGTCCACGATGAGGCGCAGATTCTTGCGGCCCAGGCGCACGGGCCGCTCGTCGGCGCCGGTATTCTCGTCGTGAAGCACGCGCGATTCCGCCAGATAACGCGCGCCCTCGTTGCCATTCGCGGCGTTCCCTTCCAGGGCGCAATTGAAGCCGTTGGGCTTGCGCGGGGGAATCGCCAGCATCACTACAATGCCGTCCCGGGTGGGCGGAAACAGATCGGCGATAGCCCGCGGCGGCGGCAGTTCGTCGCTCTCGGGCATGTTGAAGGGAAGACCGTCGGGCAGCACGCCGCGCGCATGGATCAGCGAGACGGTGCCGTTTTCCAGGGCGTGGGCGTCCAGATCCACTCCGGCCAAGCCGTAAGCGGAAAACCATAGCGAAGATGTTGCGAACTGGATGGAGTCTTCGAAGTAGCGGCTCTGCACCTGAAAATGGTGCGGCCCAAGATACATCCCCTCCGACCAGACCACGCGCGAAAGCAGCTTCATAGGCCCGTGCGGATACTGTAGCATAGGCTGTCGCCTGCGGCGCCCGATTTGCGCCGGGCGCGGTACCATGTGGAAGGCGGGAACGGCGCAATGGACTTTTATCGGAAATACGAACTGATCGATCCGCTGCCGGGGGGAGGCACCAGGAGCTTCCGTGCAAGGCAGGTCGCGACCGGCCGCGAAGTGGCGGTGCATTTGTTGACTGGCGGGAGGACGCCCGAGAACGACGTCCTGCTGACGCGGCTGCGCATGCTGCCCGAGGGCTCGATGCGCAAGTTGATCGAAGTGGGCGATAACGAAGGCACCACGTTCGTGGCCACCGAGGCGCCGCCGTTTCTGCATCTGGCGGAGTGGCTGGCGGAGCAGGAACGCGCGGCGCATTCGCCCGATGCCTTGAAATACGAACGCGCTGGGGCGTGGAAGATTCCGGCGGCGCCGGCCGCTCCGCCGCCGCCGCCCCCAGCGCCGGCGTCGGCGTCATCCAGCGGACCGGGCGAATTCACGCGCATGTTCCAGCAGGGTGGCGCCCCGGCTCCTCAGACCGGGGCGCCGGAACCAGGCGAATTCACGCGGCTATTTCAAGCGGCTCAAGCTCCGCCGGTGCAATCGCCACCGGTGCAAACTCCACAGGTGCAAGCTCGACCGGCGCCGCCCGAGGCCGCCCCGCGGAAGGAATCGCCGGACATGGCTGTGACGCAGACTATGCGGATACCCATTCCGCGGAGTGTGCCGCCCATTCCGGCGCCGGCGCCGCCTCCTCCCGTTCCGGCCGCTCCTAAGGCGGGGGAGTTTACGCGCATGTTCCAGAGTCCGGGGAGCGCGAATTCGCCAGCCGAAGCGCCGCTAGCGGCAGCGCCGCGTCCGGTGCAGGCGGTTAGACCGGCTCCATTACCGGCAGCGCCACCGGCAGTACCAGCCGGGGAATTCACGCGCATGTTCGAGAAGGCTGCGGCTCCAGTGCCGGAACCTACGCTTCACGCGCCGGCTAGACCAACTCCACCCCCGGCAGTAGCGCCTGCCGCTGCGCCGGCCGGGGAATTCACGCGCATGTTTGAGAAAACGGTGGCAAACCCAGTGTCGGAGCCATTGCCTACGATGGCGGCTAGACCAGCTCCACCCCCCGCAGTAGCGCCTGCCGCTGCGCCAGCTGGGGAATTCACGCGCATGTTTGAGACGGCTCCAGTACCGGAACCATTGCCTACAATGCCGGCTAGACCAGCTCCGCCGCCGGCAGTGGCGCCTGCGGCAGCGCAAGCTGGGGAATTCACGCGCATGTTTGAGAAGACGGAGGCTCCGGTACCGGAACCTCTGCCTCCTGCGCCGGCTAGACCAGCTCCATCGCCGGCGGTAGCGCCTGCCGCGCCGGCCGGGGAATTCACGCGCATGTTTGAGAAGACGCCAGCCGCGCCGTCTCCGGAACCTGTCACGGCGCCGCCGCCGAAACCCGGCTTACCGGGCGAGTTTACACGGGTATTCGAATCGCCAATGCCGAGCGCTCCCGCGCAAGGGGACTGGCCCGCTCCGCCCCCGCAGCCCGCGCCCGGCGGCGAATTTACGCGCATGTTCCAATCGACGCCGCCACCGCTGGAGACTCCGGCACAGCAGGCATCGAGCGGTGGCGAGTTCACGCGGATGTTCAATGCGGGACGGCCCAGCGCCGCGCCGGGTGCGCAGTTTTCGTCCCCGACCGCATTTCCGCCGGCGCCACCGCAGGCCGCGCCTTCTGCGGCGCCGGAAGCTCCAGGGGAGTTTACACAGATGTTTGGAAGGCCCGGGGCGGGTGGTTCATCGCCGGCTTCCCCGCCGCCGGCGCCGATGCAGTCCGGCTACGGAGGCGGCGGCGCGGGTTCGGGCGCAACCGGGGCCTTCCGTAGGCCCGCTCCGGCAGCGCCGCCGCCGGAAAGTGGACAGCAGGGGCCAAGCGAATACACGCAGATGATGCGGGCGCCCTCGGCGGCTCCACAAGCCCCGCAAGGCGCCGGCTCATCGCAAGGCGGCGCCGCGCCGCAAGCTCCGCAGATGCAGTTGAAGATGCCGCCAATGCAGATGCCCCAGGCGCCGCAAATGCATGTGCAGCCGCCTCACATGCAAATGCCGCAAGTCAGCATGACGCCGGTCAAAGCGCCGCAGATGCCCACGGAGGTTCCGCTGAAAGCTCCGGGGCCGAACATGCTGTTGATCGCCATCTTCTGCCTTCTGGCGTTTCTGGTGGGAGCCCTGCTTATGGTGTTGCTGTTGAAGAAATAGCAGCGGAGTGGGCGGCGTGGCGCAATGTGGAGGACAGGCCAGGAGGCCTGTCCCACATGCTACGCTGTCTTTCAGCCCCCTTTTTATGGCCCTCACCCGCGAAAAAGCCCAGCTCATGAGCGCGTCCGAAATCGACCGGACGCTGGTTCGCCTGGCGCACGAAATTCTCGAGAAAACCAAGAACCTCGATAAGCTCGCCTTCATCGGCATCCGGCGGCGCGGCGTGCCCCTGGCGCAGCGCCTCGCGAAGAAGATCGAAGCGCTCGAAAACCGCTCGGTTCCCACGGGCATTCTCGATATCACGTTCTATCGGGACGACCTCAGCACTGTCGATACCAAGCCCGTGGTCAACCCGACCACCGAAATCCCCTTCGAGGTCGCCGGACTCGACATCGTCCTGATGGACGATGTGCTCTACACCGGCCGCACCATCCGCGCGGCGCTCGATGCGCTGTTTGAGCGCGGCCGTCCGGCGCGCGTGCGCCTGCTGGTGCTCATCGACCGCGGCCACCGCGAGCTGCCCATCGAAGCCGCCTTCATCGGCCGCAATGTGCAGACCACCGACATCGAGATCATCGAAGTGAAGCTGCAGGAAATCGACGGCATGGAGAAAGTGCTGCTGGTGGAGCGGGCGGCGGCGAGCGAAGCTTAGGACATGCCCGCCGGATTGCTCGGTATCGAAGAGCTCGACCGCGCCGAGATCGAAGCGATCCTGACGCGCGCCAAGGATTTTCAGCCGTTGCAGACGCAGTCGGTCAAGAAGCTCGACGCACTGCGCGGCAAGATGATCGTCAACCTGTTTTACGAAGCGTCCACGCGTACTCGCACCAGCTTCGAAATCGCCGCCAAACGCCTGAGCGCCGACGCGGTTTCCATCACCGCCGCCGGTTCGAGCGTCAGCAAGGGCGAATCGCTGGTGGACACGCTCAACACGCTCGCCGCCATGCGTCCCGACGCCATTGTGATGCGCCACGCCGCGTCCGGAGCGCCGCATTTTCTGGCGCGCCATTTGCCCACGCCCATCATCAACGCGGGCGACGGAACGCACGAGCATCCCACGCAGGCGCTGCTCGATGCGCGCACTATTCTCGACCGCCGCAGCGCCCTGGAAGGGCTGCGCGTGGCCATCATCGGCGACATTCTGCACAGCCGCGTGGCGCGGTCGAACGTTTACCTGCTTTCGAAGTTCGGCGCGGAGATCGTGCTCTGCGGACCCGCGTCGCTGCTGCCGCCGGAGCTAGCGCAACTCGCGCCCGGCGTGCAACTCACTACCGACATCCGCGAAGCCATCCGCGACGCCGACGTGATCATGATGCTGCGCGTGCAGCTGGAGCGCCAGCACGAAGCCGCGTTCCCCGCCAGCGAGTATTTTCGTTTCTACGGCCTCCGTTTGGAACATCTCGATCTGGCGAAGCCCGACGCCATCGTGATGCATCCCGGGCCCATCAATCGCGGCCGCGAGCTCTCTTCGGAAGTCGCGGACTTTCAGCGCTCGGTGATCCTCAACCAGGTGGAAAATGGCATCGCCGTGCGCATGGCTGTGCTGGAAAAGGTGATCGGCTGATGGCGATCCTCATCAAGAACGGCCGCGTGATCGATCCGGCGTCGAACACCGATCGCGTGGCGGACGTGCTTCTTGCCGAGGGCCGCATTGTTGGGGTTGCGCCGAACCTGTCGGCGTCGATGAACGGTAAGCCGAACGCCGAAGTTTTCGACGCCACCGGTCTGATTGTCGCGCCCGGCTTCATCGACATGCACGTCCATCTGCGCGAGCCGGGTTTCGAGCACGCCGAAACCATCGAGAGCGGATCGCGCGCCGCGGCGGCCGGCGGATTCACGTCCATCTGCTGCATGCCGAACACCAAGCCGGTCAACGACAGCGTCACCGTGACCAGCTATATTGTGGAGCGCGCGCGGCGCAACGCGGTGGTCAACGTCTTCCCCATCGGCGCTATCACCAAGGGCAGCGAAGGCGTGGAACTGGCGGCCATTGGCAGCATGAAAGCGGCCGGCGCGGTGGCTATCTCCGACGACGGCCGGCCGGTGATGAATTCGCGCGTGATGCGCCGCGCCATGGAGTTCGCGAAGTCCTACGACCTGCCGGTGATCGACCACTGCGAGGATTTGAACCTGAGCGCCGGCGGCGATATGCACGAGGGTGCGAAGTCCGTGCGGCTGGGGTTGCGCGGCATTCCGGCCGCGGCCGAAGACGTGATGGTGGCGCGCGACCTGGTGCTGGCGCAGCTCACCGGCGCGCGCTATCACGTGGCGCACATCTCCACGCGCTACGCCGTTGCCATGGTGCAATATGCGCGGCAGCACGGCCTGCCGGTGACCTGCGAGACTACGCCGCACCATTTCGCCCTCACCGACGACGACATGGCGCCTTACGACAGCAATTACAAAATGAAGCCGCCGCTGCGCGCCTGTTGCGACCGCGACGCCGTAACCGAGGGCATTGTGAGCGGCGCGATCGGCGCCATAGCCACCGACCATGCGCCGCACCCCGGTAGCGAAAAGATGCAGGAATTCGAGAGCTGCCCGTTTGGCATTATCGGCCTCGAAACGGCCATCGCCCTTACGATGGAAAAGCTGGTGCATCCTGGGAAAATCACACTGAGCCGGATGGTGGAGCTGTTTACGACCGGTCCCGAATCGGTGATGCGGCTCGGGCGGGGAACGCTTGCGCCGAACGCTCCGGGCGATGTGACGGTGTTTAGCGCGGATGTTAGCTGGACTTACGATGTGAACCAATCGTTTTCACGGAGCCGCAATTCCCCATTCGATGGCCGTACGTTCCGTGGCGGGCCGGTGGCCACTATCGTGAATGGGGAATTTGTATGGCGGCGCGACCGTTGACGTTCGACACTCTCGCGAGCAGCCCGGTCGCATGCGGAAGTAGTAGGGCGGACCCCCTGGTCCGCGCGGGTCCCCCTGGACCCGCTCTTCGCTCATCCAGATCAGCCCCATGGAATCCCCCGAAAGGCCGACCGGGGGGGGCGGCCGCGGACCCGGGGGGTCCGCCCTACTACGGCGGCATAATATTTGAGGCTTGCTAGAATCGTAGGCATCTAATGCCCACCGAAACCCGTACCGCGGCGCGTCCGGCATCGGCGCGTCAATTCTTTTCCCGCGGCGGGACGCTCTCCAAGTGGCATCCGAATTACGAATACCGCGCGGGACAGGCGGAGATGGCCGAGGCCGTGGAATCGGCCATCGCCGATAAGCGGCATCTGATTGTCGAAGCCGGCACGGGTACCGGAAAAACCCTCGCCTACCTGGTTCCCGCGCTGCTCTCGGGCCAGCGCATCGTGGTTTCCACCGGGACCAAGAACCTGCAGGAGCAGCTCTTCTTCAAAGACATTCCATTCCTGCAGGAGCACTTTTCGCGGCCGCTCAAAGTCTGCTACATGAAAGGCCGCGCCAACTACGCTTGCCGCCAGAAGATCTACGATGCCGAGAAAGAACCGGTGCTCGCCGGACTCGAAGAAGTAGTAGATTTTCAAGCCATCAGCGCGTGGGAAAAGACCACCGAATTCGGCGACCGCTCCGAAATCAAGTCGTTGCCGGAAGCCAGTTCGGCGTGGGCCAAGCTGGACGCGCGCAGCGACTTATGCACCGGCCAGAAGTGTCCCAATTACGAGCGCTGCTTCATCACGCTGATGCATCAGCGGGCGATGGAGAGCGACATCATCATCGTCAACCACCACCTGTTCTTCGCCGACCTTTCGCTTAAGGACGACAATTACGAAGGCGGAATTCTACCCGAATATCACGCCGTGGTGTTCGACGAAGCGCATGAAATTGAAAGCGTGGCCGGCGATTATTTCGGCATGTCGGTGAGTAATTACAAACTGCAGGATCTCCGCCGCGACCTTTCCGCCGTGGGGCGCATGAAGAAGTTCGGCACGCCCGAGCTCGACCGCATCCTGGAACGGCTGGAAGAGCTGACCGCGCAGTTTTTCAATCTGTTCGGCGAAGGAGACCGGCGCGTGGCGTTCACCGGCCGCGATGCGTTCCGCGAGGACAACGAAGAGATTTACTCCGACCTGCTGGCCGCGCTCGATCTGGTGGGCTCGCACCTCAAGCTGATACAAAATCCCCCCGAAGAGATTCAGCCGCTGTTCCGCCGCGCCATGGAGCTTTCCATGGGCCTGCGCTTCGTGATGGAAGAGAACGACGAGCGCTACGTCTACTGGATGGAAAAGCGCGGCCGGGGCTGCTTCCTGCAAGCCACGCCCATCGACGTATCGCAATTTCTCGCGGAGAAGCTATTCCATAAAGTGGATACCATCGTGCTCACGTCGGCGACGCTGGCGGTGGCGGGCGGGTTCGAGTTCGTGGAGAAGCGGCTGGGCGTGGAAAACGCGCGCACGCTGGTTGTGCCGGGACACTTCGACTACCGCAAGCAGGCGCTGCTTTACGTGCCGCAGGAAATGCCCGAACCGCGCAACCCGGCGTTCACCAAGGCGGCGTCCGAGGCGGTGACCAAGATTCTGGGACACAGCCGCGGCCGCGCATTCGTGCTCTTCACCAGCTACCAGCAGATGCGGCTGGTGTACGACGCAGTGTCGTTCGAGATCGAATATCCGACGCTGCTGCAAGGGACGGCGCCGCGGAGCGCGCTGCTGGACAGGTTCCGGTCGACGCCGAATTGCGTGCTGTTCGCGACCGCCTCGTTCTGGCAGGGCGTGGACGTGCCGGGCGAGCAGCTGAGCTGCGTTATTATAGATAAACTTCCTTTCGCGGCGCCGAACGATCCGGTGGTGAATGCGCGGATTGAGAGCATACGCAAAGCCGGGGGAAATCCGTTCTACGATTATCAGATTCCACAGGCGGCGATAGCGTTGAAGCAGGGATTTGGGCGGTTGATCCGCAGCAAATCCGACCGCGGCGTGCTGGTGCTGCTGGACAATCGCATTACCAAGCAGCGCTACGGCCAGGTATTTTTCGACAGCCTGCCGGACTACGGATTTACTACCCGCCTGACGGATGTGGAGAAATTTTTCGATGTTTGAAGTGACGATTGAAGAGACATTTTCCGCGGGTCACGCGCTGCGCAACTATCGCGGCAAGTGCGAAAACGTGCATGGCCACAACTACCGCTGCCGGGTGACGGTGGAAGGCGGCGAACTGGACGAAATCGGCCTGTTGGTGGATTTCGTGGAGTTGAAGCGCGTGGTGCATTCGGTGCTCGACCGGCTGGATCATCAATGGCTGAACGACTATCCGCCGTTCGACAAATTGAATCCCTCAGCCGAGAATATCGCAAAGTATATCTACGACGAGGTGCATTCGGGGCTGAAGACGAAGGCCGATGTGCGGCTGGGGTCGGTACGGCTTTGGGAGACGGATACGGCATACGCGGTATACCGGCCGGGGACGGTATAATTCGGGCGAGGGGCCATGGGCGCGACCACCACGAAGTTGATGACGTTCGCGGAGTTCGGGCAATTGCCGGACGAGGTTTGCCGGCGTCATGAACTGCGCCACGGAGAGTTGGTTGAAGTGCCGGAACCAAAGTTGAAGCATTCGCTGAGGCAACACCGCCTCGTTCAATTGCTCAGTTCCGCCTACGGAGCCGCCGCGTTCGTCACCATGGAGTTCGGCTTCCGCGGGCTTCCTGAGCATGAATACCGGCGAGCTGACGTAGGCTGCATATCTCCCGAGCGCCTGGCGGCGGCCAAAAGCTTGGACTATTTCCTAGGCGCTCCCGATATGGTGATTGAGGTGTTATCGCCATCCAATACGAAGGCGGAGATGCGGGACAAGGCAGCTCTTTGCCTGGCGAACGGCTGTCTGGAGTTTTGGGTTCTCGATGAGAAGAAGCGGCAGATTGCGGTTTCGACGTCGGATGGCGTGACCATCACCTACCATTCCGGGCAGGCTATCCCATTACGGCTATTCGGCAACGCCTCACTGGCGGTTGACAGGATCTTCGAAGAGTAACCGATTCGCGGCTGGGGTAGGTACGGCTGGGGGACGGTATAATTCGGGCGAGGGGCCATGGGCGCGACCACCACGAGGTTGATGACGTTCGCGGAGTTCGAGCAATTGCCGGACGAGGTTTGCCGGCGTCATGAACTGCGCCACGGAGAGTTGGTTGAAGTGCCGCCGCCGAAGTTCAAGCATCGTGTGATTCAAGATCGTGTGAGTATGCTTCTCGGTTCCGCTTGCGGCGGCGCCGGATACGTTTCCGTCGAGTTCGGTTTCCGCGCACTTCCCGAAGATGAATATCGAACAGCGGACGTGGTGTATATATCCCCCGAGCGCTACGCTGCCGCCAAAGGCTCGGACTATTTCCTAGGCGCTCCCGATATCGTGATTGAGGTATTATCGCCATCCAACACCAAGGCAGAGATGCAGGAGCGAGCGGCGCTTTGCCTGGCGAACGGATGTCTGGAGTTTTGGGTTCTCGATGAGAAGAAGCGGCAGGTTGCGGTTTCCACGCCGGATCGCGTGACCATCACCTACCATTCCGGACAAACTATCCCATTACGGCTATTCGGCGACGCCTCACTGGCGGTTGACAGGATCTTCGAAGAGTAACCTATGGGCGCGACCCCGACGAAGTTGATGACATTCGCGGAGTTTGAGCAATTGCCGGATGAAGTTTGCCGGCGTCGCGAACTGCGCCACGGAGAGTTGGTTGAAGTGCCGCCGCCTCAACATATACATCGCTTGATCCAAGACCGTCTCGTCGACCTGCTCAAGCCTCTTGCCGGAAATGGATATGGCGGAATTGAGATCGCTTTTCGCGCTCTTCCGCAATACGAAAATCGCGTCGCCGATGTCGCTTACGTAACTCGCGAGCGATGGGAACGTATCGCCGACAACGACAATCTGCGAGGGGCTCCCGAGTTGGTAATCGAGATATTGTCGCCCTCGAACACGAAGGCGATGATGCGGGAGCGGGCAGCGCTTTGCCTCGCGAACGGCTGTCTTGAGTTTTGGGTTCTCGATGAAAAGAAGCGGCAGGTTGCGGTTTCGACACCCAACGGCGTGACCATGACCTACCGCTCCGCGCAAGTTATCCCGTTGCAGCTCTTTGGCGACGCCTCGCTGCCGGTCGATCGGATTTTCGAGAAGTAGGCGCGATCGCAGGCCGCCCGGCGCCCTTATAGCCGCTCTGAGCAGCTTCACGAAGCTGAGGCCGCAACTGCATAGTCCATAATTAAATCAGGAGGTTCTTCTTGCCCCGCCGGACACTTTCGCTTCTTGCCGCCGTCATCCTACTGGCCAGTTCGGCCGCCCCGCAGCAGTCCACGCGCGATTCCGCCGTGCGCGCCACGCTCGATAACGGTTTGCGCGTCATCATCGTGCGCGATCCGCTGGCCCCCGTGGTCACTGTCGAGGAGAATTATCTCGCCGGCGGCAACGATACGCCGGCGGGCTTCCCCGGCATGGCCCACGCGCAGGAACATATGGCCTTTCGCGGATGCACGGGCCTTTCCTCGGACCAGATCGCTGCGATCTATGCGCAACTGGGCGGCAGTTCCAATGCCGATACGCAGCAAAATATCACGCAGTATTTCATCACCGTGCCGGCGCAGGATCTCGAAGTCGCCCTGCGCGTGGATTCGGCCTGCATGCAGGATGTGGAGGATTCCCAGGAGCAGTGGAGCCAGGAACGCGGCGCCATCGAGCAGGAGGTCTCGCGCGACCTCTCGAATCCGACCTACAAATTCATTACGCGCCTCAATCAGGATCTGTTCGCCGGCACGCCCTACGCTCACGACGCGCTAGGCACGAAGGACTCCTTCGACGCCACTACCGGCGAAATGCTCAAGAAGTTCTACCGCGATTGGTACGCGCCCAACAACGCCGTCCTGGTTATCACGGGCGATGTCGATGCCGCGGCTGCGCTCGCCAAGGTCAAGCAACTCTACGGGCCCATCAAGCGAAAGGCGGTTCCGCAACATCCCGAGATTACGCTGCAGCCGGTCAAGGCCGATAGTTTCACGCTCGATAGCAACATGCCGTATGAGCTGGTTTTTCTCGCCTTCCGCATGCCCGGAACCGACAGTCCGGATTTCGCGGCTGTCCGCATCTTGAGCGATGTCGCGGGCAGCCAGCGGGCCGATCTTTACGGCCTGGTGCCGCAGGGTAAAGCGTTGGGCGCGGAATTCGGCTTGGCCGAAACCTATCCCAAAGCCAGTGTCGCCTTCGCGGTGGCGGCCGTGCCCGCCGGTTCCGACGCGGCGCCAATTACCGATGAGATGAAGACCATCATGTCCGGGTACGCAGCCAAAGGCGTGCCCCCCGCGCTAGTGGAGGCTGCCAGGAAGGGCGAAATCGCCGGGGCGGAATTTCAGCAGAACTCCATCCCCGATCTGGCGTCGACCTGGTCGCAAGCGCTCGCCGGCGAAGGCCGGAATTCCCCGGCCGACATCGTCGAGGCGATGAAGAAAGTCACGGTGGAAGACGTCAACCGGGTGGCGAAGACATACCTCACGGTGCAGACCGCCATCGTTGCGACGCTAAAACCGTCAGCCTCCGGCGAAGCCGTCGCGGGCAAGGGCTTCGGCGGCGCCGAGGTGACCACGGCCGCGCCCACTAAGCCGGTCGCGCTGCCCGATTGGGCGGAGGCTTCCGTCAAGTCGCTGAAGGTGCCGCAAGCCAGTGCGCGTCCGGCGGATGTAATGCTGCCGAATGGCGTGCGGCTGATCGTCCGCACCGAAAAGGCCAGCCCCACGGTCACGATTACCGGCTCCATCAAGCACCAGCCGGACTTACAAACGCCGCCTGGCAAGGATGGCGCCGGCGACGTGTTGGAGGAGCTGTTCTCTTACGGCTCGACCACCCGCGACCGCATCGCGTTCCAGGAAGCTCTGGACGATATCGCCGCCTCCGAATCCGGTGGTGCGGGCTTCAGCCTGAAGGTGCTGAAGCAGTATTTTGCCAAGGGCGTGGAACTACTGGCGGATAACGAGCTGCACCCGGCGCTTCCCGCCGAGGCGTTTCAGATTGTGCGCGATCAATCGGCGCAACTGACCGCGGGCGAACTCGCGAGTCCCGGCTACCGCACGCAACGCGCGCTCGATACCGCGCTGCTGCCGAAGGGCGATCCCGAGTTGCGCGAGGCGACGCCCAAGACCATTTCCGCGTTGTCGCTGGCCGATATTAAGGATTACTACGCGAAGGTATTTCGCCCCGACATGACGACTATCGCGGTGATTGGCGACATCACCATCGAGGAAGCCCGGCCGGTGATTGAAAAATGGTTCGGCCCCTGGAAGAGCGCCGGGGCCAAGCCCGTCGTGACGCTGCCGCCTGTCCCGTTGAACCCTCCGGCTGTCCTCAACGTGCCCGATTCGGCCCAGGTGCAGGACTCGGTGGAACTGGCGCAGGAGGTCGGCATCAACCGCTTTCACGCCGAGTACTACGCGCTGCAGCTCGGCAACCACGTGCTGGGCGGCGGTTTCTACGCCACCCGTCTGTATCGCGACCTGCGGCAAAAAGCCGGGTACGTTTACAACGTCGATAATGCTCTGCACGCGGACGAAACGCGCGCGGAATACTCGGTGACGTACGGCTGCGATCCGGAGAACGTCTCCAAGGCGCGATTACTGGTGGAGCAGGAGCTTGCAGCGATGCGCACCACCAACGTGAGTGCGGCCGAATTGCAGCAGGCCAAGGCGCTGCTATTGCGCCAGATCACGTTGAGCGAATCGAGCGAAGACGCCGTGGCAGGAGGATTCGTGGCGCGCGCGCTGCTCGGGTTGCCGCTCGATGAGCCGGTCCGCGCCGCGCAGCGCTATTACGATCTCTCCGCGGACGACGTGCGGAAGGCATTTGAGAAGTGGATTCATCCGGAGGCGCTGGTTCAGGTGGTTC
>JBEKNN010000152.1:0-22181 GCA_049522755.1 Bryobacteraceae bacterium | reverse complement strand
GCCTGGTCCGCACGGGTCCCCTGGACCCGTTCTGGACTGGAGAGAGCTGTCTTAAGCGGGCTGGCGGTAAGCTGGCCAGGGGGCCGGCTGCGGACCAGGGGGTCCGCCCTACATGAGTAAATACGAAAAACAGCCGCTCGATTTCTCGGCGCTCAAGACCGTCGGGCTGCAAGAGCGCGGCGGTAAGGTGAAGACTGCCGACTTCGCGTATCCTTATCAAAAGGGCGCGGGCATTTCGGGCTGGCTCGATTCGCTGCCGCGCATTCTGGCGGGCGATTCGTTGCGCGCGGTACTGGACGCGGTTGCGGCGGCGCGCGCGAAAGGGCGGGCCATCGTCTGGGGCATGGGCGGCCACGTGATCAAGTGCGGTTTGGCGCCGGTGCTGATCGATTTAATGCGGCGCGGATATGCGACGGTCTTCGCCATGAACGGATCGGCGGCGATTCACGATTTTGAAATCGCGCTGGCGGGACACACCAGCGAAGACGTGGACACGGCGCTCCCCGACGGGCGGTTCGGCGCGGCGGAAGAGACGGGGCGAGAGATGAACCGCGCGATCTCGGGCGGCGCGGCGGAAGGCTTGGGGATGGGCGAATCGCTGGGCCGCTGGCTCGAATTGATCGCGCCGGCGAAACATGCGGCGTCCAGTTTGCTGATGCAAGCTTACGCGATTGGGACGCCGGTAACGGTGCACGTGGCCATTGGAACGGATACGCCGCACACCCACCCGGCGTTCGACGCGGCGGCGCTCGGTATGGCATCGCACCGCGATTTCCAGCTGCTGGCGGCGCATGTGGCGGATCTCAACGATGGCGGGGTCTACCTCAATGTGGGATCGGCGGTGGTGTTGCCGGAGGTGTTTCTGAAAGCCGTATCGTCGGTGCGGAATTTGGGGCATCCGCTGGCGGATTTCACCACCGTCAACTTCGATTTTCTTCAGCACTACCGGCCGCTGGTCAACGTAGTGCAGCGTCCGCACGCGGGCGCGGGCGGAGCGGGGTATGCCATCACGGGGCATCACGAGCTGATGATTCCGCTGCTGGCGGCCGCGCTCATCGAGAAAGAAGTATGAGCGACCAGCAGCAGCCTTCGTTGAGCCAACCGGAGACGGGGCTGCCTGAGGTGCAGCATCCGGAGATGGAGCATCTGGAGGCGGGGCATCCGCCGATGGGGCGATCGGAGATGGGGCGATCGGGGATGGAGCAGCCGGAGACGGAGCCGCCGGCCATGGGGCCGCCGCGGATGGAACAACCGGAAGCCGAACCGCCGGATAAAACCCCCTTCTGGGGCTACAACGACCTGCTGCTTTTTATCGGCCTGGCGCCGGTGTGCCTGATACTCGGCTATACGCTGGTGAAGTTGCCGCTGCGCATCCTGCACATTCACCCGGCAGTGCAAGTGGAAGAAGCGATACCGGAACAATTGATGGGCTATCTGTTTCTTTTCGGCGCGCTGGGGTTGATCTTCCGGCAGGGCTATGGCCGGCCGTTTTGGGAATCCCTCGGGTGGACCAAGATGCGGCTGCCACTCGGGGTCGTTGTCTGTTTTGGCGTCCTTACCGGGGTAATCGTGGTGATAGCCAGCGCCCTGATTCGCCTCCCCGATAAGGCTAACCCCATGACGGAAATGATGGACACCCGCACGGCGATACTGTTGATGACGTTGTTCGGCGTTACCGTGGCGCCGCTCTGCGAGGAGTTGGCATTCCGTGGATTCCTGCAGCCGCTGCTGGCGCGCAGCCTGGGCGCGGCGCCGGCAATTCTGCTGGCGGCGATCCCATTCGGACTGCTGCATTATCCCGAATACGGCGATTCGTGGCGGCACGCGCTAATCATTTCCGCGGCGGGCGCGGCGTTCGGGGCGATGCGGCAATTCTCCGGGTCCACCAAGGCCGCGGTGCTGATGCATGCGTCTTACAATGCCTTTTTCTTCCTCGTGATGTTCGCGGATGGAAAGGACCTGCCGCACTCATGGTAGAGACCATTCAGTGGATCGACGGCGCGGCGGTGATGATCGACCAGACGCGCCTGCCGCTCGAAGAGCAGTATGTCACGTGCCGCACTTACGAAGAGATGGCGGCGGCGATTCGCGATATGATCATCCGCGGCGCGCCGGCCATAGGCGTGGCCGCGGCGATGGGCGTGGCGTTGGGCGTTCTGCAGGGCGCGGAATTCGAGACGGTGTGCGAGACGCTGGCGAAAACGCGGCCCACGGCGGTCAATCTATTCTGGGCGATCGACCGGATGAAGCGGCTGCACGCGTCGCTTGCTGGCCAGCCGCGCGATGCCATTTGCCGGCGCATGGTGGAGGAAGCGCAGGTAGTCCGCGAGGAGGACATCGCCATTTGCCGCGCCATCGGCCGCAACGGCGTGGAGCTTGTACCGGCAGGCAAGACGGTGCTGACGCACTGCAACGCGGGCGCGCTGGCGACGGCGGGATACGGTACCGCGCTGGGCGTGATTCGCGCGGCGGTGGAGGCGGGCAAAGACATCGACGTGTTCGCCGATGAGACGCGGCCGTTTCTGCAAGGCGCGCGGCTCACGGTGTGGGAATTGCAGCAGGACGGCATCCGGACGACGCTGATTACCGATAACATGGCGGGGCACTTTTTGAAATCGGGACGGATCGGCTGCGTGGTGGTGGGCGCCGACCGTGTCGCGGCCAATGGCGATGTGGCGAACAAGGTGGGCACTTACTCGGTGGCGGTGCTGGCCAAGGAAAACGGGGTGCCGTTCTATGTGGCGGCGCCGGTTTCGACGCTCGATTTGACGCTGGCCTCG
This sequence comes from Bryobacteraceae bacterium, assembly GCA_049522755.1. Lineage (GTDB taxonomy): Bacteria > Acidobacteriota > Terriglobia > Bryobacterales > Bryobacteraceae > PALSA-243. The sequence continues at coordinate 19,401 of JBEKNN010000152.1, read as the reverse complement.
GGCGACCAGATTCCGATTGAGCAGCGCGCCGCGGCCGAGGTGACGCAGGTGTTCGGAAAGCAGGTGGCGCCGCTGGGGACGCGGGTGGAGAACCCGGCGTTCGACGTGACGCCGGCGCGCTACGTGACGGCGATTATCACCGAGCACGGCGTGGCCCGCGCGCCATACGAGCGATCTTTGCGAGAATTGGGAAAACAGGAAAACCGACAATGAAACGCATTCTCATACTTTTGTTTTGTGCCGGCATGGCGCTGACGGCCCAGCAACTGCGCCGCGCCCCAGGCTTCGCGCTGCCCGACGGCATCACCGGACAGATTCGCGATCTTTACGACTATCGCGGTAAGGTAGTGGTGCTCGAGTTCATGAAAACCACGTGCCCGCATTGCGCCAACTTTGCGGACATACTGGGACAGGCGCAGCAGAAATACGCCGACCGCCTGACAGTGATTTCCGTCGTCAACACCAATGACGATAATCCGGCGTCGGTGAAGCAGTATGCGACCGGGCACAAAGTAACTTACCCGATTCTCTTCGACCTGGGTCAGATGGCGTACTCGTACGTTCAGAAACCGAGCATGGATCTGCCGCACGTGTATGTGATCGACCAGAATGGTTACATTCGCAGCGATTACGCATACGGCATCACCACGCGCGATATCTTCGAGGGACACGCACTGTTTACGGAGATCGACCGGGTGCTGAACGCGGTGAATTCTTCGAAGAGGTGATTCCGCTCGGAGACCGGGCGGTGATGAGGCTGCGCTGGCCGACGCGGCGCCCACTGGTAACTATATTCCGACAACCAAGGCTGACAACCTGCCCCATGAAACCTATTTCGGCTTTGCGCGATTCCGTTCTCTGAAGTAATCCTCCACCGCCTGGCGCAGCGGGGGCATGGGTTCGATGCCGGCGCGCTCCATCCTGGCGTTTGAGAGCGCCGAGTATTTTGGACGGCGCGCCGGGGTGCGGTATTCGCGCTCGCTGGTACGATGCAATGCCGGGTGAAGACCGGCTACTTCGAATATGATCTGCGCGAAATCGAACCACGAAATGGGCGTTCCGCCGCCGGCGTGAAAAATACCGGAATGTCCGCGTTCGAGCAGGTCTGCCGTTCGGGCGGCCAGGAACGGCGCGAACGTGGGCGATGCGAAGTGGTCCTCCACTATGCGGATGGGCTGCTTCGAGCCGGCCAGGCGCAGCATGATTTCCACGAAATTGCCGCGGGCGGTGGCGAGACCTCCGGGTCCGAACACGCCGGAGGTCCGCACAATCAAGGCCTTATCGAGGTAAGCCTGCGCATAGATCTCGCCGGCGAGTTTGGATACGGCGTACGCTCCCAGGGGGTGCGTGGGATCTTCTTCGACGTACGGGCGCGTGGCCGTCCCATCGAAGACATAATCGGTGGAGAAATGAACCAGCCTGGCGTCGATCTGCCGGCAGGCTAAGGCGAGGTTGCGGACGGCCAGCGCATTGACCAGGAAGGCGGCTTGCGGCTCCTCTTCGGCGACATCGACCTGGTTATAGGCGGCGGCATTCAGAACCACCTCGGCGTCGAAGCCGGCGAGGGCCTTCTCAACCGCGGCGGGATCGGTGATGTCGGCATGGGCGCGGTCCCAGGCGCCCACTTCGTATTGGCGCGATTTCAACTCACGCACCAACTCCACGCCGAGTTGGCCGGAGGCTCCAAAAACAACCGCTCGCCTGATCATAGGAACAACCCAGGATATCGCATGGCGCGCCGGCCGCCGCCGGGCTAGGAACGCAGAGGGGCCGTCGGGTCAAGTTGATCGTTGAACTCTTGCGCCATGCGGCTCAGGGCAGCCAGTCCGGAAAGGACTTCGGAGAGTTCGATGCCCAAATAATAACTGTCTTCCATGGCTTTGCAGTACATCGCTTCGCCCAGAAAAATCGAATCGCCGACCTCGATTTTTACTGCGGCGCCGGATGGCACGGATTCGGGAGAGATGAGTCCCAGGCCGCGGCCGGAGGCATTCTTGACTACCGCGGTCAGGCGCGTTTCCGGATCTCCGAGAACCGTTAGGCTCACAGGCTGGTCGGTTGGGACGCGCTGTTCACGCCGTTGTTCCATGAGGAACATATCGGCGGCGATCGGGAAAGTTACAACAGGGAGTTCAGGCGTCCGGATCTGTGTCTAGCTTGGCGAACAACTCGCCGAAATTAACGGAGCCTACCAACTCGGTTTCCAGCGTAAAGTTGACAGCCTCACGAAAGCCAGCAGCGTCCGCCTCCATAACAGTTCGCTGATAGGGATCGACGATCCCGATATGAGGAATGCCGGCTTGCAGGTAATCGGCGATCTTCTTGAGGACCTCGGCAGGACGGTCGTCCGGGGAGAGAATTTCGATGACCAAGTCGGGCTTCTCCAGGATTGGGTCAGCTCTGTGTGGCAAAGCTTTCACGCAGATGTCGGGTATGCGGTAACGGGGTTCCGCGCTGATGCGGACCCGCTGTTCGGTGAATGCGCGAAAGCCACGGCCATCTCGCTTGAGCAGCTCGGCGCCGATCAAAAGTTGCAACATACTATGGAAGTACTCGCCCACGTTTCGCTCTACAAGCTGGCCGTTGACGTACTCCATATCCGGCTCGTAGCTGGTATGCAGATACTCTTCGACGGGAATCGCTGTCGTGGCAACCATGCAGCTCTAGTGTACCCCCGACAGCGGACGCACGCTGAAAACCAGCCCGACGATCAGCAGCACCAGCAGCGTCATCACCGCCAACACCGCGCGCTTGCGGCGTGGCGTGAGCCAACGCGCGGCGGAGGTCGCACCCGAATCCAGAGCGGAACGGATCAAGCGGCGCCGCGTGGGGCCGGGCAAGGTGCGCATGGCCTTGGCCACTTCCTTGCGGCCGCGGCGATCCGCAATCAGGATAGTGGCGGAGTTGGCGCCGTTCGTGGACCGCAGCAGCTTGTTGCGCAGCCGCACCGGAACCTCTTCCACGGTGCGGTAAATCCGATCGCTTCCACCGGCCGAGATCAGCACGATGGAGGTCTGGATCACGCCCGAGCCTACACGGTTGGCTTCGCCGCAGTACGGGCAACGGGCAGCTTCATCTGCGATCTTCTTCCGGCAGCGGGCGCAGGTCATTGGGCGAGTACCTTAGGCTTTCGGACTCCGGCGGAGTCCTCTCCAACATTATCGAGCACAACCTGGATAAAACCTAGCGCGGCTTTCGAGAGCGCCTTGTCCTTGCGGTAGATCAGGCCGAGCCGCCGCACCATCGGTTCCGGCGCCAGGGGAATGGCGCAGAGCTTGCCGGCGGCGATTTCTTCCTGGCAGTTCGAAAGGGCAAGGAAACTCAACCCCAGGCCGGCCATCACGAAGCGCTTCATCATCTCGGTGGAATCGAGCTCCATGGAGATGCGGACTTCATCCTCCAACGGCTCAAGCCACTGATCGAGACGGGTGCGCGTCTTGCCCTGTTTAGGAAGCAGCAGGAAATATTCGACGAGGCGCTGCGGCGAAACGGTTTTGCAGGCGGCCAGAGGATGACCGGCCGGAACGATGAGACGAACCTCGTCGTGGTGGACGTCGGCCACCTGCAGGCGCTTCTCGTCCACCGGGAGCTGTGTCAGCCCAAAATCGGCGGAATTATCGAGCACGGCTTCCACCACGCGCGATCCGTAAGACCGGTCGACGTCGAGCTGCACGGCGGGGAAGAGGCGGCGGTATTCGGAGAAGACGCGCGGCAGCAGGTAGATGCAGGTGGCCTCGTTAGCCGCGATTACCAGCTCTCCACGCGGGTTATTTTCGAGCTCGGCAATAGCATTCTGGGCCTGGCGGCGGAGGTCGAGCATCTGCGCGGCGTACTCGGTAAATATTTTGCCGGCGGTGGTGAGGGAAATGCGGCTGCCGAAGCGCTCGAAGAGATCGGCGCGGAGCTCCTGCTCAAGCTGGCGGACCTGGGCGCTGATGGCCGGCTGCGTGCGGAAACACGTCTGGGCAGCCTTGGAGAAGCTCTTCAGCCGGACGATTTCCAGGAAGGTGTGGAGTTGGTCAAAATCCATAGCACGCGTCGCCAGTTGATTTATGAATCGGCAGGATAGAAATAATGAATTTCCCTCGGCCCAGGGGGTGCGGTAAGTATTGTAGCAAAGGCCCGGGGTGGTGCGGCCGATCTAGTGGAATCGTCGCAGAAACGCAGCCGTCCGGAACGGGCGGACTCGCCGCACCTCTAACCCCGTGGAATCCGGCTGGTACCATTCAGGCTGGTACTATCAAGAGTGATCCGGTTTTCGCTGCTGCTGTTCGCAGCTATTCCGCCGCTGTGCGCCCAGCCGGCGCCCACCCCCGGCGAACAGGTTCTAATCGTAGGTAACTCCAAAGATCCGGTTTCGCGCCAGATTGTAGACTACTACCGGCCGCGTCGCTCCATTCCAGTTTCCAACGTGTGTTGGCTCTCTACAACCTCGAACGAAGAGGTGGAGTGGAACACGTACGAGCGCGAAATCGAAGGGCCTGTGGGCGATTGTCTCAAGAAGGCGAAGCTGGTAGAGAAGGTTCTGTACATCGTAACCACGCTCGGCACGCCGCTGAAAATCGATGGCGCGGCGGGAGGGTTGATGGCGGAACGCGGTTCGGTGGACTCGGAGCTGGCGCTGCTGTATTCCAAACTCCATGGCAAGAAGTTCGAGCGCGCCGGGATGATCCATAACCCCTTCTTCAGCATTCGCGACGAGCCGTTCCGGCATCCGCAGTTTCCGATTTACCTGGTGACGCGGCTGGCGGCTTACGACTTTACGGATGTCAAAGCGATGATCGACCGCGGGCTGGCGGCCAAGAACCGCGGCAAGTTCGTGATCGATGCGCCGAATACGTTGGGTGGCGACGGTAACGCATGGTTGCGCACGGCCGCGCTGCTGTTGCCGCCTACGCGGGTGGTGCTGGATCTGACGCCGAAGGTGCTGTACGGGGAGAAAGACGTCATCGCTTACGCCTCGTGGGGATCGAACGACGTCAGTCGCAAACAACGCTGGCTGCACTTCGAGTGGCTGCCGGGGGCCATCGCGACCGACTTCGTCTCCACCAATGCGCGCACGTTCAAGCGGCCTCCGGACGACTGGAATATCAGTAGCGGGAAGAGTTTTGGCGGGTCCGAGCAGAGCCTCTCGGCGGACTTCATCCATGAGGGCGCATCGGGCGCGTCGGGCAACGTGTACGAGCCGTATCTGACGTCGTGCGCGCGACCGGAGTATGTGCTGCCGGCTTACTTTGACGGCCGCAACCTGGCGGAGAGCTTCTACATGGGGTTGCCTTACTTGAGCTGGATGGGCGTGGTGTTGGGAGACCCTCTGTGCTCGCTGGGGAAACCGTAGCAAAGTGGCGCGGGGCCTATGTGCGGCCCAGCGCCTGCGCTGTCTTATGCGACGAAGGGCAGACCCGCAGCGCGGTGAGCCGGCCGCTTGAGCCGGGCGTGCGCCCTCACTCAGAGCTTGGCAGGTAAACAGGCGCCTCGGAAGCGACCGCGGCAGGCACTTGGCGTTTGCCCTTGCACTGGGACAGTTGTGTTGCGAAAAAGAGTCGTCGGCGAGTGGTCGCCGTTCAACGAGTATAGCGGGCGTTGGACTGACCGGCGCGCACTACCTCGATCGCCTTCGTCGAAGCGGCTCCGTAATGACGAGCGCCCCGCTCCCGAGCCGGTTCGTCATTGCAGGCTCGCTGTTGCCGGCTCTCTTCCCGATTAAGTTGCGGACAACGCGACGCCGCGCTGAACCCGCCGGCGGAGGCATACGGCCAGTCCAACCATGCCGGACCCGAGCAGAGCCAACGAGCCGGGCTCAGGCGCGGAACTTGCGTCGCCATATTCGACGTTACCCACGATTATATTGCTACTCGTGACAGGCAATTCTACGGTCAAACTGGTGACCCAGTCTCCGGAATCCGCAACGATTCCGATAAAATCCAACTGGCCATTGACTACATTGACGCTGCCAGAACCGTTGTCTCCGCTGTTGGTAGTGAATGCATAGTCGAGTGTGCCGGAGTCTCCGTAGAGCGCCACGTTAGTGCTGACGGCCTGGTTCTCGCCAGAGAAGGTCTCTGAGACGTTTGAACCTTGTGAAGCCGCGCCGATGAGATAGTTTCCTATCCCGAAATCTTCGCCGCTGGCTGGTCCCCATCCGAAAAGGTACCCATTGGAACCTACGAGCGTGACGTCGCCGCTGGAGTAGGGGTCGACATATTGGCTAAAACCCACCGACGTGAAAACGATGTCGGTCACAGCCGTCGTCGCGGCGTTCCAGGACGTGGCGTTCGTGTAGACGGCAGAGGCTCGCGCAAACGGAGAAAGAAGGACCAGGCCGACAGTGGCGAGCAAAACGCGATTTAACATGAATATTCCTTTTGAAGTTGAAGTAGTTTGTATTTTCTTGCAATCGAAGACAATGGGACTCAAGGGTCCGGGTCAGGTTGGCCCGTCTCGGCGACGACCGACGATGTTTAGTATTACTACAAAGATGTTCGGGAAATAGGCATACCTGTTTCGACCCTCTCAATCTTAAGAGGCTCAAAAAGGATGCCCTCGGGAGGTCAAACAACCATACCAGATGGCGGAGCAGAAATCAGGGAAAAGGCGATGTGAAAGTACTAGGACCTTGCGAAGGTAGTAGTACCCTATCTTGGCTGACTGTTGGCTGTCTCTTGGCGTTGGCAGACAGAGGCGGCTGCATTCGGAGAAGACCCGTGGCAGCAGGCAGATGCACGTCGCCTCGTTGGCTCCATCGAATCGATCGCCTCGGGCGTATCCTTCACCGCAATGTATTCGATGAGGAATGCAACTGGCAGCGCGCATTCACACCAGAACACCGTTTCGGGCCAGCTTCCGAGTGCCCGACCGTGCGTGCAGAGCTAAGATAAGAGGGAGGCGCTGGACGGATCCTTTTCGACGGTTGGTTTCGCTTCTACTTGCAAACTCGCTTCGACGCCCACGCCGGACACTGGCGCTATTGGCGGCTATGTGATCGCCGCCGAGGAGACAATGTGACGCGCGGGACGTCATACTGAGGAACAGGGAGGCCGATGCATGCTAACCCTTCACCGATCGATTTTGTTGGCCGCAGCCGCAATGATCTGTCCGCTTTATGGGCAGGATGCGAATCCGAATACAGCCCTGCAGTTCGACGTCGCGATTATAAAACCGACGGCCGATAGGACTCTTCCAGGCTTGATTGTCCATTTGCCCGGCGAGAGCGGCTATCGCGGCGTCAATATGCCGCTGATGAATTATCTCACGGTAGCGCTCCAGGTTCGCGCGGACCAGATTTCCGGCGCCGACTGGCTTACATCCGAGTACTTCGACATGGAGGGGAAGGCTGGCCGCCCTTGTACCGCCGACGAACTGCACTTGATGCTGCAACATCTTCTGGAGGAACGGTTCCACATCAAGATGCACCACGAAACCAGGCAAATCGCCGGTTACAATCTGGTCGTCGATAGCGGCGGACCCAAGCTCGCCGATCATGACCCGGAAGATCGTCTGATGCTGCCCATTGAACAAGGCCTAGGCGGATCGCGCCAGGGCAAGAACGTCAGCATGCAGTATCTTGCATTCTATCTGTCTCAGGAACTGGGCCAAACCGTCGTCGATCAGACCGGCTTGAAAGGCCACTACGATTTCAACGCGAAATGGGGATACGACGGCCCGATGATGGTTGTACCCGAGCCGCCCCCTCCCGGTTCACCGGTTGCCGCCGATCTCCCGGTAGCTGCTCCGGTCGGCGCCACCGTCTTCGAAGCCCTGCGCAAGCAACTCGGCCTCCGCTTGGACAAGACGAAGGTTCCGACACAAAAAATCGTCATCGATCATATCGAGAAACTGACCGACAATTGATCGGCCGAACATCGCGGCCAACGCAATCAACGCCTGCGTCTGGGGACAACAATGGTATGCTCAGCCTAGAGCGATGAAACTCTGGCGCCTGGGCGTTTGCGCGGCACTCATCGGAACGTTGTTTGCGTTTCAACGTCCGTTCCGCGAGTTTCCTGGGGTCGAATATCAGCTTGGCGAAATCCCTCTGCCGGTGGATTACAAGATTCCCGCCGAGTGGACCTTCGCGCGCCTGATGTATCCCCCCAATTCCAATCGGGGCGGCGGCGGACGCCGGTTTGGCGGCGGCTATGGCGGCATGGGCGCCGGTTTTGGCCGCAGTTACAACGGCGGTTTCGATTGGACCAGCGGAAATTCGATTTGGACTCAGGACTTCCCGCGCGCCGACCGGCACTTCTCGCAGGCGGTGCGCAGATTGACGCGGTTGGCCGTCCGGTCCGTAGAGCAACCGGTCAATCTCGACGAGGGCGATGTCTACGATTGGCCGTGGCTCTACTCGGTGCAGGTGGGGCACTGGGCCCTCACCGATAAGCAGGTGGCGGCGATGCGCGAATTCCTACTGCGCGGCGGCTTTCTGATGGCCGACGATTTCTGGAACGAGTACGATTGGGAGGTGTTCCAGTCGACCATGAAGCGCGTGTTTCCGGACCGCCAGATTGTGGACCTGCCGAACGACGCCGGCATCTTCCATTCGGTCTACGATCTTACGGATCGCTATCAGGTGGCGAGCCAGGGATCGGTGAACCGCGGCGTTACCTTCAAGTGCGAGCCGTGTCCGGCCAAGTGGCGCGGCATCTATGACGAGAAGGGCCGCGTGGTGGTAGCGGCCACGTTTCAATCCGACGTAGGCGATTCGTGGGAGTGGGCGGATGCACCCACATATCCGGCGGAATCGGCGGCGCTGGGGATTCGCATCGGCATCGACTACATCATCTACTCCATGACGCACTGAGCGCGCATGTCACAATCGGCGTTGCAAACAGCCACGCTGGCGCTGCTGCTGGCCGCGATATTTGCGTTCTTCGCGGCGCCGGTACAGCGCGGGTTGCAAGGTGCGTTGCGCCGGCGTCCCGAGCTACTCTGGGCTGCGCCGTTGCTGCTGACGGCCGTGTTCGTAGCGGCTTCGGCTGTGGCTTCGGCGGTGAGCGCCGCACAGACGCTTGTCGTTCTGATCTATACGTGCGCACCGGTGCTTTGCCGGTACAAGCTGGGTCCCCGGGCGGATTTCCTGGCGATACTGCTGCTCTGGCTGCCCATCGAGTTCGCGGCTGGCGTGACGTTTGTGCCGCGCGCGTCGTACGGATTCCTGCACACGGTGATCTATGGCGTCGCGATTCTGTTGGGCTTGACGCTGTTCCTCGGCTTCCGGCCGACCGGGGGCATGAAGTTCAACCTGCCGCGCGGATGGCGCGACCTATGGCTCCCGCTGGCGGGGTTTGCGCTGGTGGCGCCAGTCCTGATCGCCGTGGGAGTGGCGATCGGATTCATTCCGCCGCCGCATCTGCCGGTTCAGCCGGCGGGAAAGATGGCGGCCGCCGTGGGGCTGATCTTATCGGGAACGGCGTTGCCGGAGGAGATCCTGTTCCGGGCGCTGATTCAGAATCTGATGATGCAGCGGTTCGGGGCCACGGTGCGGACGCTGTACTGGGCGAGCCTGATTTTCGGCTGCGCGCATCTGGATAACGGGCCGCAGCCGCTGCCGAACTGGCGGTACATGATTGTGGCGACCATCGCGGGCTTGGCCTATGGGCGGGTGTTTCAGAAATCGTCGAGCGTGGTTTCGTCAGCGCTGTTGCACATGATGGTGGATTGGACGAAGCACTTCTTCTTCTGAGGGGGCCGGCGGGAGGGCTCTACCGGCGGCGCCGCTTGAACTGGAAGCGGGGCTCGATCCGAGGCCTTCTCGATTGTGTCTTTACAGGTTCGTAGGCGACATGCTCGGCCGCTCCGGATGCGAGGCACGCACGCACTATCGAAAGCGCAACGCCGCCCGGACCTTGCAGCAACTCGTGTTTTGCGCTGTCGGCGCGGATGATGGCCTTTTGGAAAACTTCCTTGGAGGGTATCGGGAGGAAGGCTCCGGTGGTCATCCAGTATTCGCCGAGAGTGATGGTCCGCGTGGCGAGCGCGGTACCACGCCTCGCCTCGCCGCTGCCAAGACTCCGGCTCATAGCGAGATCCATCAAGAACAAATCCTCGTTGTTCAGGACATCCCGGCAGTGGACACCGGCATCCAGCACTGAGGATAGCGTCAGGATTACCCGATATTTCGCCTGGGTGTACGCGCTCAACAGGTAGCTCTCATCGGTTTCCGGCGCCTCGGAGTGCGTCTCTGCGTATCGCTGGACCAGATTCTTGCCGTCTTCAAACCAATCGTGAAGGCAACAGTCCATCAGTACGCCGGTCATGTCCTCGTTCTCGAATACCAGGACCCCATTGCGCCGGATGCCGATCGCGTCTCCGACTTCTTCGTATGTGTGCCGCGGAATGGTTTTGACGATCCTGGAATTCAGTTCCGTGCTGAGGGCGCGTAAGCGGCGGTACCGCTCTACATCTTGTCGCGTGGGAGAAAACGGTGTTGCCATGAGCCTTTCATTCTGACTGAAGAGTGTCAGGTTTTTCAAGCTGGAAAATATTCCGGAGTGCGCGATTTTCATCTCACGCTTCCCGCGGCAACCCGAGTCTCTACGACGCGTCCTCTGAACTTTGCCGTCCAGCCGTCGCGCGCGTCCAGAGCGACAGGCTTTGTGTTCCCGGCGCACTGGCCCGCGCCATGCATGCCGAAAGATACGACCCTTCGGCATTCCGGGCCGCGAACACGCGCAGTGCACCGAGTTGACCCAGGCGGCGCGCGTAACCGTAATGGAAATTCTCATCGAGCCCGCTTTCGACGGCGGCCATTGCCAGCTTCCCACCTGTCATTTGCCCTCAATCAACTGCGGCGTTTGACCACGCTAGATAGATGCATATACATCTATCGCGGATGCGGGAATTCACGCCTTCATCGCCGCTGCCGTCGCTCGAGATACGATCTCTTTCATCCTCTTCCAGGCCGCGCCTCCCAGCCTTTTCCGCAGTCTCCGTTCGGCCAGCGCCCAAAATGGTTGAGCTTCCGCCAATCGTCTCTTGCCTGCCGGCGTGAGACTAAACAGCCGTTCCCGCCTGTCCTTTCCAGGCTTGACTTGCACCCATCCCCGTTTCCGCAATACCGCCAGCGTGCGCGTGAGCGTCGTACTATCCATGGCAAAGCCTGCGCTCAGCCGTCCTTGATTGGCCTGTCCGGCAGTGGCCAATGCGGTGAGCAGACCGAATTGGGTGATCTCGATCCCGGCTTTTCTAAGCTCCTGGTCGTAAATCCGCGTGACGATCCGCGTGACGCGCCGCAGGTTCTGACACGCGCAGGGCAGGTCAAACAGCGCCGCAGTCTGTTCGCGAGATTCTTGCTCTGTCATATTAGATGTATGTACATCTTATGCGCCTGCGCGTCAAGTAAGGTGCGCGATGCCTGGGAACAGCCAGGCGCGAATCGCCGGACAGTAGAATGGCGGACGCCTTCTTTCGCCAGCCGAACGCATGACCACCGGCGGTCATTATCGGAAATAACCTTCCCAACCACGCAGCCGCGCTTCACCCTTTAAGTGCATTTGATAGCAATGACTTGGCTAATCGCCAAGAGTAACCCGGCCGTTTCGAGTTTGGTGGTAGACCTGCTTATAACCTCAGATATGTCGACCATCGCCGCTACGCGGCCTTTGATGCAGGACGTGCGCGCAATGGGCAAACCATTGCAAACAATGGTCGAATGGACCGGCGAGCTAGGTTTTTTTTGCTGGCGGGCGGCCAAGGCGCTCTTCTCGCGCCCTTTTGAAGGAAAGGAGTTCCTGCGTCAGCTCGATGCAGTCGGAGCTAAATCTCTCCCCCTCGCTGCGCTCGCAGGGGCGGCGACAGGCGTCGTTCTGTCTCTGCAAACTCGCGATAGCTTGACGCGGTTCGGCGCGAAATCTCTGTTGCCCGCGGTGATCGTATACTCGCTGCTGAAGGAGACCGGGCCTATTATCGCCAGCCTGATCGTCTGCGGCCGGGTGGGCGCCGGAATCGGCGCCGAACTGGGCTCCATGCGCGTCACCGAACAGATCGACGCGATGGAAGCGTCCGCGGTCGATCCGTATAAATACCTGGTGGCGACGCGCATACTGGCTTGCATTGTAGCGATGCCTTTGCTCACGGTGGTGACCGATTTCGTGGGCGTGATGATGGGCTGGGTCGCGTCAACCCTGGTGGATCCTATTCCGCTGAAGCTGTTTCTATCCAACGGCTTTAAAGGAGGCACATTCGGTGATATTCTTCCCCCCACTTTTAAGACCGCTATTTTTGGCTTGATCATTGGATCCGTCGCCTGCTTTCAGGGCATGCGGACCCGCGGCGGCACCGAAGGAGTGGGTCGTTCCGCGACCAGCTCGGTTGTGCTCGCGTCCCTGTTCATCATGCTGGCGGACATAGTGCTGGTCCGGTTCATTATCGAAGTGTTCTAAGTGGAGCGACAATCCAACCCCGAGCCACCGATTGCCGTTGACGGACTGCGGAAGTCGTTTGGCGAGCAAAACGTTTTGGATGGAATCAGCTTCCAGCTGGAATGTTGCAAGGTCACGTGCGTCCTGGGGCGGAGCGGTACGGGCAAGAGCGTTTTGCTGCGGCTGCTGATTGGCATCGAGAAGCCGGACGCAGGCTCAATTCGCCTGGAGGGCCACGACATCTCGACCGCTTCGCCGCAGGAATTGAACGAAGCAAGAAAAAAAGTCGGCTTCCTTTTTCAGCAATCCGCGCTGTACGATTCCATGACGATTGAAGAGAATGTCGCCTTCCCGCTCCGTCGGCACACTAAACTGTCCCGTTCCGAACGCTGCGACCGGGTCCACCAGTTGCTCGAGAGCGTAGGCATGGACCGCGATTTCGCCAAGATGCCATCGGAAATCTCGGGCGGAATGCGCAAGCGTGTAGGTTTGGCGCGCGCCCTGGCGCTTGAGCCGACGATCGTCATGTTCGATGAGCCCACGTCCGGACTCGATCCGATTACCGCGGCGGAAATCGCCAAGCTGATTGTCGAGCTGCGAGACCAACGGCATATCACCTCCATCGTGGTCACGCACGACCTCCATACAGCCCGCGTCATTTCAGACCGTCTGATTGTGCTCGATGGAGGGAAGACTCTTTTTGACGGTACATTCGAGGACTTCAACGGGAGCGAAAACCCATTTATCGCCCAACTTGTGAAAGATGCGGCATGAGGTGAAGATATGTCACGAAGCTTTCGTTTAGGACTCTTTATTCTGGTCACGCTGGCGATTCTGGCAAGCTGCGTGTTTCTGGTCGGCCGCCAGGAATCGAAGTTCGGATCGAACTATCTGGTGCGCAGCGACTTCGAGAACGTCGTAGGCCTGAGCGAGGGCGCCGATGTTCGCGTCGGAGGAGTCCGCAAGGGCACCATCCAGTCCATCCGGCTCCCGAAAACGCCCGACGGCAAAGTAGTGGTTACGATGAGTCTTTCCAAAGATACGCAGGCTATCGTGAAGCAGGATTCGATTGCGGCGATTAAATCCGAAGGCCTTCTGGGCGACAAGTACATCGAGGTCTCATTCGGTTCGGTGGACGCGCAGGGGCTTAAGGGCGGCGAGACGATTGAAAGCGCGCCTCCTTTCGATATCTCGGATCTATTCAAAAAGGCCGATGGGATTCTCGACACAAGCCAGGCTGCGCTCGAAAATATCCAGGGCGCAACCGACAACATCAACATGATTACGGGCAAGATCAACACGGGGAAGGGAACCATGGGAAAGCTGGTCAACGATACCACGCTCTACCAACAAGCGACGGCGGGAGTTGCTTCCATACATGAAGACGCCGAAGCGTTGCAGCATAACTTCCTGCTGCGTGGGTTCTTCAAGAGCCAGGGATACACCAATCCAACGGAGATCACCCAGCACGAAGTCCCGCAGCTTCCGGGAACACAGGCCGTCAAGAGCTTTGCCTACAACCCGAAGAGCCTGTTTGACAAACCGGATGCCGCCAAGCTCAAGAATGAGAAGAGTCTCGACGCGGCGGGACAGTTTCTCCAAAGTCAGAAGTTCGGATTGGCCGTGGTGGTAGCTGAGACCGGGAAAACGGGAGACTCTGATAAGGATCGAGTCTTGAGTGAAGCCCGTAGCTTTGTGGTGCGCAAGTACCTGGTGGATCACTTTCAACTGGACGATACGCGCCTCAAGACTCTCGGTTTGGGGAAGACTCCCGATTCGAGTCCGGACGGAAGCATTCAAATTCTGATCTACGCCAGTGCGCCGGTCGCGCAATCGCGTAAGTCGGCCGCAAAGAATTAAAGCTAGTCGAGTTCGCTGCCGGTTACCCGTCAGCCTAGGTTCACGATCCGCTGCCATATCGCCTTAATTCAGTGCTACGATCTACGCTATTATGCATATGCGTTTGCGCTGGTTGGCGCTGGCACTTTTGCTCGCGCCGTTGTCTCTCGCCGACGGCAAGACCGAGATCCTCTGGGATCAGTATGGCGTTCCTCATATCTTTGCCGCCAGCCGGGAGGAAATGTTTCACGCCCATGGGTGGGCCCAGATGCGGAATCAGGCCAGTCTCCTGCTGCGGCTCTATGGCGAATCGCGCGGGCGCGCCGCCGAGTATTGGGGACCCGCGAATCTGGAATTGGACCGGTGGGTGCAGCTGAATGGCGTCCCCGAGCGGGCCAGGGAATGGTACGCGGCTCAGGACCCTACCTTCCGGAAGTACCTTGACGCCTTCGCTCGCGGCATCAACGATTTTGCAAAAGCTAATCCCCAGGCGATCGGCGCTGAGTACGCGCAAGTGTTGCCAGTCTCCGGCGTGGACGTAGTGGGACACACCTTGCGCGCCGTTCACTATATGTACATGGGATCGCGGGAGCGCATGCAGCGGGAGGTGAACGCCGCGTTGCGGGGCGCGGCAGTGGCGGGCATGAGGTCGATAGAGACGCCGGAAGACCAGGACTCGCTTCCAGGGTCGAACACGTGGGCCATCGGCCCTCCCCACTCGGCGAGCGGAAATTCCATGCTGCTCATCAACCCGCATCTCGCCTGGGGGAACACCTTCTACCGCTATATGGAGGTCCATCTGGTTGGCCCGGGTTATAACCTGTACGGCGCGCCGCAGATCGGCTTTCCCGTGCCCGTGGTGGGATTTAACCGGCGTACGGGTTGGGGACGGACGGTCAACACCATCGACACGGTCGATTTCTACAAGCTCACGGTGAAGGATGGCCAGTACGAATTCGACGGCAAGCTTCGACCTTTCGAGCACGAGACAAAGATCTTGAAGATCCGGCAACCGGATGGATCGTTTCAGGAAGACAAGCTCGACATTCGCAGAAGTATCCAAGGTCCGGTGGTGTTCGACGGGCGAGGTTTGACGGTTGCCATGCGAGTCGCCGGTCTCGACCGGCCGAAAATGCTCGAACAGTGGTTCAAGATGGGCGAAGCGCGCAATCTGGCCGAATTCAAGAGCGCGCTGCGGATCATGGCCGTGCCCATGTGGAATGCCAATTACGCCGATGCGGACGGCCACATCATGATGGTCTTCGATGGTTTGGTACCCAGGCGCAAGACGGGCGACTACGCATATTGGTCGAAGGTCGTGCCCGGCGATACCTCTGCGACCATGTGGACGGACTACCTCTCGTTCGACGAGCTGCCGCAATCCATCGATCCCCCATCGGGGTGGAACCAGAACACCAACGAACCTCCCTGGCTGATGACATTTCCGCAGCTCGACCCGGCTAAATACGCGCCTTATGTCGCGCCATCGGGAACCGAGCTGCCCCAGATGCGAACACTGCGATCGCTGCGCATGATCACACAGGACGAAAAAATCAGTTACGAGAAACTGCTGGCCGATAAGCATTCGACGCGCATGGAATTAGCCGACAAGGTGCTACCGGACCTCTTGAAAGCCGCGGGCAGCACGCCAACCGAAGCTGTCCGCGTGCTCGCGAATTGGGACCATTTGACCGAAACCGACAGCCGTGGCGCCGTGCTCTTCCAGATGTTCGCGGAACGCTATTTCGGGGGCGGGGCACGAATGGCATCCCGGCTGCGCGTCAAGTACGACCCAGCCAAGCCGCTTGACGGCGCGTACGGACTGGCCGACCCCGTCTCCGCACTGGCCGCTCTTGCCGCCGCCGCGGAAGAGTGCGTGAAGACCTATGGCGCCCTGGATGTGAAGTGGGGCGATGTCTACCGTTTCGCCAGCGGCAACGCCGATTTGCCCGGCAATGGCGGCTCGGGTAACTCTGGCCTCTTCCGGACTATCGCGTACACCCGTAAGGAAGGCAACCGCTTCTACGCGGCGCACGGTGAGACGTTCGTCTGCGGAATCGAATTCGCCAAAGCGCAAAAGGCGCAGTGTCTGGTCAGCTACGGCAACGCCAGCGAGCGCGGTTCGCCGCATTTGGAGGATCAACTGCCTCTGATGGTTGCCAAGCAGCTCCATCCGGTATGGCGGGAGAAGAGAGACGTGCAGGCGCACCTGGAAAAGCGCGAGATCTTCTGAACGCTCGCGGTTATCTGGGGAAACACCGCGACCGACTTCCCCTGTCGACAGCGACCGCGGGAATCAACTCCACAAGATGGGCGTTTTGCTGTCTAAGCGACTGAAAAACTCACGAACACTATCCGCCAGTTGCGGATTCCGCTCCGCCGCGCTCGGGTATGCGCAGCACGCCAGGTGAAAGAATACGCGCGCCGGCCCATCCGGATTCGCTAAACTTCTCCGGCGCAACCGTGAACACGACCTGGTAACTGTTCTCGTCCAGCGGCGCTTCGGGCGCAGAGGCGCTTTGCGGATAAACCAACGCGAGGTATTTCAGGATGGTGTAAATGTCGCCGTCCTCCGGTTGCCGGAGTGCGATCCCGTTGGAACGGAAATGAATGGCCGCGCCTTGATTCGAAAGCCGCCACGCCAGGAACGCGCAGCAATCCACGGCATGCTCGAACCACGCGTCCAATTCCGGGGGAGCGCCGCGGTCGAGAAATACTTCGACTACCTGCTCCTGCTCGCGCGCGAATTCGCGAACCTGCAGGCTGCCGGCGTGCGCCGACGCTTTCCAATCGACGTGGCGCGCGCTCTCGAACGCTTCATAGGCGCGGATGCGGTAGAAGTCGTTGCCCAAGCCCCGATAGTGGGTTTCGATTTCGCCGGCGATGCCGGCCAGCAGCTCCTCAAAGCCCGGCTGCGGGTCGATGGAAGGATAGACAACCGTCTCGCGCGACAGCGTGACGCGCGCGGATTTTTCCAGAAAGCCGAATGGAAACGAGGTCGAGAACGCGAAGCTGTTCCGCCGGTAGGGGCCGCGCCGCGGAAAGCGCACCTCGACGGTTTCTTCGATGCTGGCGCCGGCCGCGATCAGCGGAAAGTATACGCCCGATTTCAGGGTTGGACTGGCCGGATCGCGGATGCCCTCCACGCGAATGGAAAACGACGGCATCAGCCACTTTTGATTGCGCACGAACAGGCGCGCGGGAACGGTGCGGCAGGCGGCGACATGTTCGGGAACCAGGAAATCGAGTTCCAACGCGGCCAGGCACAAACGGCTGACGAAGCCCGAAACCAGCAGGGTGGCCATCATCGCGGCCACGATCAGGAACAGCAGATTATTGCCCGAGAAAACCGCGGCCGCGCCGACCACCATGATGGCCGCCGTGAACAGTACGCCGCCGCGCGTGATCTTGTAACGGATGCGGCGCGTTAGCAGGTGGCGAACCTGTTCCCAAAGTTTTCGCATGGGCGAGGATCTTTAGATTTGATGATAGCGAAGGCGGCGTTGGCGATAGGCGGCGCGCGGCCGCGTACGAACTGGTGGCTGATGGTGGGCCCTGTAGGATTTGAACCTACAACCAACGGATTATGAGTCCGCTGCTCTAACCGTTGAGCTAAGGGCCCGATCTTTTAATTTCAATAATTTGGGAAGATTTTTCCGAACGTTGTTTTTGGACTGTAGTGAAATTTGCAGGGAGTACGGAGCCGCCAGCCGCTTCCGCCTTGGCTTCGGCTTCCGCGGTCTGGTACTTGCCCGCATTGAGTTCTTCGAGCCGCTCAAAGGCGCGCTCCATGCCCTCAGGCGTCGGGTGAACGTACCGCTGCGACACCGTAACGCTGCTGTGTCCTGCGATCCTCATTATCGTGAAGGCGTCCGCTCCTGCCTCGCCCAATCGTGTCAACATCGTGTGCCTAAGCGAATGTATCACGAAGTCCTTGGGCAGCTCTATCGCGGTCCTCACGTCGTCGTGCTGGTGGTGAGAGACGTTACGAGGATTGGGGCATCGGGTTTGTCGCCAGGGAACACCCAAGGGCCCGAATTCCCGGTGGCCTTCCGATGCTTGAGCATTTCCGCCGCCTTCGCGGTCAGACTGAGATTGCGCTTCGCATTCCTTGATTTCCCGCCGCGGATTCTGATGTAGCCGAATTTCGCGCGTACGGCCGGTTGAAGGTACACGTCAGCCCATTGGAGGTTAGCACCTTCTCCCGCCCGCACTCCAGCTTCCAGAATGAGGATTGCCACGTCCTTCAGCGGTTGCGGCGCCGCTTCCAGGTACTTGGGCTCAAGCCTGTGGCTCAGGACGAAATCCCGGATGCGCTCGCCGCGGAGCAATCGGATGCGTGGTACACGATCAATCACCTTCCATTCTTGAGCCAACCGCAGTAGACGCCTGAGAGTCGCCAACTCCCTGTTGACCGATGCGGGTGAGAGCGGACGGCCATAACGCGAAGCTTGCCGCGTCCGCCGCTGCTTATAGCCGTCGATTATGGCTTCGTCAATCGCATTGAGGCGCGTGCCGGATAGCGTCTGGTCCGCGAGCAGCCGCCGGAGTTTCTCCTGGTAGAAACCCACCGTCGCCGGCTTATCCGAGCACAGGGTGACGATGGCACTCTCGAACCGCGGGCCGAATTCTGCGAGTGTCGGCGCCGCCGACCGTTCGTTGATACCGGCCTCGCCCTTCGCCAGGCGTACTCGGTGTGCGGCTTCTATCTGCCGTGCCGCGTCCTTGTTGCGGGTGTGGGCGCTCTCCTGGATGCGTTCGCCCTTGAATTGGAATTCGTACCAGTAGACATCCCCGCGCTTGTAGATCGCCATATCGCTACCTCTTCCCGCTCAGAATCCGATTGATGACCACGCCATGCCACGGCCGGCCCGTGCGAGTCGGAACGCATTCCTCATTCAGCCGCGCCGCGATGCGATCAAAGCCCAGGCCCTCGGCGCGGAGAGCTTTCACGCGGTCCAGTGCCGCGGCTTCGCCTTCGTAGAACCCGTAGGGTTTGCGGCCTTCGCAACGCCCGGTCTTTGCCCGCTTGCGCAGCCGCGCGCCGCGGAGCTTCAGAACGATCTGTGATTTCTCGTATTGCGCCACTGCCCCCATCATCTGCCGTACCAGGATGCGAGTAGGATCATTCGCCATTAGATCGGGCTCGGCAACACTCACCAGTTCGAACCCATGCTTCCGCAAATCGGCAACGATAGTTTCC
>JBEKNN010000151.1:0-22200 GCA_049522755.1 Bryobacteraceae bacterium | reverse complement strand
CCTGCCGAACTGAACCGGCGGCAAGACCGCCGGCGCTACCCTGCCGAACTGAACCGGCGGCAAGACCGCCGGCGCTACCCTGCCGAACTGAACCGGCGGCAAAACCGCCGGCGCTACCCCGCCGGCGTTACCCTGCCGGCGTTACCCTACGCTGCCTTCCAGGCTTACGCCTAGCAGCTTTTGGGCTTCCACGGCGAACTCCATCGGGAGCTCGCGGAAAACTTCCTTGCAGAAGCCGTGCACGATCATCGACACCGCGTCTTCGGTGGAAATGCCGCGCTGCCGGCAATAGAAAATCTGGTCCTCGCCGATCTTCGAAGTGGAGGCTTCATGCTCCACTTGCGCCGACGTATTTTTCACTTCGAGGTACGGGAACGTGTGCGCGCCGCACTTATCGCCCAGCAGCATGGAATCGCACTGCGAATAGTTGCGCGCGCCCTCGGCCGACTTCAGAATCTTCACCGCGCCGCGGTAAGTATTCTGCCCGTGACCCGCCGAGATGCCCTTGGAAACGATGGTCGAGGTGGTGTTCTTCCCGATGTGGATCATCTTGGTGCCGGTGTCGGCCTGCTGATAATTGTTGGTCAGCGCCACCGAGTAAAATTCGCCCACGGAGTTGTCACCGATCAGCAGGCAGCTCGGATATTTCCAAGTGATGGCGGAGCCGGTCTCGACCTGCGTCCACGAAATCTTGGAATTGACGCCGCGGCATGCGCCGCGCTTGGTGACGAAATTATAGATGCCGCCCTTGCCTTCTTTGTCGCCGGGATACCAGTTCTGTACGGTGGAATACTTGATCTGCGCGTTGTCGAGCGCCACCAGCTCCACCACGGCCGCGTGCAATTGATTGGTGTCGCGCATGGGCGCGGTGCAGCCTTCCAAATAAGATACGTACGCGCCTTCGTCGGCAATGATCAGGGTGCGCTCGAACTGGCCGGTGTCCTTGGCATTGATGCGGAAATAGGTGGAGAGCTCCATGGGGCAGCGGACACCCTTGGGAATGTAACAGAATGAACCGTCGCTGAAGACGGCCGAATTCAGCGCGGCGAAAAAGTTGTCGGTGGTGGGGACGACCGTGCCGAGATACTGCTTAACCAGCTCCGGATGCTCCTGCACGGCCTCGGAGAACGAGCCGAAAATGATGCCCATGTCCTTCAGCTTTTCCTTGAAGGTGGTGGCGACCGAGACGCTGTCGAATACGGCGTCGACCGCCACGCCGGCGAGCAATTCGCGCTCCTTCAGCGGGATGCCGAGCTTCTCGTAAGTCTTGAGCAACTCGGGATCGACCTCGTCCAGGCTCTTGGGCGCGTCCTTTTTCGACTTGGGCGCGGCGTAGTAAATCATGTCCTGGTAATCGATGGCCGGGTAGTGGATGTTGGCCCAGAGGGGCTCCTTCATGGAGAGCCAGTGCCGGTAGGCCTTGAGGCGCCACTCAAGCAGCCATTCCGGCTCATTTTTCTTGGCGGAAATCAGGCGGACGACGGACTCGCTGAGGCCGCGTGGGATGGATTCAGACTCGATGTCGCTGACGAATCCCCACTTATACTCCTGATTCGCAAAAGTCTCTATAGTATTGGTGGAGCTGCTCACAGGCGGATCCTCGTAAACTGTTGGTCTGATACTAGATTAGCTAATCTGTACTTTCTAGTCAAGATTGCATCAAGATTGCACATCGAATGGATGATTCGCGGGGGCGAATGGTTTCCAGCGGGGCACGAAAAGACGGACCCAATTGGGTGTGTACGAAACAGTCCAATCGGCTGGTTGCCGGAAAATCGACGGAACGAAGCCAACTGCCCAAGCGGAGATAGCGCGCCGGACCTTCCAAGGAAGACCGGGTTTCCGGGCATCATTTAGGGGGAGATTTTGAAGCGCCGCTGGCTCGCCCCGGGCTTCGCGCGCCCGCCAGCGCTCCGTGCAAAAACTTGGCGATCGACATGGTCAGCGCGCGCGGATTTTCCGGCCTGGCATACACCAGCGCCTGCACGCGTCCCAGCCGCCTTCCCGGCAGGCGGAAAGCCTGAAAAAATCTGGAGCCGGAGTGCAGCGCGAACTCCGGAAGAATGGAATAGCCAAATCCCGATTCCACCAGGCCTTTGATAACCTCGGTGTCGTCGGCCTCCATTGTTACCTTGGGCTGGATGCCGGTATCGAGAAAAAACTGGTCGATCATCGCGCGCATATTGCTGCGCTTCGGATACAGCAGGAACGACGCCCCGGCCAATTCCGAGGGCTGGATGGCCCCTACGTGCCAACCGCGCATGCGCTTCGCCGAAGGCCGCAGAATCAGCATCTCTTCGTCGAACAGCGGCATGACGCCAAGGTCGCCGGTGGGGAAGGGCAGGGAGACTAGCGCCAGATCGAAGCGCCGGTCGAGCACGCCCGCCACCATCTCCTCGGTGGGCATCACCGTGATCCGCATCGTGATCTGCGGGAATTGCTTGCGCAGCAGCCGCAGCGGACGGCCCAGGCGATAGATCAGCGTGGTGGCGCCGCACGCGAGGAAGAAGGGCCGCGAATCCTTCGCCGGATCGTTTTCAAATTCACGCTCGATCTGGTCGACATGCTGCAGCAATGAGCGGGCGTGCTCGGCGAGCCGCAAGGCCGCGGGCGTGGGCAGCAGCCGCTTGCCGCTCTTCACGAACAGTTCGGTCCGCATTCCCGCCGCCAGGTTGCGCAACTGGAGGCTGACGGCGCTGGTGGAAAGGCCCATGCGCACCGCCGCTTTGGTGACGCTCGATTGGTCGATTACGGCGAGAAACAGTTCCAGCTGCCGCAAATCCATAGCTTGTCCTCAAGCATCGCACAATCTGCGGCATCGTTGAGAATTTCTAAACGATGGAATTGTGGGATGAGCCCATGGCCTGCCGTGTCCCGAGCCGCTCCCGGCGCTCGGTCTTAAGTTTCCCCGATATTCCTTTCCTCCCGCGAAGACAGGGCGCCATTGAAGCTTGTTAGCTTAACCGGGCCGGCCGTGCGGACTGCCTACCAACCTTGAAGGGCGAGCGGAGCGCACCCGCTCTTTCTTTGGCGCCGTGGAGCATCGACAGTCTATTCGAACGTCTGTTATCGATTCCGATGCCAGGTGGAATCGTGCCGCTCCACCGCCAGCCCGGTCCCATCGCAACCGATCGGGCCGCCATTACAAACTCCGGCGTCGCGGTCTCCAGCGGCAGCGTGCAGATTGAAAGCGGTTTCCAGGTCACCACCGCTTCCGGTCAGCGCACCTTCGACGGTCCCGAAAGCTTAGTGTTGTTCGGCTTGACGGATGCGACCGAGTTGCGTTTTACGGTTCCGGATTATAACTTCT
This sequence comes from Bryobacteraceae bacterium, assembly GCA_049522755.1. Lineage (GTDB taxonomy): Bacteria > Acidobacteriota > Terriglobia > Bryobacterales > Bryobacteraceae > PALSA-243. The sequence continues at coordinate 18,890 of JBEKNN010000151.1, read as the reverse complement.
CGGCTCTCGTTTCGGGGTTCGGCGATCTGGCGCTGGGAGTCAAGCAACAGATCGGGCATTCGCAAAGTGGATTTGACGCATCTCCGATCGCGTTCGTAAGCTTCCCGACCGGGGCCAACGCCGTATCCAGTCACGGGTACGACCCGGCCTCCAACTGCCTTGGTCGCAGAAGCTTTCCGAAAACTGGACGGCGGCCGGAATGCTGTCGCTATATTGGCCGACGCAGTCCGGCGCCCGAAACCTCACAGAGGAAATCGACATTGCTATTCGAATCGGCAGCTCACAGGGCCGTGCGACGCATTCGTCGAATAGGCGGCGATTTCATCGAGCGTGGCGGGCCCAGGCGCCCGCTGGACTTAAGTACGGCCTACAAGCTGGGTCCGCTCACCAGATTGATCTCCACTTCGGGACAGGCTTGTCTCGCGCGGCCGTGGATCACTTCGTAGGCGTCGGCTACTCATCTCGATTCAAGGCCCGGAAATGAATCAGCGCCCTTGCAACCGCCACAATCCGCGGCGCAGAGAAACGAAGCGGGGGTAAACAAGCGCACCGCTGGTGAGGGGCACGTGTAACCCTTAGTCCATTTCTGATTTTTCCCTTACTACTTCCTTATATGGCGGCGCATACACTAAATGACGTGAGGCCTACCCGCGACGTTACAAATCGGTCCGCCATCGATCGAGACCGGCGTCCAACGCGGCGGAATCGTTTATACCTTTTATGTCTTTTATGCCGAGCGGTGACCGTCACTACTGACGGCGTCGAGTGAGTTTGCCAGACGCACATTCGGAGTCTTCCCGGTCAAGACTTCTTGCGCCGGACTGGCATATTTGCACATATGCCGGGCGTGTCGCGAGTTACAGTTACGTCAGTTATGTTACTTAATAAATTAGAGTAAGAACAGGGGTGAGCCATGAACAAGAGTAAGAAGGAAGCAGTGCGGAGCGAGAGCGGTAAGCCGGGCAATATTCAAAAGGCGGCGCGCAAAACCGGTAACGACGGACCAGGGACAATCGAATCTTTGTTGCCGGCCGGTTCGGGGGAGCGGGCTGCAGTCGAGATTGCGGCGGCAGCGGGCGGCGCCCTGCTCGCTAGTGCAGCGCTCGGTTTGGGACCGGCGGCGCTGGCTGGCGCGGCTGGTTACGTGGCGTACCGCGAGATGAGTGAGGGCCCCAAAAAAGGCAAAGCCCGTACCGCTTCCCTCAAGCGCTCTAAATCGTAGCATTGGTAATAGGGCGACAACGTGGCGGTGCGCGGGATAGGAAAGATATCAATATGATGTTGCAAGTGATGTCGAAGATGAAGTGGGTCTTAGCTCTCGGCGTAGGAGTTGCCGGAGGATGGGCTATCAGAAGTCTTTCCGACACGCCTGAAGGCGCTGGCGTAAAGCTTCTGGAGATTGGTATAAAGACCAAGGATCGGCTTGGCCGCTGGGCTGCGGTTGAAGGCGAGCGCCTGGAGGATATGTTAGCGGAGGCGCGCTCCAGGGTCGAGCCGGAATTCGGTGGCACAAAGCGGGCGGCGAAAGAATCGAAGCATAGCGCCAAGGAGGCGGCGAAGGAATCGAAGCATGGCGGAAATGACGCCAAAAAGGCATCCCGGCATGCCACTCGGGCGGAAGCGTGAGCCACTCCGAACAAGAAATAATACTCCGCAAATCGCACTCGGAGAGTGGGGAGGGCCCCAGGCATAAAGATGCAAAGTTGCGCCTGGTACACTTCCACCCCGGTTATCTGCGAATTCAGGCGGACGCATTCATTCATCCGGCAGACGACAGTCCCGTTTTGACTGGGGCGAAAGCCGCAGCCGAGGCCGCTTCCGGGTTTCGCTCCTGGTCTCTCAAACCAAAGACCGGAAGCGTCGTGATCGAATACGATAACAGCGCGATTGAGGCCGACGATCTGCTGAAGGACATCGCGAAGGGCGCCGGGTTGCGGGCAATAGAAACGCCGGCCAGCCGTAAGATGACGCGCGAGGAACTGGTGGGCGGGTTCCTCAATGGCGTGCAAGGAGTCAACCAAGCCGTGAGTCACTTAACAGGCGACAGGGCGGACCTGCGAGAGTTAACGCCGCTGGCACTCGCCGCCGCCTCTGTCGTGGCGTTGATTCTTAATAAAAATCGCGGCCTCCTGCCATTTTGGGGAAGTTCACTCTACCATAGCTACCGCATCTTCATGCAGTGGCATAAAAAGGAAGTGGGAGTCCGCGAAAAAGCCGCCCGGCACGAGGAAGAGAGAGGTTCCGGAGGCAATGCCCGAATCGAGTAACAGGCAATCAACGCTTACATTCCAGGAGACTGCATGTCCGATATTCACCTCGTAAGATCCCATTCGCTGTCGATCGCGAAGGCAAAGGCGTTGGTGCAGAGAGCCGCCGACGGGCTTGCCACTGAGTACGACCTCGAAAGCGAATGGCACGGCAATACCTTGCGCTTTCATCGATCGGGCGTCGACGGTCAGATGCTCGTGACCGACTCGGAAATTGAGCTGAATGTGACTCTCGGTCTCTTGATGAAGCCATTTAAAGGGAAGTTTGTCGATCGAATCGAGCGTGACTTAGATAAATTGCTGGCCGAAGCAGAACCAGGCACTCAGGCGAAAAGGCCGGCCAAAAAGAAAGCACGTACTGGGTGACAAGTCAGGGAGCGCCAGAAATGTCGAGGCGTTCTGGTCGGGTAAGCGCACAACATTGCACTCGACCGTTCAGAGCTTGCGGGGTTGACGGTGGAAAAAGGAGAGTGAGTTCATGAGCACGAAAAAAACAGCGAGTAGCAAGGGCGCAAAGCCGCGCACCAGCGCGAAGCCGGGCCGCAATTCGAAGGGGGGCACGAGCGCCAAGGCAGTCGCCAGCTCGAAGCCATCCACTAGTTTGAAGCAAGGCGCCGGCTCGAAGGGGCGCACGAGCCCCGTCGCGAAGACCGGCTCCCGCCCGAAGCAAGGCAATATAGAAAAGGCGATACGAAAAAACGTTAAAGGCATATCCGCCACAATTGAATCGATGGCGCCCCCCGGTTCGCCGGAAAGAGTAGCAGCAGGAGTCGCGGCGGTGGCAGGAGGCGCCCTGATTGCCGGTGCGACGCTTGGCGCCGGCCCGGCTGCGCTCGCTGGCGCGGCTGGCTACCTTGCGTATAAGGGACTAAGCAGCCCGGAAACAAAAAAAAGCGGCGCCGGTTCCGCTGCCAGCAAGCGTTCTGCTGCCGCCAAGCGCTCCGCTACACGCAAGCGTAAGACCTAAGCGTCCAGTACCTGTCGTCCAGAGGCCGATTCTCAGGCCCTTTCCAGCCCCGCAAGAATCGGCCGCGCTCCTACCAAGCGTGGGAACGTTTATGAGCTCTTCAAAATGATTCATCGCAAGCTCCTCAACCCCCAACCTCCGATGGCGGAGCCAAACGCACCGTTTCAAAGTGCGCGGCGCTGCCGAAATTTGCTGCCCTCCGAAACCAGGGCGACGTAGGATGAAGGCATACCTGGAGGCTTTTCAAAGGGGTCCGGGCCGTGTGCGTATTGTGGGGGCTCGCCATGGTTCGGCTGCAGCGAGTTTAATGGAAGCATGGCTGGCCGAGCGGATTGACGTCCTTCGTTTCGAACAGCGAGCGGGCTCGGGCGTATTTTACGCCGACTATGACGATGGAATCGCTATTCCGGGCCGATTTATGCGCAGTCTTCGAGCCAGGACCCATGCGATTAACTGCGTCACGGACGAAGCCTTCGAGATCACGCCGGTGCATTCGCTCAGAGGACGTATTCGTCTCCGGGTGGCTGGGGTGCATGAACGGCAGCTTGCCGCACTGACGGCGCGCGCCGCGACACTGCCGGGAGTTGAGTATACCAGGCACATTTCCGGCGGTAGCACGATGCTGGTAGTTTACGACCCGGAAGAGGCAAGTGAAGATCTCATCTTAGCCAACCTCTTGAAAAGCGATACGGCGGAGCTCACGCGCGCATGGCCTGAGCCCGCTTCCATCCGCTGGGGTGGCGCTCTGGCGGGCACATGGACTCTTTTCCTGTGCCTCACACGGGCCATTTCTTTTCCGTGGCTTGCCTTGGGAGTTGCGCTGAATACGATTCGGCCGCTTGCTCGCAGCATTGCAGCGCTCGGCGAAGGAGAGATCAGCATCGATCTTCTCGACGTTATAGCCACGTTCGCGGCGCTTGCCACGGCGCGGCCTATTACCGCCGCCTTCGTCATCTGGATGGTAGGGGTCGGCGATCTTTTGCTCGACATCTCTGCCGTACATGCGCGATCCGCGCTCGCGAAGTTAATACGGCGCAAAGAGCCGGACGCACTCCGGGTTCTTTCGGGTGGCCGCGTGGAAACGGTGCCGGTTGGCGATCTCCAGGCTGGCGACCGTTTCATGGTTCAAATCGGTCACGGCATGGCCGCCGACGGCAAGGTGGTTTCGGGCGTGGCGGAAGTGGATGGCAAGGCGCTTACCGGGGAATCGCAGTTGCTGCCGAAGAAAGAAGGCGATCCGGTGTTCGCTTCTTCGGTCGTGGTCGAGGGGCAGATCGTGGTCGAGGTCGAGCATGCGGGTATGAATACCGAGGTCGCGAAGATCGAGAGAATCCTGAGTACTGTTGGAACGAAACCCCTCACCCTGCAGCGCGACGCGCTCGAGGTTGCGAGCAAACTGGTTCTTCCGACACTGGGCGTCGCGTCGCTGGCCGGGTTTCTATCTTCCGACTGGAACCGTACCGTGTGCGTGCTGATCACCGACTTCGGAACCGGCATTCGCGTCGCGGTTCCAACGAGCGCGCTCACCGCCATGACGCTCGCGGCGCGCGAAGGCGTCCTCTTCAAAGGGGCTCAGTATTTCGAGCGGCTCTCGAAGACCGGCGTCATCGTCTTCGACAAGACGGGTACCCTCACCAGCGGCGTGCCCGAGGTGGTCGAAGTGATTACCGTCAAGGGGGTGACGGAATCGATGCTCATCACCGCGTGCGCTTCCGCGGAGGCAAGACACGACCATCCCGTCGCAAAGGCGCTGAAGGCTTATGCGAAGAAAAAAGGTTTCCCGCTGTCCGAGCCGGACGCGGAAAGCGAGGAGTATGAGGTAGGAATGGGACTTTCCGCGCGGGTGGGGGGCCGTCGCGTGCGGGTCGGGCGGGCGACCTGGATGGAGAGCCAAAAGCTCAAAATCAGCCCGGCTTTAAGGACGCAACTGGCCCGGTTCGAAAAGAATTCCAGCTCGAGCCTTTGCGTTGCGATCGGCAACGAAGTGGTGGGACTGGTCGCTTACTCCGACGGCATTCGTCCGGAGAGCGCGGACATGGTGAAAAAGTTACAAGCCGGCGGCCGGCGAAAGATCGTGCTTCTGTCGGGCGACAGCCCCGAAGTGGTGAAGCGCCTGGCGCGTACTTTGGGAATCGACGAAGCTGTGGGCGGTCTTCACCCGGAACAAAAATCGGAGTACGTGAAACGGCTGCAGGCGGCGGGCGGTGTTGTAGCGATGGTGGGGGACGGCATAAACGATGCGCCCGCCCTGGCGCTGGCGGATGTGGGAATTTCGATGGCTGGCAGCACGGACGTCGCACTTGAGACTGCGGACGTGGTGCTGCTCGACGGTGGGCTGGCAAAGCTCGACAGGGCGTTTCAGATTAGCGATGAGGCCATGGCCAGCGTCCGGCGGGACCTGGGCATCGTCATTGTGCCCAATGCCATTGCGATCTTCCTGGGCGCATTTGGCTTCATTGGCCCGCCAATGGCTGCAATCATCAACAATGGGGCCACGTTTCTGGCGGTGGCGGCAGGAACGATTCCGCTTCTCAAGAAGAAGCCGGAGCGTAAGCCGGGACCCGATCTTGAGAACCCGGAGCGGGAACCCTCCTCAAACGCCGACAAGTTCCCCGATATGCCTGGCGCGATGCCAAATCGATCCCGGCTTAGAGCTGCGACAGGGTAAAGGCTGAGAGTCGATGTTTCCGATGGCCGTAAGCACGTTTCGCGTATTCATGCTCCTGGCATCCCTGCCCGGAACGGGGACACACTTGGTTCGCCTGGTGAAAGGGGCGCTCGTGTGGTGGTCGGGAAAGAAAATAGCGGTTATCGGTCCGACGGCCAGCGGCAAAGACAGTTTCCTGGCACGGCTGCAGAACAAGGAGATACCGGAGGTCCATTCGAACTCGGCAATGGGCGAGAAGATCAAGTCGTTTAAGGTGAAACTGGCCCTTTCGGATCGTCAGGTCATAGATATCACTTGCAAAGGGATGGTCAACATCGGCGGCGAGGCCGACTACCGCGACATGCCGTCGGGATGGCTTTCAGTATGTAAGGACGCCAACGTGGTCTTCTATATGATGACCGTCGAAGATCTGTCCGCTAAGAGGTTCCTGAGAGGCCGGCGAATCCGGCAAGATCTCGATTGGCTTCTGACTGCGCTTCCGGAGCTCAAGCGGGATACCCTCATCCACATCCTGATCAATAAGATCGATAAGAAGATCGAAAGCCATACCGATTATCGGGCTCTGGCCGACGAGCTGGAAAAGGAGCTCAGCGCGCTCAACAAAACAGTCAACAAAGTACTGCACCCTTACGAGGCAAGATATACCGGCGCGACCTTGATTTCGATGAAGAACAAGCAGATATACACGCGCGCGATCGATTATGCGCTCCGTTCCGTTTATGCTGCGTTCCACGAGACTTCGGAGCGCAAAAAAAAGGCGTGATCGCCATGCGTGCCTACTGGATACTCCCCAACCGCGATCAAAAGGACGACATTCTTGCGAGCGATGGAGAGAAGACCATTCCGTTCCGACAGATTCTCGATCCGAAGCTCCGCCCTGAGGGGTTTTCGCATGGCGTACCAGCAGAGCTCCTGGAGAAATGCGGCCCAAAGGCGTTCGCGGAGATTCTGTTTGCGCAACGGTTCCCCGCCTGGGATGGGGACAAGCAACTCTTTTCCGTGTTGACCACTGCCGGTCTCGACTCTTCCGGACGAGTGGTTCACCTGGGGCTCCTGTTCCTTCTCGAACCGAATGAACGCCCGAAGTTCGAATTGCGGTATGCCGGCCTGTGCAAAGAAGACCGGCCATACGCGAAGGATCTGCTTCATCGATTAGCCTCACATCGCGGTGGCGATTCCTGGGCGCAAAGTGTGCGCGACCTAAGTGAACTTCGGTCCGGCCGCCGTCCGGCGACGAACGTCGCGCTCGATCGTTCCGTGGTTCCCTTCGATTCGCTCTATGTGGCCGGCCCTGGCGGATTGATTAAGAAGACGGCGAGCCGGAGGAAGTCGCGCAGGACCGCGATTGTTTTCCTGATTCTCTTCGCAGTCGCGGGAGTGTGGCTTTCTGTGCGCGCATGCAAACAATCCTCGCATCCCGCGGTCCACGCGGGAGTGGTGACATGGCATTTCAACTGAAGGCGAAAGAGCCGGTCAGCGACGGGATCACGCGCAACGTGAGGCGCCAGATCGAAAAGGCGCTCAAGCATTTGGGCGCGAAAAGGAAGCCGCACCAGCGCGGCGCGCCGGAGAACGATGCCATCCCGGAGGTCCGCAAGTGCTTCAAGAGAGTGCGGGCCGCTCTCCGCCTGGTGCGCGACGAGCTGGGCGACGATGTCTACCGCCAAGAGAACTATTGCTTTCGCGACGCCGCTCGACCGCTCAGCAAGGTCCGCGATGCAGAGGTTCTCATCGAGACTGTGGATAAGCTCTCTCAGCAGCTCGCGGAAGCGATCGAGCCGGGAGCACTTGCCAAGATTCGCGATGCTTTGCTTGCAAATCGGCAGGAAGTGACCCGGCGCGTGCTCGACGAGGACAGGGCGTTCGCCGCGGTGAAAGAAGCCGCCACCCTCGCGCTCGCGAGACTTCCGGATTGGAAGATTGAGCGCGACGGTTGGGCCGCCCTGGAGCGTGGTCTCAGGCGTGTATACCGGACAGGTTATCGCGCGCTCGCGTTGGCGGCGGAAAACTCGAGCGTGGAGAATCTCCACGAGTGCCGTAAGCAAGCCAAGCATCTTTGGCTTCAACTGCAACTTCTCGAAGCCGCGTGGACGGGCGGCGAGAAGGAACTGGGCGAACAGGCTCACAAACTGTCGCGGCTACTCGGCGAGGATCATGATCTGGCCGTTCTTCGCGAAACGCTCGCCGCCGACCCGCTCGCTTACGGCGGCCATGGCATCCTGAAACGCGTATTCGCTGTCATCGATCGTCGGAAAGCGGAGTTCGAGCGGCAGGCGTTGGTTCTTGGCCGGAAGATCTACAAATACCCGCCCAAGGTCTTCACGAGTCGAATCGAGGCATACAATACTGGAAGCCTCGACGGACACCCAAGACCGGCCGCTAATCGACGCCCCAAAATTGCCCTAGCCGGCCGCGGCTAAGAAGACCCTCGATGGACACGTTTCGCCGGGCTAGCTTAGCTATCCAGGCGCCTTGCGGAGGAAAGCAACTCGACGATGGAAAGATTCCACTTTTGTCGGAACGTTTTGTCCCCGGACGCCGCCGAAGCGGCTGTAGACTGACCGGCGGCAAAGCCCGCCCCACCTTCTGCTATCGTTAAAGTTTCCATCGCACATGAGCAAAGCACTTCAAATTCCCAGTCAAGGCTCGCTCGATTTCGTGTCGCTCGGCGGCCTGGTGCATCGCCTCGATCCGGGCATCATTCCGTTTCGCAAGGCCACTGAGTGCCACATTCACGTGAGCGGCGGCGAGTTCAATGTCGCCGCCAATCTCGCCGATTGTTTCAGATTGAAGACCGGCGTTGCCACCGCCATGGTGGATTACCCCATCGGCGACCTGATCGCCGAGCGAGTCCGCGCCATGGGCGTCACGCCGTTCTACAAGCGCTTCAAGCACGATGGCGTCACGGGGCCGAACATGGCGACCGTGTATAGCGACCGCGGCCAGGGCGTGCGTCCGCCGGTGGTTTTCTATAACCGCGCCAACGAGGCCGCCGCGCGCCTGAAGCCGGGTGATTTCGATTGGAAGGCCATCTTCGCCGGCGGCGTCCGCTGGTTTCACAGCGGCGGAATTTTCGCGGCGCTTTCTCCGACAACCGCCGAGCTGGTGATTGAAGGCATGGAGGCGGCGAAGGCTGCGGGCGCGGTGGTATCGTTCGATCTGAATTATCGCGAGAAGATCTGGAACCTCTCCGGCGGCGCCGCCCACGCCAGCGAAGTGTTGGGGCGCCTGGTCCGCAATGTGGATGTGCTGGTGGGCAACGAAGAGGATTTGCAAAAAGGTCTCGGCGTCGCGGGACCGGAAGTGGCGTCGCATTCGAAGCTCGATTCCAGCGCGTTCTTCGGCATGATCGATCGCGTGGTGGAGAAGTTCCCGAACGTTTCGGTGGTGGCGACCACGCTGCGCGAAGTGCATTCCACCAACCGGCATAGCTGGAGCGCGGTGGCCTGGATCAACGGCGAGCAGTGCGTCGCTCCGGTGGCCGAGCTGGACGTCTACGACCGCGTGGGCGGCGGCGACGGTTTCGCGGCCGGCTTTTTCTACGGCCTGCTGGCGGGCGAGCCGCATCTGGAGGCGGTGAAACTCGGTTGGGCGCACGGCGCGCTGCTGACCACGTTCCCGGGCGACACTACCATGGCGACGCTCGAGCAGGTGCGTTCCCTCGCCAAGGGCGGATCGGCCCGCATTCAACGTTAAGGAGAAACGGTGGCACAGAATCTGATGGATTTGACCGGCCGCGTGGCCGTGGTGATGGGCGGCACTTCGGGACTGGGGCGCAAAATCGCCGTGGGCCTGGCGCGCGCGGGCGCCAACGTGGCGCCGACGGGCCGCCGCGAAAAAATGGTGGCGGAAGCGTGCGCGGAAGTGGAGCAGGCGGGCGGCAAGACGGTTCGAGCGGTGTGCGACATCGGCTCGCGCCAATCGGTGGACAGCTTCCGCGACGCCGTGCTGGGCGCGTTCGGTGAAGTGGACATTCTGGTGAACGCCGCGGGACAGATCTTCCGCAAGCCCACCAGGGATGTTACCGAACAGGAATGGAATAACCTGTTCGACGTGAACCTGACGGGCATGCTGCGCTCTTGCCAATCGTTTTACGAACCGCTGGCGAAGCACAAGCGCGGCCGCATCGTGAATATCGCGTCGCTCAATTCGTTCGTTTCGCTGGTGCAGGTGACCGCCTACGCGGCGTCGAAAGCGGCCGTGCTGGCGCTGACTCGCAGCCTGGCCGTGGAGTGGGCGCGCGAGGGCATCAACGTAAACGCCATCGCGCCGGGCGTATTCCGCACCGATTTGAACGCCGCGCTGCTCGACGGCACGGAGCGCGGCCGCGAGCTGAAGATGCGCACGCCGATGGGCCGCTTCGGACAAACCGAAGAGCTGACTGGCGCGGCCCTGCTGTTGGCGTCGGACGCGGCGAGCTACATTACCGGCCAGTGCATCACGGTGGACGGCGGGTTTTTGGCGTCGGGCGTGAATCAGTAGCGGCTATGGAAGAATGGCGTTGCTACGTAGGTTAGCAGCAGCGACGCTGCAATTACGCGGCCGGCGAATGCTCGGCCGATCCTTTGCCGCTAGCCATCTTTGCTCTCAAGAAACCGCCCAGAATCGGATCCAGCGACAAACGCTCGGCCCGTCGCCTATGCGCTTCCTCCTCACCCAATTCAGCAACTTCGCGCAGGAGTCGCTCTTGAATCACCGCCTTCATTTCCACACAGTCGAATTCTTTCTCGCGCTTCATGGCGTCGCAACCTCTCGCGGCGAGTAGATCCTGGGGCTCCGGTAGCCGCGCAGGCTATTCACTCCTTCGTACCCTCCTATCTTCTCAAAATGGACGATGTGTTTGAAGTTCCAGCTCACAACCAGATCCACATTGGAAATGGTTCGCCACCGCAATGTGAGCCGCATCGCTGCTCGACGCCGGTCCTACAACCTCCGCTTCCAGATATGCGTTTCTGAGCGCATCGGACTCCGGAGACGTGCTAACGAGCTCGACCTGCTGCGGAGGCAAGTCCGCCAATACTCCACGCACCGGCTCGGGAGCAAGTCCCAGCTCGTCGAGTGTGACGTTGGAAACGACAACGACAAACCGTCCCTGCCGAACCTCTTCAAAGAAGCCGACACTCTCAGTCTTGAATTCGTCATCGAAGCATCCCCCGAACACCGACGTATCCGCATAGACACGAATGGGTCTCTTAATCTTGGTCATTGTGGCTCCGTCCCGGCGCTTGCATTCATTTTGCCATCACTCACCTGCCAAAACTCTACGCCCCCTCTTCCACAAACGCCTTGAGCCCGATCTCGAATAGCTGCTTCCAGCCGTCGAGTTTCGTGCTCTCGCCGCAGTGGCCAATCTTACCGATTGTGGAATCGGACAATTTCAAAATGGTCCGGCCGCCCTGGTCTTCCAGCTCCAGATGCAGCATCGTGTGCGCCGGGCCGTAGGGCACGCCCATGCAGCCTTCCAGGTCGAGCGACCGCGCCTTGGCGATCCCGAAGACGCGGTACCAGACCTGCCCTTCGCCGCCGCCCCAGTCTTCTTACATCCTGCCGCCCAGCTTGGGCTCGATGTGAAAGCTCGTGGCTTTCGGATTCGTATAGAAATCCCGCGGCCACCAGAAGGTGGTTTCTTCGGTCAGCGCCTTCCACACGCGCGCGGGCGGCGCGGCGATTGCGATTTCCAGCTCGACTTGTTCAATGGTTCAGGTCGCGGTTTCCGTCGGCATATTCGCTCCTTCCAATGGCGATTTCAATCCGGTCGGCATCGAAGCCCACACGGCTTCATAAGGCTTCACCCAGCGTTCGTACACGCGCTGCAGCGGCAAGGCGTTGAGATGGTTCCAGCGCTCGCGCCCGCTGCGCCGCACCAGCACCAGCCGGGCCTTTTCCAGTACGGTGAGATGTTTCATCACGGCGAAGCGCGTGGTGGGGAAGCGCTCCGCCAGTTCGCCCGCGGTGCGCGGACGCTCGGGCAGCAGGTCGAGAATCCGCCGCCGCGTGGGATCGGCGAGAGCGGTCCATACCGGACTCGGCGCGGGAGCCTTCATGTGACCACACAGTCATAGATTAGCGAGGCGTTCGTCAAGCGCCGAGACCGTGCCGGTCCGCAGCTCGTCCGTCGAGTGTCGTCCCGCGCAGCGGAGCCAGGCGTGCATATCGACGAGGCATGATACGCAAACTGAAATCCGGCGAATACCGGCTATACTCGGGCAAAACCAATCCAGAAACCGGACGCTGCAGGAATTTGGGAACGTTCGATTCACGGGAAGCGGCCGAGAAACGCGAGCGCGCGGTACAGTTTTTCAAGCGGGCGCATTGACGTCTCTCGCGCAGGCCATCGGCGCCGGACTACCGAAGCCGGACCTCAGCGGCCCGGCTGTGCATTACCGCCGGGCGGCTTCCGCGCGGGGCCATCCATAAGCCGGGGCATCCTTAATATGATGGGATGTACAGACCATGGCGGCCCCTGCATCCGCACAACCTCAAATCAATCCGTGGATCGTCGCCGTCGCCGTGATGTTCGGAACCTTCATGGAGGTGCTCGATACCACGGTGGTGAACGTCTCGCTGCCGCACATCGCCGGCAGCCTCTCGGCCAGCGTGGATGAAGCGGCCTGGGCGCTGACGGCTTACCTGGTAGCCAACGCCATCGTGCTGCCCATCACCGGTTGGCTGGCGAATTATTTCGGCCGCAAGAATATGCTGCTGGCCGCGGTGAGCGGCTTCACGGTCACATCTTTGCTCTGCGGCATGGCGCCGACCCTGAGCTCGCTGATCTTCTTCCGCGTCCTGCAGGGCGCAACCGGCGGCGCACTCCAACCCCTCTCGCAGGCGGTGATGCTCGAGGCCTTTCCCGCCAAAGATCGCGGCAAGGCCATGGCTTTCTGGGGACTCGGCATCGTGGTCGCGCCCATGCTCGGTCCGGTACTGGGCGGCTGGCTCACCGACAACTACAGCTGGCGTTGGGTCTTCTACATCAATTTGCCGGTGGGCATGGCGTCGATCGTCATGACGCGCCTGTTCATCTTCGACCCGCCCTACATTCGCCGCAGCGGTAAAGGCATCGATTACTGGGGCATCGGCCTGCTGGCGCTCGGCATCGGCGCGCTGCAGGTGGTGCTCGATAAGGGCCAGGAAGACGACTGGTTTTCTTCGCACGCGATTGTTGCGCTCACCATCGCCGCCGCGTGCGGCATTGTGCTCTTCATTCTTCGCGAGCTCATGACGCGCAACCCGGTGGTGCACCTGAGCGTCTTTCGAAACCGCACCTACAGCGCGGGCGTCTTTCTGATGACGGTGGTCGGCTTCGTCCTTTATGGCAGCATGTTGCTGGTACCGATTTTTCTGCAAACGCTGCTCGGGTATCCGGCGCTGGAGGCCGGCATCGCCATGGCGCCGCGCGGACTCGGGTCGTTCCTTATGATGCCGGTGGTGGGCGCGCTGCTGGGCAAGCTGGACCCACGCAAGGTGCTGGCGGTGGGGCTGGTGGGCGCCGCGTGGTCGCTCTATACCTTGTCGAGCCTGAACCTCAATGCGGGATATTGGGACATTTTCTGGCCGCAGTTCGTGCAGGGCGCATCGCTGGCGCTGCTCTTCGTGCCGCTGACCACGGCGACCATGGACCCGATTCCCAAAGAGGAAATGGGCAACGCCACCAGCATGTTCAACCTGATGCGCAACATCGGCGGCAGCATGGGCATCGCCAGTGGAACCACATTTCTGTTCCGCATGCAGCAGTTTCACACGGTGGTGCTGGGGGCCAATGTTTCCGCAACGAATCCACGGGCGCAGGCCGTGCTGCATGGTGTACAGGCCAGGATGATCGCGCACGGATCGGACCCGGTGACCGCCATGCGCCAATCGTACGTCGCCGTGTGGGGGATGGTGCAGCAGCAGGCGGCGATGCAGGCGTTTATCGATACCTTCCGCGCGTTGGGGCTGGTGTTCCTGGCAGTGCTGCCGCTGTTGCTGATTATGAAGAAGCCCAGGTTTCAAAGCCGCGGCGGCGCGGCGATGCATTGAGATTTATGAAGTGGCTCGTATACGCTTTGATGACCTGCTCCGCTTTCGCCGCGGATCCGTCCCAGCGGTTGCTCGCCGCGGCAACGAACGGCGAAACCACGCTCGCGCAAATCCTGATCCAAGGCGGCGCCAACGTGGAAGCCATCGACAAGAGCGGCCGCACGCCCCTCATGCTCGCGGCGCAGCGCGGCCATGCCGACACGGTGCAGGCGCTGCTCGCCGCCGGGGCCAATCCGGATGCGCGCGACAAGCAAGGCTTCACCGCGTTTGGCCTGACTCTCTTGAACCCCGCCGGCCGCGGCGACCACGAAGCCGTGCTGAAGCTGCTGCCTCAACACCCGCGGTTCACCCTTGCCGTGGTGGACGGATGGAGCCCGGCGCGGCTGGTGAGCTCCTGTTTTCAGCTCCGCGAACAGTCCATCCAGCAGTTTGGATTGATGCGGCCCGATGAAAGCCTGCTGCGCGAGTTACAAGCCTACGCTACTTTGTCCGGCAAAGGACTGGTGGAACTGGTACACGTGGATGCCAAGGCCGTAGAGTCTCTGGACCCGGAGCCGGTCGACGATGCCGACGCCATCGTGACTTTGGAGATCGAGCCCGGCTCGGCGTGCAGCGGCGGAACCGAAGATACCCTGACGTTCGGCATCGAGGTTAAGGTGTTCCGCGCGCGCGACCGGTTGCTGCTTTCGCAAAAGAGTCTCGGCGGCGGATTAAAAGGATTGCGCCAGCAGACGGTGGACAACGCCGAGCAATACAAGCCCGTCTACGATGCCTGGATGAAAGCGCAGGCGGGGCCGATTTACTGGGCTATCGTGGAAGCGCTGCTGAAGTCGACGCCGTAGTGGGGCGGCGAAGTATGTCGAAAGCATGTTTAGCGGACCCAAGGCTGCGCTGCGTCCCCTATATGACGAGTTACTGCGGCTGGGCCTCGGTGTTGCGAAAGACGTGAAAGCGTGCCCATGCCAGACCATGGCGCCGCTCTATCGCCATCACGTTTTCGCGCAGATCAAGCCCGCCACGCAAACGCGCATCGATCTCGGTTTCGCACTGGGACCGCGCAAACCCGAAGGCCGCCTGATCGATACCGGCGGGTATGCCAAGAAGGACCGCATCACGCACCGCATCCCCATCGCGTCGCAGAAGGATATCGACGCCGAAGTGAAGAAGTGGCTGAAAACGGCGTACGAGGGCGATGCGGCCTGACCGGGCGCGGCTGTGACGGGGGCTGTGACGCTTGCGGCTCCCACTTCGCACAAATCGCCCGCTACAATGAATGCATGCTTTTTTCATCCGCGAGGGGAATCTTGCTGTGCGTCCTGACCGCTATTCCGCTCATCGCCCAGGACTGGCAAACGTCGCAGACTCTCCCATCGGTCGACCTCACCGGCCTCACATCCGCGCAAAAGGCCCTCGCCCTCAAAGTGCTCCGCACCAATTCGTGCCCGTGCGGCTGCGAGATGAAGATGGCCGAATGCCGCACCCAAGATCCGAACTGCTCTAACAGTAAGGCGCTGGCCAGCATCGTGGTCACGGCCATCCGGAAAGGCGGTAACGAAGCCGCTGTCCTGGCCGCGGTCGACGCTTCTCCGCTGATGCACCGCGCCCCGCCCAAGTTGCTCGAAGACCCTGTCGCGATCCCCATCGACGGGGCGCCCTTCATCGGTCCTAAGGACGCTCGCGTCACTCTGGTCGAGTTCTCCGACTTCCAATGCCCTTACTGCGCCCAAGCCGTTGGCAAGCTGAACGCCATCCTCAAGGCCTACCCCAGCCAGGTCAAGCTCGTCTTCAAGGAATACCCGCTCGACATGCACTCCCAGGCCGCGCTCGCCGCCGCTGCCGCCCTGGCCGCGCATCGCCAGGGGAAATTCTGGCCTCTCCACGACGCCATGTTCGCCGACCGTACCCACCTATCCCGTAAGACGATCCTCGCCATGGCCGGCTCCATCGGCCTCGACACCAGGCGTTTCGAGCAGGACTGGGATTCCGCCGCCATTAAGCAGGCCGTCGCCAACGATCAAACGGAAGGCGACAAGGCGGGCGTTGAGGCCACACCCACGGTCTTCATCGATGGCCAGAAGTACAACGGCGATCTCGATCTCGACTCCATCCGCCCCATCATCGACGCCAAGCTCAAACGCAAGTAGCGGCTTCCGGGGCGAGTAGCTGGCGTCGTGAGCGACCTGAAGCACGCTGCCAAGCGTGTCGGCTAACGCTAGCCAAGCGCTGCGCCCTTGAAATCTCGCTGAGAGGCTGAAGAGATCTCCCTAAACCTCTTTGCGACCTGGCGACTCTGCGTGATCATCGTATTCAAGCCCGTTGACTATTGGTGTGATGCCGTCTTCGATCGGCTCTCGCCAAGCCGCCCAAGACGCAAAGAACGCAACGACGATTCCAATCCTGGCTGATTCGACGGGTCCGAGACACAACTGAGGCGGGTGCACGTCGGATTTGGGGGATGGAGTCATGTGGCAGCCTGGCTGGAGCGACGCTCCCAGAAGTCCTCAAAGCGTCCGCTGAGTTTCGAGCAGCGCAGAGCGATGATGGCATTTGCGCCATTGACAGTCCAGTGCATGCCAGACCGTTTGAGGCGAGTTCCGATCGCCACTTTGCATCCAGCCTCGAGGACGCCGGTGGAGGTACACAAACCCTGGGCGTGAAATTTCGGGTAGCGCATGCGAGCGCGATTGCGATAGATGTACAGTGCGTATTTGGTGGCCTCGGCGGAAGCAGCGGCATGAGACCGGAGAGCGTGGACGATGGCGCGCAGTTGGCCGTCATCCAGTTCCGTGCAACGCGCCGTTGCCCATTGGTTACCGTCGCCGGTTGCGCCGAAGATCGATTGAGCGGCTTGGTGCAAAGCTTGTTTGGCGTGGTACCGGTCGAGGATCTGAATGGCTCGGGGGAATAGTTCCTTGGCGGTGTTCCAAATCCAGACAGAGCCGTCGCCCAGCACCCCGCAGCGGGCGGCTTGGGTGAAGCTTCGCCGCGTCGCCTCGCGGAGTACGCGCTCGGCAAAGTCGGATCGGTTGGGGCTGGTATCGGAAGCCGCGGCGCTTTCAATCGCGGCCGAATAGGTGATCGATCCGGGATCGCGCACGGGCTTGTCTTCCGCATCTCGCGATTCAGCCGTCCACACGGTGACCAGTTTGGCTTCGCGTGTTTTGGCGGAACCGTCCGACTGCTTGCCCGCGCGGCCGGCGACCTCGGCGGCGCGCATCGGCACACCGGTACCGTCCATCCCCAGGTACATGGTAGGAGCCACTGCGCCCATCTTTTCCACGCAAGCGCGTTCATCGGCGGCGATCTCGGCGCCCAGCGCTTCGGCGGCCCGTTCCACCTGCTTGACACTGACTTCCACTCCCGCCAACTCGTGCAGCAGCGCGCTGCTTTCTGCGAAACTCACCAGCGCCGCCGTGCTGCCGGTCATCCGCAGAACTCCTGGCGTAAGCGAAAACAGTTCCAACCGCAAAGCACGATCACGCGGACAGAATCCGCTTTGGCACTTGGCGCAGTGATAGTAGGCCCGCTCCAGATGCAGAGGGCCCATTACGCTTTCAAATGTCTTCTGGTGGCGGCCATGATACAGAGCCGGCTCGCCGCAGGAGCAGGGCAGTTCCGGGCCCACATGATCGCTGGTATCGGCATTCAGCCGTTGTTCCAGGGCTCGCGCGGCCAGCCGCAAAGCCTGCCGCCGCGCGGCTGTCTCCAGTGCTTCGAAATCCAGATTCTGGATGGATTGACGGCCTAAGAGCGCTTCGATTTCCTGGATGATCTCGCATTGGAGGCTCGTTTGGAGCCCCCTTTTTTAGCCTCCCCTGAGGAGGCAGTGGAATCCGCCAACTGACTGTCCGCCCATTCTTCGCAAGCCTCCCAATAGGCGCCCACATGGGCGCGAAACTTACGGCCGGCATCGATCTGCTGCTCGACGATGCCAGCCTGTTCGACGGTGAGAAAGCGCGAGCGCGTCTTCCCGTCCACCGCATGCGTGAGGCTATAGTAAGGGCCGTGACGAGCCTTGGGGTCCTGTGCGCAAGCGCAACTGGGTTTGCTGCACTTGATGGTTCGCTCGGACAGGGAGCCGCGGCGCATAGGTTTGGCATCGGCTAAGTCTGTGGCGAGTTGGCGGACGAGAGGCGGAACGCCGGGAGGAGTAGAAATGGCCATGGTTTTATCTTACGGCAATAATAGCCGTAAGAAAAGCCGAGAATCAACGGCGTCTCAGAATACTCCCCTCCTGGTGACGTACACCCAACTGAGGCCTTGCACTTGACTTGCGGCTAGGAACTAACTCCCGAACCCGAGATCCTCACCATTGTGTAACACCAAACCGATCTGCTCGGGGGCGCCGGCGCCCGTTGTACCAAAGCAGCCATTTCTTACCATCGAAGATCGCGAAGGGTTTATAGCAGGCGTCGTGGTCCCATGAGTCCTGACCGGGGCGGACGATCGGATTCGCGGGTTGGCACTGCCGGGCGCCTATGCCGTCGCGGGAACGCGCAAGCCCGATTTGTGCGTGATCGATGTCGCGAAATCCAATCTAGAACATGTAATGCCACCCGCCGCGGCGCAGAACCTGACAGCCCGTCACCCTAGCTTGGTCGAATACCTTCTCCGTGCCGGGACCGAAAACCGGATTCGACGGGTGCTTGGTCCAATGCACTCCGTCCGGGCTCGTCCCATACCCGATGGCATCGGGCTCATACTGTTCGCCGCCCGAATACCAGATGCGGAACAGTTTCGTCCGCTCATCCCACATCACATGAGGACGCATAACCGCGACCTTCTCCCACGGCTGATCGGCCGACAGAACGGGCTGCGCACCTATCCGTTTCCATTTGCTATTCGGGGATGGTCGCGTGCCCACAGCGCGCCGGATGCGCAAGCATTTCCCGGTCAAACATGCGCGACAATCGCAGCGCGCTCTTTCCGCGGCCGTGAAACAATGATCGGAATGAAACCCGAGCTTGAT
>JBEKNN010000150.1:0-22223 GCA_049522755.1 Bryobacteraceae bacterium | reverse complement strand
GCGATTACACTTATAAGAACATGACTAAGTGGGGCCGCAAGATGTTCGTCACCCCGGGCGTAGTAGTGGATGGCGAGTTAGTCACCACCGATCTGGTTGACATCAACTTGAACATTCGCATTTTGCTGGGCAGTTCTTACTATGACGATTGGCAGGGTGGACCAACCTTTGTCACTCACGATCCATTGGGTAACCCGGTGGATCAGCGGCATCCCTGGAACCAGACCACCACTCCCCGGCCGCAGAAGCGGGACTTCAGCGATAAGTACACCTGGGTGATGTCTCCGCGCTGGTTCGACAAGCGGACTGGCGACCACCTTGCGCTCGACACAGGCGGCGGACCCATCGCCCGCTTCTGGGCGACGGCGCTCGCCGGTCTGGTGGACATCGGCTATGTCAAAGCCACCGGCCATAGCGTGAAAATCTACTTGCCGAAGACCGTATCGAAGCCTGAAGTCGAGTTCGAATGGAAGATCCCGAAGTGGAGCAACGCCATCGAGCGGGACCGCGCCCGCACCTACTTCCAGGCCTATGCCGCCGCAGCCGCGCTGCACTTTGCCGAACAGGCCCTCAAGGAACTGCATGCCGGCAGGACGCGTACCTGGTCCGATTTCACGGTGCCCGACGAAGCCATCGGCTGTGGATTTCATGAGGCTGTCCGCGGCGTCCTTTCCCATCACGTCGTCATCCGTAAAGGCAAGATCGCCAACTATCATCCCTATCCGCCGACGCCCTGGAACGCCAATCCGCGCGATTCCTACGGCACGCCGGGTCCCTATGAAGACGCCGTGCAGAACACGCCGATCTTCGAGGAAAACGGCAGGGATAAATTCAAGGGCATCGACATCATGCGCGCGGTTCGCAGCTTCGACCCCTGTCTGCCCTGCGGCGTGCACATGTATGACGGCGGCGGCAAGGTTCTCGAAACGCGCCATTCACCGATGTTCGGCTTGAACGGTTAAGTGACGAGTAACACTGGAGACATCTCATGCCCGGACAACCGGAATTCCCGCAGCGGATCCAATCGATCGAGCGTATGCTCGGCGAGATCGAAGGGTCCGCCGACTTGGGCCTGCGGACCAGTGTGCGGCAGTTAGTCCAGTCGGTAATGGACCTGCATGGGGCCGGACTTGATCGAATTCTCGAGTTGATCCGTTCGGACGCCGCCGGCGGCGAGGGTCTCGTCGAGAAACTAGGTCGGGATGAACTGGTGGCGAGCCTTCTGGTCTTATACGGGCTTCATCCCCTCAATCTCGAAGCGCGCATAACTGAGGGGTTGGATAAGGCGCGCGCGCGCCTGAGATCGCATCAGGGTGAGGTAGAGTTACTGAGCGTTCAGGACGGCGTGGTGAGGCTGCGGCTCCACGCCAACGGCCACGGATGCGGCTCCACCGCGCAAGCCCTGAAGGAGCTGGTCGAGGACGCCGTGTACCAGTGCGCCCCGGATATCGCCTCTCTGGTCATCGAAGACGCCGGCGAGAAGCCGGGCTTCGTGAGTCTTGAGTTATTACAAAAGACCGCGTCTGCCCCACAGATGACTGTAGGGAACAAAGGAGCATTGTGAGCGAGACCTCGCGGACCGCTAGCTCTTTCGGCGTCCTCCGCCAGTTTGTCCGCCGCCCCTCATCGCTTGAGGTCTGCGAAATGTGCAGCCAACAGTTAGGGGTCGCTCACCAGCATCTGTTGGACCCGGCCAGCCGCAAATTGACATGTGCCTGCGATGCCTGCGCGATCCTGTTTAGCAGCCAGGGCCAGACCAAATACAAACGCGTGCCCCGGCGCGTCCGCTTCTTGCCGGATTTCCAGATGTCAGACAGCCAGTGGGATGGCCTGATGATGCCCATCAACATGGCTTTCTTCTTCAAGAGCACGCCGCAGAGCCGGGTAATTGCTTTGTACCCGAGCCCAGCCGGAGCTACCGAGTCATTGCTATCGCTCGATTCCTGGGATGAGATTGAGCTCGCGAACCCGGTGCTGCTGGAAATGGAAGCCGACGTCGAAGCGCTTCTGGTGAATCGAATCGGTCATGCCCGTGGATTCTCCGATCCCGAATACTACGTGGCGCCCATTGATGAATGCTTCAGGCTCGTCGGTCTCATCCGCAGCCGGTGGCAGGGTCTCTCCGGCGGAACTGAAGTTTGGCGCCAGATCGGCCAATTCTTTAGCGACCTCAAGGCTAAGTCGCCGCAGGTAGCCGGGTGGGTAACTCAGCAGTCAATTGAGCCGTTGACTGAGGAGCCCTATGCCTGACCTGGCCATCACTGTCGAGAAGGCGGAGGTTGTGCCATTCGCCGCGTCTCCCACGCTTGCATTCAAGCTGCGCATCGTCAACGCCGATCGGGATGAGACGATCCATACGGTGGTGCTGCGGTGCCAGATCCGGATCGAAGTAACTCGGCGCCGATATACCGCGTCGGAACAGGCGCGGCTTCGCGATCTGTTCGGCGAGCCCGAGCGATGGGGTCAAACCCTGCTCAATTTGCTGTGGACTAACACCAGCGCGGTGATTCCGCGATTCACAGGCGCAGCTTCCGTCGACTTACACGTGCCCTGTACCTTCGATTTCAGCCTCGCGACCACCAAGTACTTCAATGGCCTGGCTGATGGAGAGATCCCAGTCTTATTGATGTTCAGTGGGACTGTCTTCTATGCAGGTCCCGATGGATCGCTATTAGCGGCGCCCATCTCATGGGACAAAGAAACCAGGTTTCGCCTTCCGCTGAAGGTTTGGAAAGACATGATGGATGCGCATTATCCCAACAGCGCATGGCTGTGTCTTCGCCGGGATGTCTTTGAAGATTTGCATCGCTTCAAAGTAGAGCGCGGCATTCCCACCTGGGAGCAGGCCTTCGAGGTTATGCTTGCGTCGCTGAAAGAAGAAGTGGTGCAGCCATGAACATAACCTCAGTTGAGAAAATCGCCGACGCAGTACTCTATGAAGGCTATATTCTCTATCCTTACCGGCCATCCGCGGTGAAAAACCGGCAGCGCTTCAACTTCGGCGTCCTCTATCCCCGCGAATATTGTGACCTTGAATTTGGATCGGACGCCTGGGAAATGCGAACCGAATGCCTGGTGCAAGGCGACGGTTCCACAACCATCGAGCTGAAAGTACGCTTCCTGCAGCTTGTGGGGCAGCCAATCCTGGCTGCAGCCGGCTTTCAGGCGGCTGTCTCAGGACACACCTGGCAGGAAGGCCAGGAGCGAGACGTCTCGACGCCGCCCTTCACTCTAGAATCGATTCGAGAGCGCCCGCATAGGCACGAATTCGTATTCCCCGGGGCCGAAGATCCGCAGACACTCCAAGGCGAATTAAAGTTAGAAGCATTGCAACTGGCTGAGAGTCTCTTCAAGTTGACACTAAACATCCGAAACATCGCCAGCCTGGAAGCCGCCAACACCGTAACCCGCGACCAAGTCTTATTACGATCCCTGGTTTCAGTTCACAGCATTCTCCGCGCAACCGGCGGCGAATTTGTCTCCTCACTCGATCCTCCGGAGCATCTAAAACCCGCGGCGGCTGGATGTCAAAACACCGGCGCCTGGCCCGTACTTGCGGGAGACGAGGGACAGCGGAACCTGATGCTCTCCGCGCCGATCATCCTCTATGACTATCCGCAGATTGCGCCCGAAAGTCCCGGAGACCTCTTCGATAGCGCCGAAATCGATGAGATCCTCGCATTGCGAATTTTGACGATGACTGATGCCGAGAAGTTAGAGGTGAGGAACGGAGACGATCGCGCTCGCCGGATTCTCGAAAGAACCGAGATGCTGCCGCCGGAACATTTTCAAAAGCTCCACGGGGCTCTACGCGGCTTGCGCCCGAGCCCGGAGGGACGCCAATGAACGAGTGGGAATGGCAACTCTTGGAAGACAAGCCGGCGCTGGACCAGATCATTGTTGAAGGCGTCAAGTTCATTAGGGGCGACCATGTCCGCCTGCATCCGCGGAATGGCGGCGACATCATGGACGTCGCACTGGCCGGGAAGATTGGAATCATCGAAAGCATCGAGCAAGACTATGAGGGCAAGGTGCAGGTAGCTATCGTGATGGATGACGACCCCGGCAAAGATTTGGGGTTCCTCCGCCAGCCGGGCCATCGCTTTTTCTTCAATCCTGAGGAGATCGAATCGGTATGACAACTCCACGGATTCTCATCGCGTGTATTGGCAACATTTTCCTGGGTGATGATGGATTCGGTACGGAAGTTGCGCGCCGTCTCGCGGGCCGCAGGCTGGCCCCGGGCGTAGTCTTGAAAGACTTCGGAATTCGCAGCCTCGATCTCACTTATGCGCTGCTCGATCCACACGATCTCGTCATTCTGGTGGACGCGTGCCCGCGCGGCGGGGAACCTGGCACAGTCTATCTGGTCGAACCGGACCCAGGCGAGTGGAACGGGCCGGATGGCGCGCACTTGGAAGCTCATGCCCTGAATCCGATGAGTGTGCTGCGCACAGTCAAGTCGATGGGCGGCGCGCCGGGCCGGATTCTGATCGTGGGCTGTGAGCCCGCCGAAATTGCATTCGATGAAGAGGGCAAACTCGGTTTGAGCGACCCGGTGGCAGCCGCTGTGGATGAGGCTATCGCCATGATCGAGACTCTGGTCTCAAAGACACTCACCGCCGATGTGGGGCGGGTTGGCAGCCTGCAAAACTAGGAACGAACACATGTGTCTCGCAATACCTGGAAAAATCGTCGAGCTACTGGCGGAGGATCGCAGCCTGGCCGTGGTGGACGTTCTGGGCGTCCGCCGGAAAGTAGATCTCGGGCTGTTGCAGGACGATCCTCCCTCCGCCGGCGACTGGGTCCTCATCCACGTCGGCTTTGCAATGAGCAAGATCGGCGAAGCAGATGCGCACCAGCAGTTGCGCATGCTTACGGATCTGGGCGAGAGCGACGCTGCGATGGAAGAGGCTCAGGGTTACGGCTTGGGTGGCCCATAATGTGGGGCAGCCCGCAGGCAAAAAGGACTTACCATGCGATTTGTCGATGAGTTTCGTGAACCGGAGTTAATCACCAGGACTGCCGATGAGATCCGCCGGTTGGCCGGTCCCAACCGGCACTACCGGTTCATGGAAGTATGCGGCGGCCACACTCACTCCATCTACCGCTTCGGCCTCAAGGATCTTTTGCCTTCTAACATCGAGTTAGTCCACGGACCCGGGTGTCCCGTGTGCGTGCTTCCCATGGGAAGAATCGACGATGGGCTGTCCATGGCGGAGCAGCCCGATGTGATCTTCACTGCATTCGGAGACATGATGCGCGTACCGGGCACGCGGGGCAGCCCGCTGGAATACAAAGCTCGCGGGATGGATGTCCGCATCGTCTATTCGCCCTCGGATGCACTCAAGCTCGCGCGCAATAATCCTGACAAGCATGTCATGTTCTTCGCGATAGGCTTTGAGACTACCGCGCCATCGACGGCTCTCACACTGATGCGAGCCAAGACCCAGAGCATACGTAACTTCTCGGTCTTCTGCAACCACGTGACCATCATTCCGGCCATCCGCGCCATCCTCGATTCCCCCGATATGCGCATTGACGCCTTTATTGGTCCCGGCCATGTATCTACCGTGATCGGATGCCGGCCCTATGCGTGGATTGCGAGTAACGAAGAGAAGCCGATCGTCGTCGCCGGGTTCGAGCCGCTCGATCTTCTTCAATCCATCGTGATGCTGCTGCGTCAGTTGAACCAGGGCCAAAGAAAGGTGGAGAACCAGTACAAACGCGCCGTTCCCTGGGAAGGAAACCGCGCCGCACTTAAAGCCATGGCCGAGGTGTTTGAGCTGCGCCCGTACTTTGAATGGCGGGGATTAGGCTTCATTTCGCAGTCCGCTCTCCGCATTCGCGAGTCATACGCGGAGTGGGACGCCGAACGCCGCTTTTCCGTACCCGGTGTGAGAGTCACCGATCCGAAGGCCGCGCAGTGCGGCGAGGTATTGAAGGGCGTACTGAAGCCGGCGCAGTGCAAGCTGTTCGGCAAAGAGTGCACTCCCGAGCACCCTATCGGCGCCCTGATGGTGTCTTCGGAAGGCTCCTGCGCGGCCTATTATAACTATGAGCACCGTAAGACTCAGATGTTGACGAATGTGTCGCAGATGTCTTTAGGAGTGTGACGGGAGTCATATCGCATGGCCAGTGTCGCTTCCAAAATCCGCTTCCGGGATCCACAGGTTGAGATGGCTCATGGAGCCGGCGGAAAGGCGAGCCGGCGGCTCATCGATGGATTATTCGCGCCTATTCTTTTCGGTTCTAACCGTGCGCCCCTTGGGGACTCCGCCCACGTGAATGTCAACGGAACCTGTGTGGCTATGACTACCGACAGTTTCGTAGTCAGACCGCTGCGCTTTCCTGGTGGGTCGATTGGAGAACTAGCGGTGAATGGAACGGTGAATGACCTGGCAGTCTCCGGAGCAAGAGCACAGGCGTTGGTTGTAAGTTACGTGCTGGAAGCCGGCCTGCCGACTGACATACTCGAAGCCGAGGTCCGCGCTATGGCTGCCGCGGCAAGCGCCGCCTGCGTTGTTATCGCCGGGGGCGATACAAAGGTCGTGGAACACGGCAAGGCGGATCAGATGTATATCACTACTTCCGGCATCGGGCATCTGATTCCTGGCGTGAGCGTCTCACCAGCCGCCGTGCGGTGCGGCGACAAGATCCTGCTCTCAGGTCCCATCGGCGATCATGGCATAACCATTCTCCTGGCACGCGGCGAGTTGGATCTGGATGCGGACCTCCGCTCAGACACTCGCTCCGTGCTCCCGCTGGTAGAGGCTCTTGCGGAAGCCGTGGGCCCCGGTATTCACTGGATGCGCGATCCGACGCGCGGCGGCGTCGCGACGTCGCTCAACGAACTCGCGGACGATTGCGGCCTGGGAGTCGTGTTATCGGAAGACTCGATTCCCATTCGGGATGAAGTACGGGGCGCGTGTGAGTTATTGGGGCTGGACCCGCTTCACATCGCCAACGAAGGACAGTTCCTCGCCGTGGTTGCGGCCGAGCAAGCCGGGGCGGCCCTTAATGCCTTGCGCGGGACGCCGGGCGGCGGGGAGGCCGCATTGATCGGTGAGATTAGCGATCGGCCCGCGGGCGCAGTCCTTGTCACGACGCTTTACGGAGGCAGCCGCATCGTGGACATGCTGGTGGGCGATCCGCTGCCGAGAATCTGCTAGGAGCCCATGATGGTGGAGACCCGGGTCAAGGCATGCGATCTCATAAGCGGCGTCGAAGATGGCCTTCTGGAACGTAATCGAATCTTTGAAGACTTCTTCGCGCAACAGGCGCGTCCACTGGCCGAGGCCTGCCGGGAGATGTCCGGCCGCTTTCTCGCAGGAGGGCGGCTACTGGCATTTGGACGCGGCCCTTATGCTACCGATGCGCAGCACGTCTCTGTCGAATTTGTCCATCCGATTATTGTTGGCAAACGCGCATTGCCGGCGCTCGATCTGTCGCTTCTCTTTCGTCCCTGGCTGGACGCGATCCTTCAGCCGGACGATATCGTCATGGGATTCGGACCTCCCGAAGGCGATGCGGAAATTTCGGACGCGCTCGCGGCCGCGCATCGGCGGGGCGCGATGACTTTCGAGCTGCCCGGCAGCGGCGGCTCTTACTCGTTCCAGTCTCCCACTCGGAATCCCTTCGTCCATCAGGAGCTGATGGAGATTCTGTATCACACATTATGGGAGACAGTACACGTCTTCTTCGAGCATCGGGAACTGGGATATGACGTGGGCGATTCCGGATTTTTGTATCCATTTCTGGGCGAAGCGAAGCAGCATACGGCAGACATAGTCGAAGAAGTCGCCGCGTCCATCCGTCTCAAAGCCCAGGAGGATGCGCGTCTGAGAGCGCAGGTGGCGCGCGATGAATCCGAACAGATCGTCAACGCCGCACGCGCCATTCACGAACGCGTGAGTCATGGCGGCAAGCTCATCGTATTCGGTAACGGAGGCTCGGCCACCGACGCCAACGATTGGGCCATCGATTGCGTCTTTCCTCCCGCGGGATATCGCCCGGTCCCGGCCATCTCGCTGTCCATGGAGCCCGCGAATCTAACTGCGATTGCCAACGACGTGGGACTCGATCTGATCTTTCTCCGCCAGATGATCGCGCAAGCCCAAAGGGAAGACGTAGCCATCGGGATATCTACCAGTGGCGGATCAGGAAACGTCATTATGGCTCTCGAAGAGGCGCGGAAGCGCGGCTTGCTCACAGTGGCGCTGCTAGGGTATGACGGAGGAGAGATCCTGCGGCGCGGGTTGGCCGACTTACCCTTAGTAGTCCGATCCGATTACATTCCACGCATTCAGGAAGTTCAGGCGTCCACTTATCATGTGATTCGCGAAGCGCTGGAGGTGCTTGCCCGTGCCTAAGTTCGAACTCTTCGGAACCAGGGGTTGCCCTTACACCCAGGAAATGCGGGAGTGGCTCGAGTGGAAAGGACATGACTACGTCGAATACGACGTAGATATGGATCATGAGGCGCGCGCCCGCATGATCGCGATTTCCGGTGGACAGCGCACCGTGCCAATTCTGGCGGAAGATGGCGACGTGGTGCAGATTGGCTGGCATGGCCGCGGCTGCGTGGTAGCGGTATGAACCAGCCAGCGTATAGGAACAGACCGGGGTCACGTCATGCATGAGCTTTCCATCGCGATGAGTATCGTGGAAATGGCCGAAGAAGAGTCTGACCAGAGAGGCGGCGCGCGCGTGAACGCCGTGCACCTGAAGCTCGGCGTGCTGGCGGGCGTCGTCAAGGAAGCGTTGGTGTCGTGCTACGAGCTGGCGTGCGAGGGTACGGGTTTGCAGGGATCCCGTCTGGTAGTCGAAGAAATTCCGATTGAAGTGTATTGCCCCAAGTGTCTGGCGCCGCGCACATTGGAGTCAGTCCAGTGGTTTGTTTGTCCCGAATGTAAGAGCCCGGTATCCCAGGTCATCCACGGGCGCGAACTGCAAGTCTTCGCTTTGGAGCTACAGCAATGACTCCGCAAACCCGCCTGGTGGAAGTAAGACAGAACATTCTCAAGCGGAATGACGTAGTAGCTCGCGAGCTGCGTCAACGCTTCCACCGCGCCGGAGTATACGTGGTGAGTCTGGTGTCGAGCCCCGGCTCCGGCAAGACCGCCTTCCTTGAGAGAACGCTCACTCTCATGCGACCCAGTTACCGCGTCGCGGCCCTTGTGGGGGACCTCGCGACAGACAACGACGCAACCCGGCTGGCGCGCTCTCAGGCGCCCGTCAGGCAAATTACAACCGGAACTCTCTGTCATCTGGAAGCCGCCATGGTCCGGACTGCTCTGGAGGGTTGGGATCTGGAGCAGTTGGATTTTCTCTTCATCGAGAATGTGGGAAATCTGGTGTGTCCCTCATCCTATGATGTGGGTGAAGATCTGAGAGTGGTGTTGCTGTCGGTAACCGAAGGCGAAGACAAGCCCCTCAAGTATCCGACTATTTTCAACACTGCGGACCTGGCGGTGCTCACTAAGATGGATCTGGCCGCAGCCGTCGAATTCGACATGGCCGCCGCGGATCTCAACATCGAACGTGTTCGGCCGGGAATGCCAGTGCTGAAGGTGTCCACGAAGAATGGCGCCGGTATCGGCGATTGGTTGCAGTTTCTCGATTCTGCCAGGAGTCGTCAGCTCGCGTGCTCCAGTCCGACGCCAGGAAACGATACGGAGCGGCCCACCCGCGCGGGGATGAGCGCCTGACCGTTCAGCGCATTTTCATCGATCATTTCTTCGCGATCTTGGCGTCGATCAGCAGCCACACATTCGGATCTAGCTCCACCTCCGCCGGTTCCTGCTCGGCCGCAAACTCGAAATGCTGCTGCTTCTGGTCGAACTGCACCTTTTCCACTTTCGGCGCCGCGGTTCCCGGCACAGCGATTCCTACTTCCAAGGGCAACCGGTAAGGCCCGCCCGGCTCGGTTTGCGTCAAATCGAGCTGCACCTTCTTTGCCGCGGCATCGTAGCGCCACGCTCCTTCCACCGCCGGCGACCCTGGCCGGTAGAGCCACTGCTGGAAGAACCAGCGCAAGTCCTCACCCGACGCCTCTTCCATCACCTTTTCGAAATCCGCGGTGGTGGCGCTCGAATCGCGATAGCGCCTGTAATACTCGCGAATGCCTGCCCAAAACTTCTCCGTGCCCACTTCGCCGCGTAGCATGTGCAGCGACCATCCGCCCTTCTGATAGACAATCTGGTTCGGTATGCCGGCCCACGGCTTGGTCTGCACCACTGGCACGTCGGGCATGCGCTTTTCAGTGGCGAAAATCCGCGGCCGCGACGCCTTCATCTGGCGCACCAGCGCGTCGCGCCCTTCATAGTGCTCGATGGTCAGCGATGAAAAATACGTCGCGAAGCCTTCGCTCAGCCATACGTCGTCCCAATCGCTCTCCGTTACCGAATCGCCGAACCACTGGTGCGCGGTCTCATGCGACACCAGACCCAAACCCGGCCGGCCGTTGATGCTGCGCTCGCCGAAGAAAATCTCGCTGGCGTGCTCCATTCCGCCGCCCATCCCGGCCGCTTCAACGCCCGCCAGCTTCTCGTATGGATACGGCCCGATATGGTCCGCGTAGAATTCGATGGATTGCCGCAGCGGCTCCTCCAGTGTGCCGATGCCGTTCTCGCGGTCCTTCGGAAAGGTCCACGATTGCAGCGGCACACCCGCCGCCTGCGCAAAATGCCGCGACGCGAACTCCGCCACGCCGATGTTATTCAGCCACGTTGCGATGGGAACGGATTGCTTCCAGTGCGTGCGCCGCCGCCCGTCGCCCAGATCGAGCTCCTCTTGCAGCAGACCGTTCGCAACCACCTGGTACTTCGACGGCGCGGTGACGATGAACTCGCTGGTGGCCTTGTCATAAGGATGATCCACGGTGGGCAGCCATTCGTGGGCTTTGTCGGGCCAGTTCACGCTGAAGAACGTGCGGTCGCCGAATTTGTTCTTCGGGAATTTCAGGCCGTCGGCGGGAATGCCGCGATATTTCACGGTGTATTCGCGCAATTCTCCCGCTTTCGGCGCGGCGCCCAATGAGATGGTCAGCCGGCCGTTCTGGTGCGCAAACTGCGCCGCGGCTCCGGCCGAAGTCACTTCGGAAACCGTCATTCCCTTACCATTCGCGGCAGATGCCAGGTCAAGCCAGAACGTAGCAACTCCGTCCTTCACGAAGCGAACGGCGACAGTAGTCTCGCCCGCAATCTCATCGTTCTCGTCGCTCAGCGTCACCCGAAAAATGTAGTGTTGTATGTCAATCGCGGGCTGCCGCGGATAGTTGTCCGCCACCGCCAGCGGCGCGCAGAAAAGTAGCGCCAGAACCAAGCTTGTCGGTTTCATTGGACTTACTATACTAAGTTGTGCCGCCGGCCTGGAAGCTCAACCCCGCGCAGGTGCTGGCGCTGGCCTGCCTCGGCGTGGCCCTGGGCGCATGGCTCAAGCGCAAGCTGCCGCTGCTCGACCGTCTCGATATTCCCGTGCCCGTCGTGGGCGGCATGCTCTTCGCCCTGCTGACGCTGGCGCTGCACGGCCGCCTGGTCAACCTGGAAGTGGATACCACGCTGCGCGATCTGCTGATGATCGCCTTCATGACCACCATCGGCCTGAACGCGCGCCTGGAGTTGATCCGCAAAGGCGGCGCCGGAGTGATCAAGCTGCTGGTTATTGCGACCATCGGAGCGGCGCTGCAAAACGTGTTGGGAATCGCCCTCGCCGAGGCCTTGCATGTGGATGCGCGCCTGGGCATTCTGACGGGGTCGGTGGCGCTGGCCGGCGGTCCGGCCACGGCCGCGGCTTTCGGCGGCACATTTGAAAAGCTGGGCGTGCAGGGCGCGACCACGGTTGCTTTGGCGGCGGCCACCTTCGGCATCGCCGTGGCCGGTTTGATCGGCGCTTATATCGGCGCGAGTCTGATCGGGCGCAAGCGAGCCGCTGCCAATTCGGCGAGGCCACTTGTCGAGCCTGAGGCTACTCCGAACACAACTCCGAACACAACTTCGAACAGAACGCCGAGCGCCGCGCGATCGTCGAACCTGCTGACCGCGGTGTTAGTCGTCGGCGTCTGCATTGGCCTTGGCAACTTACTCAGCACGGCCATCGAAAGGCTGGGGGTGATCTTGCCCGCGTACATCGGCGCGATGATTGTCGGCGCCATCCTGCGCAACCTCGACGACCGCTTCGGCTTCGCGCGCGTCACCCAGCCCGATATCGATACGCTCGGCCGCATCGCGCTTTATCTATTTATCACCATGGCGCTGCTGACACTGCGTCTGTGGGAAATCGCACGCCTGGCGCTGCCCATGTTAGTCATACTGGCCGCGCAGGTGGGCTTCTGCTGGTTGATGTGCGTGACGATTTGTTATCGCGGGATGGGCCGGAACTACGAAGCCGCGGTGACCACGGCCGGCTTCTGCGGCTTCATGCTGGGTATCACCGCCAATGCCGTCGCCTGCATGGAGGAACTGGTCGAAAAGTACGGGCCGGCGCCGCAGGCGTTCCTGGTGGTTCCCATCGTCGGGGCTTTTCTAATCGACTTCACGAACTCGTTCATCATTACGGCCATGATAAACGTGATGCGTTAGTGAGCGGATGAGGATGCCGCGATAGCCGTATCCAGGGATGCATAAGAAGGCCATGGTCGGAATCTTACGCGATTGTACCAGTACTAGTACGCGAAATTGCAGACACTACCGGACTTATCTGATCCTTGTAGAAACAAAAGTTTGAAATTTCCAAGTTTATCTCTGTTTTTGATTGCCGATCTCTGGTAGATAGGGTACCATCAGGTGATCTATTCAGACATTATTCAGTTTCAATGAAAGCAGCGGGTCCGAGCGACGACCTCAGAAATTTCGGAAGGGATAGGTTATGAATAGGCTAGTGAAGGGAATTCTGCTCTTGAGCCTGACCGTTGCGCCGGGTTTTGCCGCGACGGTGCTTTTCCAGGGAACTTTCAGCGCGGATGACCAGGTGGCGTTATTCAACATTACGGTAAATACGCCCGAAACTGTCACAATTGAGACGGATAGCTATGCGGGCGGAACACTCGATTCCACCACCGTTCCAGCCGGCGGATTCGCTCCCGCCGCCTTCCTTTTTTACGATCAGGCTACCGTGCCTAATGTGCTTGACCTGACCAACGGAAACTGCAGCCAGGTGGGAACAGACCCGACGACAGGGAACTGCGACGACATCTATTCCCCGACTTTATTATTGCAGCCCGGAGCCTACATCCTGGCCCTGGCCGTATATGGCAACACTCCGGTGGATACTTCCGCAGCCGATGGGTTTGTGGAAGACGGCGACCCTGGCTTTACTTGCCAGAGTTTAGGGGTCGGCGGCAGTTTCTGCGATCTCACCACCGCTTTGGGCGTGTCGCGTACGGGCAACTACGCCATCGCCGTAACCGGGGCGGATTCCGTTACGGCGCCGGAGCCCGGCAGTATGCTTTTGCTGCTCGCGGGCGGCGCGTTGATCGCGCTGCGGCGGCACACTTTCAGTTCACGGTAAGTCTGACGAAGGATAAATTAAAATGAAGAACTTGACTCGCTTAGCGATCGCGGCGCTGGCTCTAGCGCCCATCGCGGGTTTTGCGCAAACGCTGGCCCCATCGCAGGATGCCTACTACGTGCCGGGCAACGGCTCGAATTTCGGGACGGCCACGACCATTACGGTGGGCAGTTCGGCGAGTGTCGGACTGGTGCAGTTCGATCTCACGCAACTGCCGGCGGGAGTCACCGCGGCGCAAATCCAAAAGGCGACTTTGACGCTGTTCCTGGACCACATCAACGCGGCAGGTACGATTAACATCGATACGGTTAGTTCCTCGACGCCTTGGGGTGAATTAACGGTAACCGGGAATTCAGGGATATCGGCCGGCAGCGCGGTGGCAACGGCCCTGCCGGTAGCTACTACCGATACGTTTATTGCGCTGGATGCGACGGCGGCGGTGCAGGGGTGGATTACGACGCCGGGCTCGAACAACGGCTTCATGATTCTGGCGAATGCGAGCACGAGCGTTCAGTTCGACAGTAAAGAGAACACCAGCACCAGCCATCCAGCGACGTTGACGATCGTGCTGGTAAGCAATGGTCCGACGGGGGCGACAGGTAGCAGCGGAACCAATGGTGTTAACGGCGCGACCGGCGCAACTGGCGCCACCGGACCGACGGGTGTAGCGGGACCGACGGGCGTGACGGGATCGACGGGTGTAGCTGGGCCGAGTGGCGCGGCCGGAGCGACGGGTGTAACTGGGCCGAGCGGCGTGGCAGGATCGACGGGCGTAGCCGGGCCGACAGGTGCGACGGGATCGACGGGCGCGAACGGTTCGACAGGTGCGGCCGGGCCGACCGGCTTAGCGGGCGCGACCGGCGCCAACGGCACTAACGGAAGCAATGGCGCGGCGGGCGCAACGGGGCCCACCGGCGTCGGCATCAATGGCGCCAACGGCGCAACGGGCGCAACCGGCGCGACGGGAACGCTATCGACAACTTTCTTTCAAATGTATGCTTTCATCAACGACGGCAATTCCACCGGTCCCGCCATTTACTTTGCGCCAACTGCATACGGACAATCGAACAACGGCAATACCACCATAAGTTTCAGCAATACCAACGAGGTGCTAGTGCCCCTTGCCTGCACCCTGGTTCAGTTGAACGTCGGCGCTAATGTTCAGACGTCTGGCAGTCCCGCGGTTTCGCCTGCCATTACGGTCATGCACGGCACCGGCGCGAACACGCCAACCGCGACTTCGCTAACCTGCACCACCGGTTCGCTTGGCACCAGCGCCGGCACACAACAAAGCTGTAGCGATACCGGGTCGGTCGGCGTGGCCGCCGGGGATACGCTGTCGCTCAGAATGGTCGAGGGAGTTTCGACGACTGCGATAATTAACTTTGCAGTTACTCTGAGGTGCCAGTAGTAGTTTCTTAGCCAACCAAGCACACAATCCAAGCACAACGAAAGGAAAGATACATGTCGCAACCATTTGTCGGTGAGATCAGGATGTTCGGCGGTAACTTCGCCCCTCGAGGCTGGGCCTTCTGTAACGGCCAGACTCTCCCGATATCTCAGAACGCCGCCCTGTTCTCGCTGATCGGCACAACCTATGGGGGCAACGGTACGACCACGTTCATGCTCCCTAACCTTCAGGGCCAGGTTCCCATCCACTGGGGCTCGGCCCCGGGCGGAACCGTGTTCACGGTTGGTGAGACGGGTGGATCGGCAAACGTCACGCTGACGGCAGCCCAAATGCCGGCGCACAGCCATCAGGCTCAGGCCGGCGTGAGCAACCTAGCCGGCAATGTGACTGATCCTACCAATGCTGTTCCGGCGCAGATCAACAACGGCTCAGTCAAGGATCCGGCGACAGGCATTTTCGGTTATTCCTCAAGTGCAGCAACGGGACACTTGGCTCCGTCCGCGGTTACAAACACAGGCGGCAGCCAGCCACACTCTGTTATGCAGCCCTACCTATGTGTGACCTTCATCATCGCGCTGCAGGGGATCTTCCCAAGCAGGAATTAGTTAGCGGGCCCTCGGGTATGCCGTGGCGGTGCTCTTGCCCGCCACGGTCCATCAGTCTTGCGCGTGTTGCAAATACTCTGGCCTTTACGTGCCGCCTCTAGGTCTAAGCACCCCCACGGTTCAAATACTCTTAACCTTAGAGCTTCTGCCCTGCGAGTACGGCCGTTGAGACGGTTGCGGCGGAACTCGGTGCAGCCGCTTGGCCGTTACCGATGGGCACTCTCCCGATCGCGCCCGCGCTAGTCTCACGGCATGAATTTCCCCGCAGCTGCCAGCCAAGCGATCCAGGCCGATGGCGCGGATGTGCCGGCTGGGCCGCTTCGTCAATACCTCGCCGGACAAGGCGTGGCTCGCGACAGGATAGTCTCGCCGGAACTTCCGGGCAAAGGGATCGGGACGGCCGCGATCCGCCCGGTCCTGCGACTGCCGCACTGCCATGGGGCTCTATCACCGCCAGGGCTTCCGGAGAATCGAAGGCGGCGAAGTTCAGCACGTCATGGAATTCCGGCCGCAGCCCTGAGCCGCTCCAATTCGTCAAAGTGTGGCGATATCCAACGCGCTGCGGCCGCCCGCGCTGCACCCGAAACCTCCAGCCGCTTACTCTCGCCGTCCGCCTCGAATTTCTGCCGCGGCCGCTTCGCGTCATATAGCGCCGCAGCCTGCATTCGCGCGATCTCATCCGGCGAAAACTCCACCCCGAAGCGCCGCGCTATACTACCCCACGCAGCCTCCGGCAATTGCGTGTAATTCACCAGCATCCCGCACTCGTCCATCCCGAGCGCCGCACATTCGCAGATTCGTCCGATTACCCGCGCCGCATACTCCTCCGCACTCATCGAGACAACTTCCTCCAAAGTCGCCTCAATCGCGGGGACGTCGGTAATCATTCCCGGACACATGGCGGGCGCCGGCTGCCGCAGATGCGAGACCAGCACCTCCTCGGGATTCCGATAGAGAAATATCCATGGCGCCGAGGGGAACGCGCGCCGGATCGACGGCAAAGCCAGAACGGTCGGGCTATCGAATTTAATGAAATACCGCGTCTCCTGCCCCGACCGTCTCTGCCCCAGCGCGCTCACCATCCAGAGCAGCCATTCCGCTTTCGCCGCTTCCGGGATTGATTCCGCGCGCGCCAGCCGGTCCAGCGGACCCGCTTCGGAAATCACTAGATTTTCCGGCAGCTCCGCCAGCATCCGCGAAACCAGCGTCGAGCCGCAGCGGGACATGTGGAAAATGAAACCCGCCGGAGCCATACCCGGACTTGCCGCATACCACCGGCCCAACTCGGCTATGGGGGTGCGGTGCGTGAACAAACGGTTGAATGGCGTGCGCTGCGCGATCTCGATCGTGCCATCGAAAAACGGATCGGTGAACCGTTCGCCGCCAAGCCAGCACCAGTCGACGAACGCTTCGCCGTCCCCAACTCCGCTTCCCTTCCAAGCCAACCGGATCGGAACCCATCCGTCACGCTTCATTGCGCCAGCCACCGCTCGAACCAGGCCCGCCGATTGGCGCCTGCGATCTCTTCGAGTTGTGCGACCGTGAGTTCGATGCCCCGCTCCCGGCCGAGAGCAATCGCCAAAGCGAAAAGCTCCGCCTCCGTTTCGGCTGAAGTCAAGGCCCGCATCAGGCCGGAGTCATCCATGACAATCCGCCGAATTTCATCGAAATTGCTCAATTCCCCATGCTAACCGATACCCAGCGGTTGGTAGGGTATGCTTTAGCTTGCCATAGCCGCCGAGCCGCGAAGCGGCGCGCGGCGGACGAAGCTTTCCCATCCGGCCTGTTTCGCATCCGCAAGACGGTCCCGCGATTCCTGCCGGAGCCGGCCCGGCAGAGTGGCAATCCATCAAGGGCAAGGTAGTGGACTGTCTCAGTACGTGATAGGGGAGATTGGCGGATCGGAAAACGTCACATTGACAACCGCCCAGATGGCGTCCCACACCCACACTCAACGCTAATACCGGGGGCGGCCAGGATTCGCCGGCAGGCAATTTCCCGGCAACGATGCCCTGCCGATCAAAATCTATTCTCCTTCCACCAACGTGCTTATGAATGGAGGAGTGGTAAACGCTAACGCCGGTGGCCAGGCGCATCCCAACATTCAACCGTACTTGTGCGTGACATTCCTGATTGCGATGGTCGGTATCTTCCCCAGCCGGAACTGACGCTGGCTCGACTTACACGCTGGAAGACGGCGGAACCCGTTCCGCCGTCATTCCGCACCCGTGCGCCATTCCATTGCGTACCTTATCTCATCGCCTCCGGTAACGCGGAACCCCAGTCGTTCATAGAGCCGTGCGGCGGGATTCATCCGGACCACGCTCAACCGCAGTATGCCGGCCGTAAGTTCCGCTTCCGCCTGTAAGTCGCGAATGCAGGCGGTTCCAAGACCCTTGCCGCGTTCCTGCGGAAGAAGCGCGATATCCACCACCCGGATGGATTCCGCGTCGCGCGCGGTTACCAGCCAGCCGGCCGCTTCGCCATCGCGCTGCACGATCTCCTCCGTGGCGCCAGGGAAGGCGTCGCGGTAGCCCGCCCGGCGCGCGCGATACTGAATGTCGAGAAGCGGAGCCCGCACTCCATCCGGCCACAGCCGCGCGCCTAATTCGTCGGCAACCATTTCCTCAATCAGGCGCTTGATAAAAGGCTCGTCGTCAACGGTCAGCGGGCGGCGTGAGATTTCCATGGCTATCCAATCCGATTGCGTAGCGAATTTCCGCAAGACTACACTAGCATGGAGTGGAAGCGCAGGTTGAGACGCAGGTTGACCGCATGTTAAGCGGCTTGAAATTTCCGTTCCATTTCGACCCCGCGAGCCTCCAGCGAGACCTCGCGGCGGCGCGCCCGGAGGATTGGGCGCCGCACTACAACACGAGCGATTACGGCGGTCAATGGCGCGGCGCCGCGTTGCGCTCGGCCACCGGCGCGAGCGCCGACCTGACCGCCGGCCAGCGCACGGCCGCGCAATTTCGCGATACGCCGCTGCTGGCGCGCTGTCCCTATTTCCGCCAAGCGCTCGCTGCGCTCGAATGCCCGCTGAAAGCCGCGCGGCTGTTGAGCCTCGCGCCCGGCTCCTTCATTCGCGAACACACCGACCACGCGCTCGATTTCGAAGACGGCGAGATCCGCATCCACATTCCGGTTGAAACCAACCCCGGCGTGGAATTTTACGTCTGCGGCGAGCGGCTGCTGCTGGAGGAAGGCGGCTGCTATTACGTGAACGTCAACCTGCCCCACCGCGTCAACAATCGCGGCGAGAGGGACCGCGTCCACCTGGTGGTCGACGCCGAGGTGAACGATTGGGTCCGCGCCCTATTTGGCCGGGGCGGCGCCGAGGGATGGCACATTCCGCGCTGCACGCTGCCGGCGCGCGGCTTTGACGATTTTCGCGCGCACGCGCTTGCCACGCCCGCTGTCAGGGAGCGGCTTCGCGCCATGCCTGAGCGCTCAGAGTTCGCGCCCGCCGTGCTCGAGCTGGGCCATGAGCTGGGTTTCGACTTCACGTTGGGGGACGCCGAAAACGGCGCGCGCCATCCGCTGGCGTGGACCGGGGATCTGCGGGGATGGACGCCCGCCAAGGTCTTCTTCCGCGATTCGCGCCCCTTCGTCGAGTGGATCTTCACCGGCGATCGCCGCCTCACCGAACCCTTCTTTGCCGATAGCCTCACGGCCGCGCTGAGCAACCCGTTTGCGGCGTTTTTCCGGCGCGAGACGCCGCTTGAAGAGGCAGGCGGAGTGGAAGCTCTGCCTCCCGCAGGATTTCTGTTTCACATCTCGCGCTGCGGCTCCACGCTGGCAACGCAGATGTTCGCCGCGTTGGAGCGGACCGTGGTGGTTTCCGAGGCGCCGGCGATCGATGACGTGATCCAGTCGCGGCTCGACCGGCCCGATCTTTCCGCCGCGGAGCACGCCCAATGGCTGCGCTGGATCGTCACGGCGCTCGGACAGCGGCGCACCGGCCGGGAAACGCACTACATCGTCAAACTGGATTCCTGGCACACACACGATCTGCCGCTGATCCGTGCCGCCTTCCCCGAAACTCCCTGGATTTTTCTGGAGCGGGAGACCGCGGAAGTAGAGGCCTCGCAGGAGCGCAGCCCGGGTATGCACGGCGCGCCTGGCGCGATGGATCCGCGCATTTTGCGCATGCGATTCGAGGACATCACGAGCCTTTCGCGGCAGCAATGGCGTCACCGCGTCATTGAGGGATACCTGCAAGCGGCAGAGCCGTTTCGCCAAGTTCCCACTGGGCTGTTTCTGAATTACAGGGACTTGCCCGGCGCCATCTGGGAGCGCGCCGCTCCCCATTTTGGTCTGGAACTATCGGCGGAGGAACGCGAGTTGATGTACGCCGCCTCGCGATTCGACTCCAAACAGCGCGGCGTACCATACCAAAAACTGAACTCGAAGTGGGGGAGCTCCCAATTGTACGCAACGGCAGCAAGACCTATCGATGCGTGAGCAGACGAAGCCTGCTTTCCACTGGCTGGCAGGCGCTGGCTGCGGCGAATTTGGTCGGCATGATGCCCAAGCTGACGGCGGGCGGCCGCTCGGTGGTCTGCCTGTATCTGCCGGGCGGCAGCGACGGAAACAGCATCATCGCGCCTCTCGATGGCGCGCGATACGACGTCAGGGCCGCATCCCGCGGCGAGTTGGCTAACTAACTACGATAAGTGGAGTTCAGCCGCATTATTGACCAAACTTCCTTAGTGCGTTATGTGACGATTAGTTAGCGACGGTTCGGTTATCGGTAATACCGCGTACGTCGTAATTGATTTTTTAATAGATCGTTGTTTATTGACTGGTATCATAACTTGTGATCTGAGCCCAAGCGATGAAAAAACTGCTTAACGGAACCCTGCTGCTTAACTTGGCCATTGTGACTGGTTTTGCCGCCCCACTGTCTCTTTTCCAAGGATCGTTCGCCGCCGATGACCAGGTGGCGCTGTTCAACATTACGGCGAACACGTCCGAAACCATTACCATTGAGACCTATAGCTATGCCGGCGGAACCGTCAACTCGACCGTCATTCCGGCGGGTGGTTTCGCACCCGCCGCGTTCCTCTTCGACGACATCGGCGACGAGCTGACACTAAACAATGGAAGCTGCAGCCAGGTGGGAACAGACCCGACAACGGGGAACTGCGACGACATCTATTTCCAGGACACCTTGGCGGCCGGTACGTACACCCTGGCATTGGCCGTATACAACAACACTCCGGTGGATACTTCCGTAGCCGATGGGTTCGTGGAAGACGGCGACCCCGGGTTTACCTGCCAGGAAGCGGGGACTAGCGGCAGCTTCTGCGATCTGACCACGGCTTTGGGCACGTCGCGCACGGGCAACTTCGCCATCTCCATCACCGGGGCGGATTCCGTCGTGAACTTACCCGAGCCCGGCAGTGTGTTTTTGCTTTTCGCCGGCGGCGCTTTGATCGCGCTGCTGCGGCGGCGGCGCAGTTCCCATTCACTATAGAATTGACCCCGGATAAATCAAAATGAAGAACCCGACTCAAGTTGTGATCGTAGTGCCGACTTTGGCGCCCATCGCGGGTTTTGCGCAAACCCTGGCCCCATCGCAGGACGCCTAATATGTGCCGGGCAATGGCAGTAACTTCGGAACGGCTACCACGATCACGGTGGGCAGCTCGGCAAGCATCGGCTTGGTGCAGTTCGATCTCACGCAACTGCCGGCTGGGGTGACCGCGGCGCAAGTCCAGAAGGCGACTTTGACGCTGTTCCTGGACCACGTAAACGCGGGCGGCTCGATCAATATCGATACCGTGAGCGCTTCCACGCCTTGGAGTGAGCTGACAGTCAGCGGTAACTCCGGGATTTCGCCCGGGATCGCGGTTAACACGTCGGTGATGACCAATACGGCCGATACCTTCATCGCGACGGATGCGACAGCGGCGGTGCAGGGATGGATTACAACGCCGAGTTCGAACAACGGCTTCATGATTCAGGCGAATACGGGCACGAGCGTTCAGTTCGACAGCAAGGAGAACACGAGCACCAGCCATCCGGCGACGCTCACGATCATGCTGGCGAGCGTTGGGCCCACGGGTGCGACGGGTGCGGCATCGATGGTAGCGGGACCGACCGGTCCGACGGGACCGACGGGTGTGTCGGGACCAACGGGCGTGGCAGGGCCAACAGGCGCAGCGGGATCGACGGATTTGTCGGGGACTACGGGCGTAGCGGGACCGACGGGCGTTTCAGGACCAACGGGCGCAGCAGGATCGACTGGCGTATCAGGTCCAACAGGCGGAGTGTGACCAGCAGGTGTTGCGGGGCCGACCGGTGCGGCAGGAGCGACGGGCGCAGCATCCATAGTGCCGGGTCCAGTGGGACCGACCGGAGCAGTTGGCGCAACAGGTCCCGCCGGTGCGTCGGGGGGAGCTATGCTTACCATCGGCGCCCCTATCGGTTCGCCTCTCACGACCGGCGCCACGGTCTCGGGCGCCTCAGTCGTATACTTCGTCGCCGACCAGGCCACTGGGATAAAGCTGCCAGCCGCAACGACCGCCGGCCAGCAACTGATCTTTATCGGCAACGCTCCCACTAACGCAAACAGCGGCTTTACGCTTCAGGCGCCTTCGGGAGAATTGATCAACGTGGGGTCAACTTCAAACTCCGCTAACACCTTCAGGGCGTTGGACGCCGTCCATCTGATCAGCGACGGCAACGGCATT
>JBEKNN010000149.1:0-22230 GCA_049522755.1 Bryobacteraceae bacterium | reverse complement strand
ACCGAGTTCACCACGCTGAAGATGGCGGTGGTAGCGCCGATGCCGAGCGTCAGCGACGCCAGCGCCAGCGCGGTGAAAGCCGGGTTTTTGCGGAACATGCGCGCGGCGTAACGGATATCCTGCGCCGCGCGGTCGAGTGCGCTCCAAGTCCACATTTCTCGGGTTACCTCCCTGGTTCGCGTTACGTTGCCGAAATCCCGCCGCGCCCACCGGCGGGCATCTTCGGGCGATTGGCCGCGGTCCATCCGCAACTGCGCCTCCTGCTGCAGGTGGAAGCGCAGCTCTTCGTCGAGTTCTCTATCTTCCCGCGCGCGCCGCGTCAGGTTGCGCCAAATCGTCCTGTTCCAAACCGGTCTGCGCCAAAGCCGCATCTACTTCTCCGCTGGCCGCATCACGCGCGCAATCGCTTCCACCATGCGGTTCCAGCGCGACTCCTCCGCTATCAGCATCTTCCTGCCCTTGGCGGTGAGGCGGTAGTAGCGGGCGCGCTGCTTGTTCTCGCTGAGCTTCCACTCGGCGTCGATGAGCCCCTGCTTTCGCAGCCGGTGCAGCGCGGGATAGAGCGAGCCGTGTTCCACCTGCAAAGCGTCGCCGGAGCTGGCGCGGATGGCGACGCCGATACCGTGGCCGTGCTGCGCGCCCCATTGCAGAGTTCGCAGGATCAGCATGTCCAGGGTGCCTTGCAACAGCTCGATGCGGTCCATAGTAGTCGAATGTCTACCACCTTAGACTCGGGCGGCGGCGGATGGTTAGGGCCGCGTGGAAAAAGCCGCAAACAAGATCGCCTGCCCGGCTCCCGACTCAGCGGGTTTCGAGAACGGCTGAGGCATGAGTATAAGGGCTGAAGGCTTTGGCTCCCTGGCTGGCCAAGGCTTCCAGCAAGCACGACAAGCCCGACTGAAACGGATCGCTTAGGAACATCTCCACCAGTTTCGGATCGAATAATCTGCCGCTCTGGCTTCTGATCTCAGCCAGTGTGTCTTCGAGGGGCCATGCCTCTTTGTATGGACGCACGTGGGTCAGAACGTCGAAGACGTCTGCCAAAGCCACGATGCGGGCCGGCAAGGGTATCTCCTCGCCGGACATGCCGTTGTATCCAGTCCCATCCCATCTTTCGTGGTGATACATCGCGATCTCCGCAGCCAGTTGTATCATAGGGAACCGGCTCGCAGCGAGTATCTCCGCTCCCCAGGCGGTATGGAATTTCATTTGCGCGTATTCCTCCGCCAGAAGCTTGCCCGGCTTCAGAAGGATACTGTCGGGAATGCCGATTTTTCCGATATCGTGCAGTTTGGCGGCTTGTCGAATGAGCTCACACTGCTGTTCCGGAAGTCCCGCGGCCCGCGCCACGATGCTTGCCAGCTGGCCCACTCGCTGAGTGTGTTGACCGGTATCGTCATCGCGAAATTCCGCGGCCCGCGCCAGCCGTTCCAGCATCTCGAACTGCGCTTCTTCCAGTTCCTGCGTGCGCTCCCTCACCTTGGCCTCTAATGTCTCATTGAGGTTTTGCAGCTTGACGTAAAGACAACGCGTTTCCAGCAGATTATGGATGCGGAGCAGGACTTCGGTTGTATCGAACGGTTTGGTAAGGAAGTCCTTGGCGCCGATGGAGAGCGCTGTCTGCTTGGCGGCCGGAAGTATATCCGCCGTTAATACCAGGATTGGAACATATGCTCCCTCGGGAATGTAGGGCGCAAGTTGTCGCATTACGCCGATCCCATCGAGGTGCGGCATGTTGAGATCGAGCAGGATCAGGTCGGGTTGATGCTCAAGGAACGCTGCCAGTACCTGCCGGGGGTCCCGGATGCTGCTCAGGGCGGCGTATCCGGCGCGTTTCAGGATCTTCTCAAGCAGACGCACATTGGCTTCCTGATCGTCGACAATCAGTATCCTGGCGGTAGTGTGTATATGTTCAGGCATTGGCTAATGTCTCGCTGAAAACCTCGTCCACCATTTCAATCAGCCGTTGGCAATCGATCGGCTTCGTCATGTAACTGTATGCTCCTGCCGCCAACAGCCGGTCTATCTGATGCTGCGTTGCGTCGGCGCTGAGCATCACCACCGGGATTTCACGGGTTATGGGATCTTCCCGCAGTCTGCGGAGCACCTCATCGCCCCAGAAATCCGGGAGGTGCAGATCCAAGAGTATCAGGTCCGGATGCGCCTCTCGCGCCAGCCGCACGCCGTCCTCGCCCCGGGAAGCTGAAAGGAACTCGATCTGCGGATATCGCGCCAGAACTCGCTTGACCAGCTTTAGGTTCGTCAGGTTATCTTCGATATAAAGCACGATGCCCTTATGCCCTTCATCCACGGCGCGACTTGCTATCCCGGCTTCCGGCACGCGCTCGAGTTCTTCTAAAGGCGCCGCCGCCCGCTGCAGATCGAGCCAAAACACGCTTCCCTCTCCGACCACGCTGTCAACGCCCATCACGGCATTCATGGCTTCGACAAAGATCCTGGAGGAAGCCAGTCCAAGACCGGTGCCTTCGATGCCGGCCTCAGCCGCTCCGAGCCGCTCGAACGGAACAAAGAGCTTGGCCAAATCCTCCGGCGGGATACCCAAACCTGTGTCGCGAACGCTGATCCGGACCTCCCCCTCAGTCCGATCCTCGCAGGTGAGCGTAACTGTGCCGCCGGCGCGGTTGTATTTCACGGCGTTCGAGAGCAGGTTGAGCAAGACCTGCTGCAGTCGCTGGCGGTCGGCCACCACGTAATCGTCCTCCTGTAAGCCCAGTTCCGTGCGGATTTCGATGCTGCGCGCCAGGGCGAGCCCCCGCGTCATATCCAGCGCGTCGCGAGCTACATCGCCAATCCGCACCGGCTCGCGGGAAAGGCTCCGGCGCCCCGACTCGATTCCTGCGATGTCCAGGACCTCATTGATGAGGCACAGAAGATGCCGGCCGGCCTTCATGATCTGCTCCAGGCTTTCGCGATCGTCTTCCTCCAGATCGACAATTTCGAGCAGTTGGCCAAAGCCCAGGATGGCGTTCAGCGGAGTCCGCAGCTCATGGCTGGTTCGCGACAGGAACTCACTCTTGGCCTGGTTGGCTGCCTCGGCTTGCTGCTTGGCTTCCCGTAGCTGCGCTTCGACAACCTTCCGCGCCGTGATGTCCTGAGCCAGCCAGACCTGACCTGCGTCGCGCCCGTCTTCGCCGCGCATCGGCGACGCCGAGAACAACACCGGGATACGGGCCCCGCTCTTGGTCCGGTACTCGAGCTCAGCTCCGGTCGATCCCGCGATTTCCGCGTCCGATCCATTCGCGCTCAGTACCAAAGCCGTCGGCTGACCCAGCAGTTCCTCTTCGGAATA
This sequence comes from Bryobacteraceae bacterium, assembly GCA_049522755.1. Classification (GTDB taxonomy): domain Bacteria; phylum Acidobacteriota; class Terriglobia; order Bryobacterales; family Bryobacteraceae; genus PALSA-243. The sequence goes on along the minus strand of JBEKNN010000149.1, from coordinate 18,920 downwards.
CCCGAGCATGGTTAGCGCTTCCTGATTTACCGTCCGGATCGTCCTGTCCGGGCCAGTCACAATCAGGGCTTCGCCCATGGACCGGATAATGTTGTCAATGTAGTTCTTCGAAACCGTCGTCGATCCGAGCTCCTCCACCATGCGGTTGAATGCCTTAGCCAGCCGTCCTACCTCATCGAGGCGCCCGACCGGAGCCCTCCGCGACAGGTCCCCCTGGCCCACCTGCCGTGTAAATGCGATCAGTCCTTTTAGTGGCTCGAGCAGGCGGCGCAATTGAGCGTATTGAAAGGCGAGGATCAGAATGAACGAGGATAGGGCGGAGAGTATCTCCAACCACAGGCCCCGCCTCAAGAGCCGGTCCTGTTGATCCATGGAGACACCGATTTGTATGGCGCCGATCTGCTTTGCAGGCGTTTTCGCGCTCTCCCACTCCACAACCGAGCTTGCCGTCTGCGACGAAACGGATCGGATCACTTCCGAAAAGCGGCGTGCGCCGTCGGTGTGCAATGTCGGCCCGGAGTTCCGCCCGGTAGCCGAAATCCGGCAAATCTTCTCGACCGGAAATCCCGGCTGGCTGAGACAGATCGAGTCGCCTGCTGTGCCGGTCATAACGACGAACAGGACATCCTCGACGTTCAGCGCATTATGCGCGATACGCTCCAACTCGGTCCGGTCGCCCACCAGCATGGCAAACTCGCTCTGCGTAGCCACGAAGTCGGCGAGAACCTCCGCGCGCAAGCCCATCTGGCGTCCGGCTGCCGAAAGCTGCGCCAGGACGAAGAGGGCCGTCAGCAGCACAACCGATGCGCCTCCAAGAATGAAATTCGAAAACAGCGCCTGCTTAAGCAGACTCGGGTCTTTGTTCCACCGCCGAATCCGCATCACTTGAAGACCACCAAACCGCCGTTGCGCGGTTGTTTGTAGTCGAGTCCCAGCAGCCGCATCACACGCTGGTTGACCGCTACTTGAAGTTTTCGAGGACCTTCGTCGGGCATTGCGGCCAGGGTCGGCCCGGAAGCCGCTGCAGGAGCCGCGGAATATCTGAGCGCCATACTGGCCGCCTGCGCTCCTATGTCCCGAAAATCAGGGTAGATGCCCACCGCGGCGCCCGCCCTCACGAAACTCGATGAGAACGCCACAATCGGCAATTGATTCTCTAGCGAAGCCACGATCAGGGGCGTGACGGTAGTGTTGTTGTACAGCGAGCTGTCGGGAAGTACAATCACAAAATCCGCTTTACCCTTGAGGGTTAGAAATGTCCTGATCAGATCTTCCGCGCGCGAGCAGTCGGCCGCTTGAAGAGCGAATCCCTGTTGTTTGGCCCAACCGGCAAGGGCGGGCTCGGCGCCGTCGCGCAGCGGGTTTCGAATGATCGCAATCCGATTCCGGCGCGGAAACATCACCTTTAGCTCGGTAAGAAGGTTGGTCACCGGGACATCCAAATGAACCGATCCGGCCCGTTGCAGGGTTGTGGCTGCGCGCGCCGCGTCGGAACGCAGGGTCATCGTCGGTATCATCACTGCATCCGTAGTGCGGGACGCTAATGCGGTGAAGGCTTCGCTCCCAACCGTTATTACCAGTCGCTGGGAGCCAGGCCGCACGGCGTCGGAGATTTCGGATTCGGCTTGAGGCGCCTTCACGTCGATGAATACGGCGCCTTGCAGCAGCGCGCCAAGGCCGGAACGCAAACCGTCTACCGCCTCCGCGTACGCCTCCACTCCAGACGCGAAGAGCACAACCACCTGACGAGGAGCCTCGCCGGCCAGCGCGGATCGCCACGGAAGTTGAAAAATGGCGAGCGCGCAAATCAGCGCCCTGCGCCGAATCCCGCGATATGTTTGACGGCTAGGGTCCACCGTTACTCCACCGCCCGATAGACCAGCTTCAAGAAGACGGATCGGCCGTCTTGCTGTATGCTGTCCACGGCGATCGCCGTAGGATCGGAATAGATCCAGTTGAGCAGGTTCCGGACCCCGAAACTGATATCGAAGCGTTTAAAGACGCGGTCGGTGGTAGCGGTGAAATCCAATAGCAACACCGGCCGCACCGAGTAGTCGCCATCGCGGGTTTCCCGCGCGCTCATATACTGTTGGCTGGAGCTCAATGTAATTTTTCGCTTGATCAAAGGAACTGCAAAGCGCAGCTTGGGAACCACCTGGGGCGAATTGGGCAGCGCAATGCCTGTCTGGCTATCGACAGTCCGCTGCAAAGCCAGGCTGCCCGTCACCTCCAATTGACCCCAGGGCTTGCCCGATAACTCAAATTCGATTCCCGTCGAAGTGGCCGCGCCGATATTACGATACTGCTGGAGCGCGTCGGTATCGTCGATGAAAACCGCCTGAATCAGATCGTGGATGTAATAGTCGTAAACGTTGACGACGCCGCTCAAGTCGTGGCCGAACTTCCGCTCTACCGCGACCTCGAAAGTATGCGCCGTCTCCGGGCGCAGGGGACCGGCGGCGATAATTGAGAGATTGTCCGCAAAGTACTGCTCATAGGCGCTTGGATTGCGGAAAGGATGCCCATAGACAAACTTGAAGACCGTCTGTGGGCTTTGTTGATAAACCAGGGCGACTTTAGGCGACAGAGCGCTCTGAAAATTCTGGCTTACGTCATACCGTAATCCGAGGTATGCCTTCCATCGTTGCGAGATCTCCCACTCCTGCTGTGCGAATACGGCCGCCTTCCGGTCCGGACGGTTGATTCTGAGCTGCACGTAAGGCACGGGGCTGACCGCGTAGTTCAACTGCAGATTCTGCAATTCCAGGGTTCCCTGAACGCCGACCGTGAGAATGCCCAACTTCGACACGGGAAGGCTATAGGTGAGCTGCGAGCTGATCCATTCGCCGCGTCCAAGATTGCGGAAATCCTGCACGCCTACCGCTAATGGGTAAAAGTAGCGGTCGTGATAGGCATAGTAATCGTAGGAGACGTCGAATCGCAGTTGCCCCGCGCCGATATCGCTGGAGTGCGACAGGCGGATGAAATCGCGCTGATCCTGAATATGGCTTCCCGAGTTGTCAAAAATGGCGGAGTTGTCATAGGCTACCGGCGTCTGTTTCTCACGGCTGTTGAAGTAAGCCGTCAGGCTCCAGTTATGCCAGACCAGATTGGCGAAGGTGTGATAGCCGCGCTCGCCATCGTCGTTGCTCGAGATTCCGTTATTAGTCTGCGGAGTATTGAATTGCGGAAAGTAAAGCGTTTGGGAGGCATTGTTGAACACCGATGCCGAAACCAGCAGGTTTGCTCCATTGCCCAGATACAAGGAGGTTGAGGCCATTGCCTTACGCTCGCCGAGACTATCGGTTTCAGTGCTCGCCTGGGCCTTAGGCTGATCCACCGGCGACTTCGTAATTACGTTGATCGTCGCGAAGATGCCGTTACTTCCATAGAGCGCCGAGGACGGTCCGCGAACGATTTCGATTCTCTGCACCAGATCCATGTCGAGTCCAAAATCCTGTCCCAGGAAGTTGGCGGAATCGTATACGATCTCGGTCAGCGAGTGCCCGTTCAGCATCACGATGACCCGCGTGTTGTAATCCCCCGGAAGGGAAAATCCCTGCACCCCCAGATAGTGGTAAATGCGGTCGTAGGTAATGGTAAATCCGCGGACGCCCGCCAGCGCCTCGGCCAGCGTGCGATACCCGTATTTCCGGATGTCGGCGTCGGAAATGATCGTCACATTGGCGGGGGCCTGTGCCAGCGTCTGCATGTGCAGCGAGGCCGCCTCGACCACCGGCAGGTCCTGGAAGAGGGCGTCCTCCGCCGGCGGCGGATCGGTGGCCGCGGGCTTAACTGGCTCTTGCGCGCTGACGGCCGCGCCAATGCTCAGCAACAACGCGACAATTGGCAGAGATTTCCCAGGCATCTATGTTCGGCTCTCGTTGGAGAGGTCCCACAAAGAATCGTATCGGGCGATTCGGCGATAACATTAGGGCTGGCCGCAAGCTGCGGAATCCCCGCCCGATAACTAGCCTGGCCTCGGACAGGCTTTATAGAAATGATTCCCGATCCGGAATTGGGGGCACACTCCTACGGCGAGGGCAGTATGGAAGAGGAAGCTCTGGCGGATCTTAGAGGCGCGCCACGGGCATACTTTGAGGCGTTCAGGCTCGATTGCGCCATGGCTCGGTCATCGATGAAGACCGGAACGTGAATGTCGATTCCGCGGAACGCGCGATCAGTTCGCCCTGCTTTAGGCGATCGGGCGGCAGAAGAACGGCGCTGCGAGCTTCGCTCGGCCGCGGGCAAGCTAAAGCGTACCCTACTTAGGCATAGCGCCCTGCACGAACTTCACCAGATCGGCATGGTACTTGGCCGCCGAAGGCTGGTCGATGTAGACCATGTGACCCGCCTCGTAGTAACCCATGGAGATGTTATTCTTCTTGACTTCATCCGACGCCTTCAAGTGAGCCAGGGTCCACTCTACCGGATAGAACGGGCAGGCGAAATCGTAATAACCCATTCCCACGAAAAGATGCATGTGCGGATTCTTCGCGAAGCCATCCTCCAGATTGACTACCGTATTGTATTCACCCGACCACGGCGGCGCGTTTCCCGCGACGTAATATAGGTTGTCATTCTTGTAGTTCAAGTCATTACGGACGTAAGCCTCGAAGGCGGTGAGGAAACAGTCTTCAATGTTGGCGTTACTGAAATCAAAACTCGTATTGTTGGCGCCCGCGTCCAGTTGGTAGCCGGCGAAGCGCGAATCGAGGCGCGACGTCATCATGTGCTGATCGCGCATCAACTCCGTGCTGAAAGGTCCTAACCCGACTCGCAGATCCAGGCCGTCGATGAAGGTCTTAGCGAGTCCCGTGTAGCGCGACATGTCAGTCAGCACCTTTTCGCGCTGAGCTTGCGTCGCGCGCGCACCATCGAACAGATACTCCAGGTATTCGCCGGAGGAAAACTCGCGCGCCTGTTTGGCCATCTGTTCCACACTGAGCTTCTGAAGATCGGGCGGCTGCTTCTTGTGAAAATGCGCGGTCATGATTTCTGTCGGCAGCGTCATCAACTGCCGCTGTTCCCCCGCGTTGGCGTTGACGTCGAAAGTCGCCGAGAGCAGCATTACGCCGTTAATCGGCATATCGTGATCGGTAAGGTAGCCGGCGAGGCCCGCCGCGCGCGTGGTGCCATAGCTCTCACCGCCGACAAAGAGCGGCGAGCCCCAGAGATTGTATTCGTTCAGGAAGCTGCGAATGAACTCGCCGAATGCCGCCAGATCGTTCTCCACTCCCCCAAAGTCGGGGCCAAAATGGGGCTGGTCTGGCCGGCTGAAGCCCGTACCCATGGCGTCGATGAAGACCAGGTCACCGGTGTCCAGCAGGCTGTTGGGATTGTCCACGTAAGTGTATGGCGGCGGCGTCGCCATGCCATTCGACTCCAGTTTCACCATCTTCGGGCCAAAGGCGCCCATGTGCAGCCAGACCGAGGCCGCGCCCGGTCCGCCGTTGAACAAGAACCAGACCGGCCGTTTGGATTTGTCCGTGACGCCGTTCTTCGAATAGTAGACATAGAACAGATGCCCTTCAGTGACGCCGCTGGTGGCTTGGTGGATAGGCAGGAATCCGACGTGGGCGGTGTAATCAATTGTCTCGCCATGCAGCGTGATCTTATGCTGCGTAGTGATTGGTTCCGCGGGATAGTGGATCGGCTGCATCCCCCCTTCGTCGTTGTAATTGAAGCGATAGAAGTCGTTAGTGGCGCCGCCGCCCCGTCCGCGGCCCTGTGCGAAGGCTCCCACGCACGTGACAGTGGCGATCGTGAGGAACAGGCAAAACCTTTGGCTAAATTGTCCGTGGATTCTCATGGCATTTGCTCCTTATTAATGGGCCCTTTATTTGTGCGCCGGCGCCGTCGCTTCGTTGACGAACCTGACCAGGTCGCCATGTAGTTTGACCAACGCCTTGTTGTCGACATAGGCCATCTGCCCGGCCTCGAAATGACTTACAGTGATGTTATGCGCGCGGACCTCCGGCGACACGTTCAGGTGAGCCAGTGTAAACTCAGTCGCATAGAACGGCGCATTCAGATCGTAGTAGCTCACGCCCACGAAAAGGCGCAGGTTGGGGTTGCGGGCGAAAGCGCCGGAAAGGCTCGCGTCGTCGTTCCCGGTGGACGTGAACGCGCCGCCGCCGCCGCTCGACAGGTAAAAGATCCCGTTGCTGTTGCCGTTGAACGTCAACTCGCGCCGCAGGTAGGTCTCATACGCCGTCTGGAATCCGCCGGCAAGATTGCTCAAATTGAAGTCGATGGCGCTCACGGCGCCGCCAAAGCCACCACCGCCGCCTCCGCCCCCGCGCCCACCGCCGCCCGCTCCCGGTATAAAGCCAGTCACCCGCACATCCGAATTGGATAGTCCACGGTGCTGGTCGCGCAGCAGCTCGGTGTTAAAGCGCTCCGCGGTAATGCGCAAATCGTTGTTGACGATGAATGCCTTCGATAGGCCGGTCAGCCGCGCGAGGCCCGCTATCGCTTTAGTGCGCTCTTCCGGCGTCATGCGATCGCCCTTGTAGAGCGCGTGCAGATACTCGCGCGAGGCAAACTGGCGCGCCTGCCCCGAAATCTGTTCCGCGCTCATCGAATTCAATTCCGGCGCCAGCTTCTTGTTGTACCAGGACGCCATGATCAGGCTCGGCAGCAGCGTCATGTATTGCGCATCGCCGGCAAGCGCGTCGGCGGCCGTAGTCATCGATAGCAGCACCACGCCGCTAACCGGAATCTCGTGCTCCGTGAGATAGGCTGCCAAACCAGCCACCCGGCCCGTGCCGGTATCTTCTCCCGCCAGGAAAAGCGGTGAATTCCGGCGATTATTTGCGTTGATGAAACTCCGCACGAACTCGCCCAGTGAAGCTATGTCGGCGGACGTATTCCAAAAGCTCGGGCCCCGGCTGGGCTGGTCGGGCCGGCTGAATGCCGTGCCCACAGGATTCACGAAAACCAGATCCGCCTCGCCCAGCAGCGTATTAGGATTGTCCACCCACCCATAGGGCGGCATCCCCGCGGTTCCGTCACTTGACCACTTCATCCGCTTCGGACCCAAACCGCCAAACTCCTGCCAGGTGGCCGCTACGCCCGGCGCGCCGCCCATGAAAAACAAGACCGGGCGCGTGGCGGAGTCGCTGACTCCGTCCTTGGCATAGCAGGTGTAAAACACATGCGCTTCCGATTGTCCGGTGGTGGCGTTACGCAGAGCCAGATAGCCCACCCGCGCAGTGTAAGCGAGGGCTTCGCCGTTGAGCGTGATCTTCTGGTGAGTTTCCGTGGGCTGGCTTTCGGGAATCGGCGCGCCCATGCCCGCGGTCGTATCGTAGTTGTAAAACTCGCTGGTGCTGGGGGCAGCCGCGGCGCCACCGCGCCCGCCGCGTCCAGCCGCAGGCGCTCCAGCGGGCGCTCCGGCCGCGGCCGCCGGCGCTCCGGTTGCAGGCGCTGCGCCCGTTTGCGCTGCTGCGGCCGCCCGGCCGGCTCGACCGTTGCCGCCCTGGGCCCAGGCAGCGAGCGGCATGCTCAGCATGATCACCAACAGGATTTGTGCGTTCCGTATGTATCGCATTGCGAGTCGCTCCTGGCGTACCTTATAACATAACTCAATCTCAATTTCGGGCTCGAAAGTGCGCAACCAGGCGCTTGAGCCGCACAACTTACTTCGCCGCCGGGCGCCGCAAACTTCGCTTGGATTTCACCATACGCTGGCAACCCCAAGCATGGTGTCGACGCGGCAAACAATTCCCCAGTGTACCCGATCCGCCCGCCGGTGAAGCTCCGATAATGCTTATGCAGAAATTGGCCTTCCGCCATATGTGGGCAGGCGCTTTCGCCTGCCAAAGCGAAGCTAAGTCGCTCCATCCGCGAGATCGATAAATTCCACCCGCCACGGGGAGTGTCGCAAGTCAAGGCGTGCAAGCGTGATCGGCAACCGGAAACGCCGCGGGCCGGAGCTCCCGGGGTTCACGTACATGACGCCGTCGCGTTCCGTGCGGCCAGCTTTGTGGGAGTGTCCACTGACGACGATGTGAAACCCGGCGGCCGCCGGATCGAGATCCAGTTGCTGAAGATCGTGCAGGACATATATCCGCGCCAGGTGAGCTTCAACGACCGCCGTCAACGGCAACCGGGACGCCCACGCCCCTTTGTCAATATTTCCTCTAACCGCGACCACCGGCGCCACGGCGCGTAACTGTTCGACGACCTCAGGCTTGCCGACATCGCCGGCATGAATAATCAGATCGCAGCCTTCCAGGGCGGCCAACGCCGTGTGGCGCATAAGGCTATGCGTGTCGGAGATCAACCCGCTAATCGTCGACGACAAAAACCGATCCTCTGTCTCACTCTCAGAAGCGCCGCTACCTGACAGGCCAGGAGGCCCGTCCTACATCCGACCTTACAGTTCGGAGGGGGCTACCTTCTGCGCCAACAATTTCTCCACTGCCGCAAGGGCCGCAAACACCGCGACGCCATCCATGCATTCTCCCCTCGATCTCATCCCCCGACGTCGCTCTCGCGACTACTGCGCCGTTTTTCCCAAGCCGGCCGCGCGCGCTTCCAGCTTGGCGGCATCGGCGGCGCGATCAAGCTTACGCAACAAGTCGGCGTAATTGCGCAGCGTCTTGGTCAGAAGCGATACTTCGCCGACATTGGCGCGGCCGGGCAGATGGGGAATATGTTCAGCCAGAGGGATGGCGCGCTGGTAGACGCGCTCGGCGGCGGCGTTATCGTCCTTGCCCTCCAGCGAAAGCGCCAGGTTATTCATGCTCTGCACGGTCGATTTTTCGCGGATCGCCAGCGCGCGGTGGTAAAGCGGCTCCGCCTTCGCGAACTTCTGCTGCGCGGCGTAAACCACAGCCAGGTTGTCGAGCGAGGGGGCGAGTTGAGGGTCGTCCGGGTCCAGCGTCGCTTCCCAGATGGGCAGCGATCTCTCGTAAAGCGGCTGCGCGTCGGCGAAGCGCTTTTCCTGGTAGTACACCATCGCCAAACGGTCCAGATAGGTGGCCACATTCTCGTGGGTCGGGCCGTAGACGCTCTCCTCGATAGAGATTTCCTGGCGCAGCGGCGCCTCGGCCGCCGGGAAATTGGACTGCTTCATATACACGCCCACCAGCGCATCGAGCGGCCCGATCAGCGGCGGCGCCAGCGTGCCCAGGTTCTTCTCAATAATGGAGACGGCGCGCCGCAGGTTCGGCTCCGCCACGGCGAAGCGCTTGCGGCTGATGTAAAAACCGGCCAGATCGGAACAATCGTGCGCCAGATCCAGATCGTCGGCGCCTTTGGCCTGCTCGCGAACCGAAATCACGCGCAGGTAGTCCATTTCCGCCTCGACGTCCTTGCGCATCGCGGCGTAGAGGATGGCGAGAGATTTCAGGTCGGGGATAAGCTCGAGGCTGTTCGCGCCGGCGGCCTTCTGGTGGATGGCCAGCGAGCGCTCGTACATCTTTTGCGCATCCGCGTTGCGGCCCTCGGCGCGATACAGCGCGGCCAGCGCATCGAGCGGCGCCGTGAGGCTGAGGCCGTCGGGGCCCGCGGATTTTTCCTCCACCGTCAGCGAGAGCGCCAGCAGCGGCTCGGCCTGTGCGTAGTTGCCTTGCGCGATGAATTTGGCCGCCTTTTGGCGCAGTTGCGCCGCGTCATCCGGTTGCGCGGAAGCGGACGCGAGCGAGAGAAACACCAGCCACACTGTGCGGATCATCTCTTCACAGTCATTAAAGCAAATGGAAGCTCATATAGATAGCGGCGGTGGTCGTTACCGGTTTCCCGTTGAGCGTGCCGGGGCGGAACGTCCACTTCATGACCGATTCGATCGCCTTTTCATCCAGGCCCATGCCCACGCTCTTCACCACGCGCGGATTGATCACTTTGCCGGTGGCGTCCACTTCGATATAGACCACCACCTGGCCCTGAAACCGGGCTTTGCGGGCCTCGTCCGAGTATTCCGGATCTTCCTGGTGGATCACCTTGGGGTAAGTCACGCCGCCGCGGCCGGGCGTGTATATGCCGAAGCCGCTGCCCGGCCCGGCGCCGCCGCCGCTTCCGGAACCTACGCCGCCGCCCTTACCGCTGCCGATGCCGCCGCCGGAGCCAGTGCCGTTCGATGGCGGACCCAGCTTGCCCAACGGGTCGCCGTAATTGGGCAAGTCCACATTGGGCATCACCGCATCGGGCGGCGCGAGAATAGAGGCTTCCATCACCAGCTTCGGCTGCGGGTTGTTGATCACCGCCGAGGGCGGCACGAACTGGCGCAGGGCGGGCTTGGGCAGTTTGCCCTTGTTGGCCGGAAGCGGGGAACGGTCGCCGCCGCCGCCGCCGCCCTGATGCACCGCGGGTTTGGGAATGTCCGCATCCGTGGGCATGATCAGCGGGACCACTTGCTGAAGCTGTTTCTGCACGGTCTTGGAGGAAAGCGCCGTAAAGAGGAGAACCACAGCCGCCGCTTGGAAACCCGTGGACATCAGAAACGATTTTTTCTGCCGGCCGTAGAGCCCCCAAATGTCCTTCACCGCGACTGGCTGCGAAGTCAGCTCGAGTGGCGGCAGCTGTGGCGGATGGACGAGTTCCTTGAGACTCTGGAAAAGCGATTTGTAGAAGGGTTGCTCGCTATCGGAAAGAAGGAGACGGGAAAGATGATCGTCTGGCATGGGTTTCACCGCGTATGCTAGATATTTAGCATATATGCTAGAAAAATAGCAGGAGAAAGCGCCGCCTGTCAAGAGTGCCGGGCGGGAAACAGTGTGGCTGTCTTTCGACGCGGAGGCGGCGCCGGCGCGTCGATAGGTTAGTCGATGTCCGAGGCTCCCGTCCATGTTCAGGGCCGTTCTCCCCGAATGCCTCGCCGCCTTGCGACTCCGCGGCGTCCCATCCGCGATTGTTGTTCCGGCCGCATCCCCGGCGGAAATCATCTCGGCTTCGAGCCGCCAGGAGTTCGTCAACAACCCCGCTGGAATTCGAGCCGGTCGCGCCCCCGCACTCGCTGCACGAAACCAATCTTGCATCCCCCCAGCCGTCCAGGAAAACATTAACCAGGCTTTATGATTTTTTCCTGGGACAGGACGCCGTCGCGGGTTCTAATAACGCAGTGGATAGGCGGCGATCGACAGAAGATTGCGGACCCGCGTCGCGCGGTTGAACCCGCCGGATGCCGATCTTCGCCGAAAAGTCCGCTTTCAGGCGGGCTGCATTACTCGTCCAGCTTCACTTTCGCGCAGATCCGGCCCTGGTGCCGCCGCCCGGCAACCATGCGGCAAGGCCTGCCCTTCGGCCGCGTCGATTCACACTGGCGGCGCGATGCCTTCGTACTCCTAATGCGACCCGGCTGCTGAGAGTGCGTCTGCCGCCTAAATTTAAGATTTTAAAAACTTTACCGTACCAATCAGAGGCAGCCTTCCTGAACGGCGGCATGCTCTAAACATCTATCCCGCCGCAACAGATTTTGGTTAACTAAAGGGCATCTACTAAAGGGCATCTTATCCGCAAAAGCCGCCCATGCTAATTTCCTATTAGGTTCTCAGCTAAAGCACTAAAACGTACAAATTAAGAGAAGCTGTACGGCAATACAGTTCCACGCGTAAACTGGAAAGATTTGCTACACTTCAGCCGGTATTTTTAAGTACCATAAACAAAATCGAAAAGGGCAAGGGATTTTCCCCCGACAAAAGGCTGTCGAGCCGACTTCGAATTTTTGTTGAGTTTGTTTAGGAGCGAGGTTCCCGCAATGACCGCTATTGACGACTGCCTGCAATTCGCAATACTGGCGCCACAGGGAGCGCGGATTCCCGGTTCATCCACAAACGTCAGGCGCGACAGAACACAGCATGCGCGCCTGCTTGGCGACATGCAGCGCCTGCGAGGGCGGGTCGCCCTGCACGAAAACGCCATCACCCCGTCCATGCTGGATTCCTCCGGACGTCATCTGATGCCGGGCGACGAGAAGGGCTGGCACCTGCTCCGCCTTCGGAGAGACGGGAAAGTCGCCGGCTGCGCTCGAATCCTCGTCCACCCGCGCGATGTGAAATTCCCGCGGCTCCGGATTGCCGCTTCGTCGGTCGCGCGATGCGCGGTTTGGGCGCGGCAGGTACGCGATTCCGTCGAATCCGACCTCAAGCACGCACGGCTCAACGGCCAGACCGTGATCGAACCGGGCGGATGGGTGGTCGACGAAGATCTTCGCGGCACTCGTGAGGCTGTTTCCATTGCCCTCAACGCTTTCGCGTGGTCGCAGATTCTGGGCGACTGCATCGGATATCTGACGGCTACGGTGAAACATGGCTCCTCGACAATCCTGCATCGTCTCGGGGGCCGTCATCTGCAAACGGAAGGGAAAACAATTCCCAAATTCTTCGAGCCTGCATGGGGCTGCGATATGGAACTGCTCCGATTCGATACGAACTCCCTTAACCCCCGATTCGAGGCCACGTTGGAATCGGCGAGGCGCCGGCTACTTACCTCGCCGGTCTTCTGCGTTGACGCGCCCTCCAGTCGAAACACGCAATTCTCCCTACCGGCTTGCGCCTAAATTGGCGGCAGATTCCCTGCCTTCAGCGCATCTGGCTCTGAAATGCTCTTTTATGGCGCCGTGGCGGCAAATCTTGCCCACACGTGGAAACATCGGCAGCGCTAGCGGCGGGCCCTTTTGCGTTTTGCTCACTCGGTCCGCCTATTTCGTGGACCTGCGAGCGGCCCCTCTGGGTTAAGCACACGGAGTCGGCTATAGCGCCGGGGCTCTATCTACTAACAACGCCTGAACCTGCTGCCTTACGGGAACTTATTTCCGGCGGACACCTGCGCGCGCGCGCGTGCGACATCGCGACGCCATCGAGTCCGAACCCGCATTGCATGTTGAACCACCACCTCGCTCCGGTTGCGGACGTTTCTGCGGATGCTGCCGGATAAAATGCCCTAATCATTTGACATTCTCCGGAACGCGGCTGCCCATCGATGTGGAGACGCAGGGGCAAATCTTGCCTCGGAGTACTACGCGTGGTACCTGATCGTGGTCTGTCCGAAAGAGTAAAACCGTCGGGGTGGATACAACGGGCATTGGAGGTGAATGCGGCCATGTGGTCCATCGTGCGGCGGGTTTAGGAGCCGGTTGCGGCTGCAATCCTGGATCGATTTATACCAACTCAGAAGACCTCGCCGGTATCGGCCGAAAAGGACAAAGGAAGACGCCCCATTTGGGAGTGGGCGCCGAGGCGCGATCTGCCAGGATGAAGGGCGGAATCGCGTTTCCGGGGCACACGGTGAGTATGGAGAACGGCGCGCCGTCGGCAACCGGTCGATCGGTGCCAGACCACAACGATTTTTTAGGAAACACCCGCTGAAAGGGCCGGAATCCGGCCCAGTTGACGCCGGCCCAGCGAATGGAGCGGATGCGGAGAAAGCGGCCCGTCACTGCGTTTCTTACAGAACTATCGCGATGCGACTGAGCGTGGGAAGGCGGAAAAGCGGAGGGGTATGCCGACCTCGCGCCGGGACAATGGCAATACGGGAAAACGGCGGCTGAAAGAAGAGGCGGGGGAGACCATCGGGACCTTATTCGCGGCATCGTAACGGGAATCGGCGCAATGGGACGAGACCTGTTTCCCTGGGGGCCGCGGAGATGTTTTGCAAATCGGTCTTTGGTGCACTTTGGCGTGTTGCCAACGTGGGTAAATTTACATTAACTTCGTACTGGGGCATTTTTGATGCTTGTCTTTGCGGCAGAAGCGCATTAGTCTAAGGAAGGTAAGGCCAAGGAAGGATTGAACCAATGACGAAAAGTATTTTAACGCTGAGTGTTTTAGCGCTGGTCGGCATGCCCTTTGCCGCGCAGGCAAGTTTCATAACAGGTGTGCTGAATATCACGGGTACGGCTAACATATCCCTCGGAGCGGTTTCCTTCGTGGGTAACGATTTCCTCATAAACAGTCCCGCCTCTTCGCAGCAAGGTGGGTTTATGGCTTTGGAGGATACCACGGGTACGATCGACAATATATCGAATCCGCCCGAGGTAACAACCCCCCCCGGGAGCTTTCCCGCCGTAACAGACTTTATGACGTTCACTGCGGCGCCGAACATCACTTTTACATTTACAGTCCTTTTGGCGGGAATCGACGGAGTGGCGGGTTGCACAGATGCCGTTCCAGCGGCCAACCAGCTATGCACGCCAGATCTGCCCGACCAGTCCCCGTTCAACCTGCAGAATACGTCTACCTCGACTTCGACGGCTTCTTTCACTATTGACGGAGTAGAGGTGGACAGCACTAACCCGGGCGTCACCGCCGCGGTTGTCGGCACGTTCACCACACCGTTCACAAACATGAATTTCCAGCAATTGTTGTCGGATGTTGAAGCTGGCGACACGATCACGACGCCCTTCTCCGCACAATTCGCCGTCACTGCCCCGACGACCACTCCGGAACCCAGCAGTTTGTTTGAGCTGATGATGGGGATCGGTTTGGTTGGGGTCAGCTTGGTTTACCGCAAAAAGAAGCTCAACAGAGCTTGACGCCCACGACGCTTCGGGAACCTGGCCTTTTCCACCGAAGCGGAGTGTAGGGAACTACTTGTTGCACATGTCATTGGGTCGAGTCTAACAATCTGGTACCGGAGTCTTGCTCCGAACGGAGAGCTTGGCGTGAATGAAGCTGGAACAAGCATTGGCGAACGCCGAAGGGCGTTCGCCAATCGGCCGTTAAAAGCCGTAAAAAGCCTGAGGCGGCGATTCCGCGCTGGGGCGAAGTGAATCCTTCTACGAACTGATTAGTTAGACCCGTAACCGTCAGCGCCCCCAAACAGCCCGCCATCGGTGGACTTCTCCCCTAACCTACCTAGACCTTGTCAAGTGGACACCGTAGCGCAGTTCGGGTGCCTGGTTTGAGCCCTGCGGGAAAGCTCCGCAGTCTGCCCCCGGAGAGTCGGCGACGACTTCAAACGGTGCAGACCCACTCACGTTCGTCGGGCCGGTTCCAGAACATTGTACGCGTGATTCTCCTATCGGCAAAATCTGGCATGGATCGATCATAGAGCGTATAGGCAACATCTCAGGCGCTTTCGTCCTCGTCGATGGCGAACGTTACGGTGCGCTTGAATCCGTTCCCGCCGGTAATGAACACGCGGAACCCGGCCCTTGAAGGGTCCGCCGCGATCCACCTTGGTATGGCGCGCTGGCATGGCTTGCAGCCGGCGACTACCCATAGGTTCGCAAGCGCGCCTTCGGCCCGGACTACGTCAGTTTTGAGGTGAATTCGTTGTCACCTTTGACGTCCGTGAGGCGCATGTCCCGGCCCTGGTAGAGGTAAGTCAGCTTCTTGTGGTCGATACCCATCAGCCTCAGAATCGTCGCGTTGACATCGTGAGCGTCTACGCGCATCTCGGCCGCCTGGACCCCGAATTCGTCGGTGCTTCCCAGGATTCGGCCGCCCTTAACTCCTCCGCCGGCCATCCAGATCGAGAAGCCGTAGGGGTGATGGTCTCGCCCGTTATCGCCCTGTGACAGCGGCGTGCGTCCGAACTCTCCACCCCAGACGACCAGAGTCGAGTCCAGCAGACCCCGGCCCTTCAGATCGCGCAGAAGACCCGCTATCGGCTTGTCCGTCTTGCGCGTCATGCGGTTGTGGGAGCCGGTGAGATCGGTGTGCGCGTCGTCCCAGTCCTGCCCTACGTTGGTGCCTGAGATCAGCTCTACAAAACGAACTCCCCGCTCCACCAGGCGGCGGGCAAGCAGGCACTTGCGACCGAAATCGTCAGTTACGCCTTCACCGACGCCGTAGAGCTTTTTTGTCGCATCGGTCTCGTGGGTGATGTCAACCGCCTCGGGGGCGGAGCTTTGCATGCGCCAGGCCAGTTCGTAGGACGCGATGCGGGCTTCGAGCGTGGAATCCCCCGTGCGGGTTCGTTCCTGAATCTTATCGATCTTATTGATGAAGTCGAGGGTAGCGCGCTGCGTGTCGCTGTTGACGCCGTCCGGGCTCTTCAGATAGAGGATCGGGCTTTCTCCGCCGCGAAATATCGTGCCCTGATAAACGGCCGGCAGAAAGCCGGAGCTGTAAGCCGGCGGCCCGGACTTGGTCGAGCCGTCGGACATAACCACGAAGGCCGGCAGGTTCTGATTCTCCGTGCCCAGGCCGTAGGTCACCCAGGATCCAATGCAGGGGCGGCCGGGCAGCTGGAAGCCGGTGCTTCGCAGATAAATCGCAGGAGCGTGATCGAACTGGTCTCCGTAGCAGCTCCGGATCACCGTAATGTCGTCCATCAGGCTGCGGACGTTGGGATAGAGGTCGGACACCGGCGTGCCGCAGGTTCCGCCGGGCTGAAAAGCCC
Organism: Bryobacteraceae bacterium; assembly: GCA_049522755.1. GTDB lineage: Bacteria > Acidobacteriota > Terriglobia > Bryobacterales > Bryobacteraceae > PALSA-243. The sequence goes on along the minus strand of JBEKNN010000149.1, from coordinate 2,627 downwards.
AGGGACTTCCTCTAAGGATTGCCTTAGTCGGATCGTGGATGAAGCTGGTCTTTATCAATTTTGCCAGCTCCAGCGAGAGCGGCTTACCCGAGTTGCGAGTCAGCTCGGGCTTGGGGTCGAAAGTATCCACGTGGCTCACGCCTCCGTGCATGAAGAGGTAGATGACGCTCCTGGCGGTGGCAGGCAGCGGCGGGGCCTTGGGCGCGAGCGGGTTCACTTCGGCGGCGTCGAGGATACCGGCGAGGGCCGCGAGGCCGAAGCCGTTCGCAGTGCGGGTGAGAAGCTGTCTTCTAGTCAACATAAAGGAACTCATTGGTGTTCATCAGAGCCCGGATAAGCTCTGTCATCGGTTGCCTGGTTAAGAATTCTTCCGCCGCTTTTCGTTCTTCGGCTGAAGGCTCACGGCCATAGATTGCTTTCCACGCATCTTCGGGCGACGTCGCTTTTTCCGCCAGAGCTTTCGCCCGGTCCACGGTAAAAGCGCTGTTCAGCAGTTCGAGCGACTGCGGCGCGGTAGTGCTTTCATTTCTCCGCGGGCAGCTCAGCACGCCATCCGGACCGTCGAAAGACTGCGCCATCGGCTGCTGGAAAGTGCGTTTCACGATCATATAGATAGTGCGCCGCTTGTGCTCGGCCGGGTCGGGCGTCACCGGCCAGGCGCCCTGGCCTCCGATCATGCCGAACATTTCTTCGCGCGAAAGCGGCGGCACCACAGGCAGCCCGCCCATCTTGAAGTTCAGTTCACCGGTAATGGCGAGCGAGGCGTCGCGGATCTCTTCGGCATCGAGCCTGCGGCGATTCGCGTGCGAGAGCAGCTCGTTTTCGGGGTCCTTCGCGCTCGCGACGGCCGTCGGGTTGGAACCGCGCTGGTAAGCTTCCGACAGCATGATGAGCTTGTTCATCGATTTGACGGACCACTTGCGCGCGACAAATTCGTCAGCCAGCCAGTCGAGGAGTTCCGGATGGCTGGGCATGCCGCCGCGGATTCCGAAGTCGCTCGCCGTCTTCACCAGGCCGGAGCCGAAGTGAAACTGCCAGATACGGTTCACCATCACGCGCGCAGTGAGCGGATTATCCGGACTGGCGATGAACTCGGCGAGGGCTTTGCGGCGGCCGGTGGAGGCGGCGTGCAGCGGGGCTTCCGGAATATCCGCGCCGCCGAGCGCGCTGAGGAAGCCGGGCAGCACTTCCTCGCCCGGGGCCTCGGGATTGCCGCGTATGGCGACGAAAGTCTTCGGCGCGTCGCGGCCGGCATCGATAATGCCGGGCGACATGGGCGGCGGCCCATAGTTACTGAAGGTCTGGAGCAGGCGCTTGCCGATCGCGTCCATGCGCTCCTTGTCGGCCTGGCTCATCAGGCCGTTCACCTCGCCGGGCGAAACCCGAACTTTGTTCTCGTTCTCGGTAACCATATCGCGCTGTTCCTTCGTGCGCTTGTCTTCCGGGACTTTGAACGCGGCTTGAACATCTTCGGGAAGCGCGGCGAGCTTCTTCTCGCGCAGTTCGCCCTGATATTTTTTCAGAATTCCCTGAATTTCCTCCGAAGTCTGCCAGAGTTTGAAGGTACGGCTGTTTTCGGCGATGTCGTAGTTGCGGGCGGGATTGTAATCGAGGAAGACGCGATCGGCGACGGCCGGCTGGAAGATGGCCTGCATCCGATAGTAATCGCGCTGCGGGATCGGGTCGAACTTATGATCGTGGCAGCGCGCGCAGCCTACCGTGAGCCCAAGGAAAACCGCGCCGGTGGTGTCTACCATATCGATGCGCTTCTCAACCAGGTTGATGTCTTCAACCTTAAAGAGCATGTCGCGGTTGACGCCGACGCGATAGAAGCCGGTACCCGTACGCGCATCGGCGTCGGTGGGATAGAGTTCGTCGCCGGCGATCTGCTCTTTTACGAAACGGTCGTAGGGTTTATCGTCGTTGAAGGATTTGATCACGTAGTCGCGATAACGCCACGCAATCAAAAGGTAGGGATCCTGTTCGAAGCCGGCGGTGTCGCCATAGCGTGCGAGGTCGAGCCAGTGGCGTCCCCATTTTTCGCCGTAGCGGGGCGAGGCAAGCAGGCGGTCGATTTCATGTTCCCATGCTTCCGGGGATTTATCGTTGAGGAACCGGTCGATTTCCTGCTGGGCCGGAGGGAGACCCAGCAGATCGTAAGATGCGCGGCGGAGCAGGGTCAGGCGATCCGCTACGGGAGACTTGGGGACGCCGGCAGCTGCAAGTTTTCGATCGATGAACGCGTCGATAGGATTCTTGGCCGCCGGGTCGCCGGGCGCCATTGGACGGACGGGTTTGCGGAATGCCCACCAGACGGAGGCCGAAGTGGAGGTTCCGGCTGTCCACACTGCGCCGGCGTCTATCCAGTCTTTGATAGCGGCAACCTCGTCGGGCGGCAGCGCGGCGCCGCCCGGGGGCATCGAGAGGTCTCCGATGTGCGCGACCGCTTTATAAAGAAGGCTGTCGGCGGATTTGCCGGGAATGAGCGCGGCGCCGCGGCTACCGCCCTTGAGGAGACCTTCGCGCGACGTGACCCTGAGGCCGGACATGCCGCTCGATGCGCCGTGGCACTGCGCGCAATTCTTCTGAAGGATGGCGGGGACGTCGGGAGCGGCGCATGCGGGGGC
>JBEKNN010000148.1:0-22591 GCA_049522755.1 Bryobacteraceae bacterium | reverse complement strand
CCCATAGAAGGGATGAGAATCTCATATCGATCGCTCCCGTAAGGCCAACGTATTATTCGTTAAACCGCATTTCTCAGGCCCCAGGCGGCTTGCGGCATTGGCCGTGGACAGGGCCGCGACCGCGGCGACGGTTCCCGCCGCCACTAAGCGAACCGAGCGACTGATTTCCATGACTGATCCTTTCCAGCGGGCCTCATCCGAGGCTCCGGCGGATGAGGATGCACGCCGCTGACCGAAGCACTTACCTAAGGCATTCAATAGATTGCGAGCCGAAGCGCGCAGGTAGTGTCCATGGCGTGTGTCCAGCTCCTGGACAGGGCTCAGTAAGCCAGGCGCCGCAGCCCCAGCCGCATTTCACCCGCCGTCCCTTCGGGCATCCACGCTTGCCTTCGGGCGGGCGGCGCCAACAGCGGCGTACGCCAACCTGCCGCGGGCGCCAACGCGCCGGGTCCGGTGTAAGTCCGGTGTAGAGGCGAACGGTCCCCGAGAATCTGGGGCCGTCGAACCGGGACGCGGCGACTTACTTCTCGAACGGTCTCACGATCGCGCTCCTTGCTTCAGTCCACCAAAGTCGAGGTTCCCGGTGATCCGCGTTCCGTCCCGCTCGAAAGCCTCGATGTAGTCCCGGATGCGGGACTTGGCGGTGTCCAGGTCGTAGTTATTGAGGCTGAGGTTCAATAGGTCGATGTACCAGGGAGGCTTGACGCCGCTGGTGACATATTTCGCGACGATCTCCCGCGCGATGGGCAGCGTGGTCGCCTTCGAGTCGTCGTGGACGTCGCGGTCACCGGCGGCGAGCAGCTTCTCGTACTCTTCGGAGAGCAACCGCGCGAAGAGCGCCGCGTCGAAGGTATCGCCGGTGCGGGTTCCGGTCGCGGGGTCGTCGCCGGTGAGCTTCGCGCCTTTCTGCAGCCACTCCCAGAGGATGCTGACACGGATCTCACCAGTCGCCATGTCCTCCATCAGGTAGAGCTGGTCGTCGTCGCCGAAGAAATCCGCCGGCTTGAGGGCCGCGGCCTGGAAACCCTGCCCGAAGGCGTTGCCGTACTGCAGAGCGACGCTCAGCAGATCGCGGGCGCCCCGGATGGTGCGCGGCGCCGGTTCGAGCAGCATCAACCCGTCGGCGTCCTCCTGTGTATAGGTGAGCGGCGGGAAGTTGCGTCCGAGCTGGTTGTCGGCGCCGGCCTCCTCCCACACCGGCCGCACGATGTGCACCATCTTCCAGTGCGCGACCCACTTGCCGCTTGCCCCCGCGAGCTGCTCGCGCTTCCCGCCGGCATTCGCCCGGCGCATCCCATCGGCGACGCCCGCCGCGGAGCCAACCGGGATGTTGGGCTCCATGCCGCCTTGCCAGAGTGCGCACCGGCCGTTCCGGTCGGGGGTGTTCACCGCCCGGCGGACGCGGTCCTCGTAGTTGCGCATGTAGCCGTAGGTCATGCCGATGGCGTCGATATTGGGGTTGAGGAACCCCGCGTCCCACGCCATCGCGTCGGCGACGCTGTTGATGTAGTCCCACCGCCCGGTGTTGAAGCCCACGAAGTGGCGGCCGAGGGCGGCACGGATCTCCATCAACTGAAAGGCCGCCTCGATCTGCTCTACCAGAACATAGACCTTGATCGTGCCCTGCTGCAGCCCGAGGTGCCGCTCGAGCGCGGCCAGCAGGTCGTTCCACAGCGCCGCCTCCTCGGCCGTCTGGATCTTCGGCAGGTAGAGGACGATCGATGCTCCCGAGTCGCGTAGCCGCTGGTGGTTGTTGACCACATAGAGCGTGAGGTCGACGATCGAAGCGGAGAAGCCGGCGCCGTCCTGCTCGCGCACGTGGCGGTCGTCGAGATGCAGACCGCGCGCGCGGAAGATCGTGGTGGTGAAATCGAGCTGCCGCCGCCAGTCGGCGATGGTGGAGCGCCCGAAAAAGCCTTGCGCCCACTGGTTCATCTCGGCGGCGACCCCTTCGGCGACGCGTAAGAAGAGTGGGTCCCGGGCGATCGCCAGATGGAGGTTGCGCTGGTTATCGAGCGACATGGTATCGACCTGCCCGAGGGCATCCTCGCCATCGAACATCCAGCCGTCGGCCCCCGACAGCATCGCGTACGCGGCGTTCCGAAGGCCGCTTTCCATACTCGCCCTCGGCTTGGTGGCGGGCCCGGTGCCCTGGATCCACTGGCGCTTCAAATCGGCCGGGATCTCGCTCCCCTCGAAGTTGCCGTCCCGGGCGTCTTGAACCCGGATGCCCGTGCGCGGGATCAGCGCCTGCGGGTCGAGGAAAGCGATGCGCTGCCGGCCGTTCTCGCGCGCCAGCCGCCGCGCGATGCGCCGTGCCATCAGTTCGCGCCGGTCACGGTTGAGCGGCGCCAGGGCCTCCAGCGCCTCAAGCGCCGCCGGGGTGTAGACGTCGGGGTATGCCTTAAGGACGCTGTTGCGGTAATCGAGTTTCCAGGTCATCTGCTTGTCGTACTCCCAATCTTCATGCTACCGAGGATTCCCGGAAAAACCAGGCCGGGCACGATCGAAAAGAACAACCGGCGGAGCGTTCCCGATCTCGCGGAAGCTCCTCGGACCGAATCTTCTGCACGCACCCCAGGATCAATCGGCGCTGTCCTCGTTTGGCTCAGTATAGAAATCGAGTATCAAACTCGAACGCCGGGCGCAAACCTTAATCCACCGGAACCTGCGCCGGATCTAGCTTATCTAGCGTCCGGGTCGGACGAGGCGCTGTCTTACGAACTGCGCCCTCTCGCTGGCGGGGCCGAGCGTCTTCTCATAAATCGCGAGCGCCTGACGCAAGAGCGCGGCGCCGGCGGCTGGCTGGCCCGCGTCGTTCATGAGCATTCCCAGATTGGCAATATCATCCGCTGTTTCCGGCCGGTCCGGGCCGTAAAGCGAGGCATCGACGCCGATTGCGCGGCGGTAAAGCCGACCGGCTTCGCGCAGGTTCTTCTTATTCCAAAGAACGTCGGCCAGATTCGTGCAGGTCATCGCCAGCTGAACGCTTTCCGGCCCAAACCTCTGTTCTGAAACCGTCAAGGCGAGGCGTTCCAGCTTCTCTGCCTCATCCAACTGCTTACGGCCCTCGAGCAGGTTCCCGAGAGTGTTCAGAACTGTAACGGTGACTTGCGGGTCCGCTTTGGCCGCGCTCTGCTGAATCGAGAGCGCACGCCGCAAAAGAGGCTCGGCTTCCGGATCGCGGTCGCGAGCGCGCAACGCCAGCGCATACTCCTGCAACAGGAGGGCAACCCGTGGCGAATCGGTTCCGGAGGCCTTCTCCTCCGATGCGACGGCGTTTCGGGAATAAATGTCGGCGTGATCACGATCCATCCCGGCGAGTTTCGCGAAAGCCCGTGCGGCGACGCGCGGGTTGCGTCCTTGGGCAGCCTGCCTGAAATACTCAAACGCTTCTTTGCGCTTGCCTTGAGCCTCGAGCGCGAGCGCCAGGCTCTCCCGATCCGCGTCGATCGCCGAATCTGCATTATGCTCGTCGATGGCAACGGCGCGCCGCAACGGCGCTTCGGCCTCCGCACTCTTTTCGATCAGCAGAAGAAACTGCCCGAAATCCGCTGACGCGCGCGCCGCCTTCGCGCTGTCCGGGCCCGATTCGCGCTGTCTCTCGGCCACGGCCTGGGCATACACGGGCGCAAGCGTCGAGGGGTCGGCCGGCACAATCATTCCGTTCGCGGATTCGTCTTTGGCCAATACCGGATGCAGGTCTGTAACGGCCCGCTTCGAAGGAATCAGGTTGCGCCCGCGCGGGTCGTAGATGCCGATCCAGTGATTCGTGAACCTCAGGTTCGCGCTGGTTGCGACCTGCGGCATATGGCAGCCGACGCAACTGCGGGCTGCGATCGGAGTCGTATGCGCGGCCTTCGGGTGACACGACGTGCAGCGCGCGTCATAGGCCGACGCGGCAGTTTTCAGAGGCTGATGAGGGTCATGGCACGTGAGACATGAGAGAGCGCCGTTGCTGTTGCGGAAACAAGCGGCGCGGTGAAGATACGACGGTTGATGGCGCACGTTCCAGGTGTTGCTCCAGTCCGTATCGTCGTCCAGATCGCTTGCCTGGCGATGGCAAGCGCCGCATAGCGTATTAATCTGGCCCGCGCTCAGGCGTTTGGGATTCTGAATCGCCGCTGCGCCGCCCGATTCGGCGTGCGCGCGCCCCGGGCCGTGGCAGGCTTCACAATGAATGCCCGGCTCGCCTGGCTGAACCTGAAAACCGGCTGCGAGCGTCACCGGTCCAGTCGAGTGACAGCGGAAACAACGCAGCGCCGTAGCGATTGGATCGAACGTGCGGTAAACAATATCGGCGGAACTTGTGTGGCCGGGCGTGAGGGCCAGCGACTTAGTCGCGGCGTAATAACTCTGGCCATGTTCGGCGATGGTCTCCTCGCCGGTCTGGCTTACCCATGTAACAGCTTTAGTCCCTGCGCCGAAGGCCCACTGGGCGTGGCTTCCGGGGCCCGGATCGGTTGCCTGAGCCCGCCTCAGAGCATGTGCATGCGCGGTCTTCGATTGCGATTCAAACTGCGCGGCGTGGCACTTCCCGCAGACTTCACTGCCGGCATATCCCGAAGCCGCGTCCTCGCCGGCAACGGGCAGGGCGCACCCGGCGATGACCAGCGCGGCGAGACATCGAGAAATCATGTGGCTTTTGCAGTCGCCGGAATTCTTTCATCTGCGCGTCCGCTTTCGCGGCATCGCCGCGCCCGCGGTAAATACCCCTCAGTCCCAAATGGGCCGGCCGGCAACCAGCCCTTCTCTGTCGGTCGGACCTCAGGATACTAGAACGTCAACCGCGGCGCAAGCTGAATCAGTCTGAGCCGATCGATTTGGCTGGTAACGTATTCCTGCAAGATTATCCTTGACTTTGCATTGCATCCATTTCAAAATACAACAGCGATTGTGCTATACGCAATCGTTGGGGTCGGGTCGCGCGGGTTAGTCGGCCTTCCCGCCGTCGGCCGGCCCGCGAGAGAAACATCGTAATGTGAGGTCTGTGCCTCACTCCGTGAGAAGGGGAGCATGCTGTGTCACTAGCCAAGGAGCTTTTGACAGCTTTAGTAGCACTGTCGCTGGCCGCGACGGCATCGGCGCAGATCCGGTCGGCCACCATCACCGGCGCCGTGACGGATCAGTCCGGAGCGGTGGCGGCCAATGCGGAAGTAGTTATAACCAACTCCGGAACCACCGAACAGACCGCCCGCGTGGACGTAATCCTGAAGGTCGGCGCGGCGTGGGCGGCGGCGGAAGTGGCGCAGGCCACCCAGAACCAGGCCACCCAGAACCAGGCCGACAGCAGCGCCGCGACCAACGCCACTTATGCCCAAGTCATCAACGATGTCCCCAATGTGACGCAGAATCCCTTGTTTTACGCCATGCTGCAGAACGGCGTCCAGCCGTGCAACGAGACTTCCACCAGCACTTTAGGAGATCTATAAAATGATCGGCAGAGCGCTTCCGCCAGTTAGATTGTCTTCACTTCTCAGTCTCGCGCTACTCTTTGCGAGTATCGCTTTATTAAACGTCCGGCTGCACGGGCAGGTCATCCTCGGCTCGATCGTTGGGACGGTCGTGGATACTTCCGGAGGCAGCATAGTGGGCGCGAAGGTTACTGTTACCAACACCGGCACCGGCGAACGGCATGCGGGCCAGTCCCGCGTGGCCGGCGACTATGAGTTCCTCGACCTCGTTCCAGGAATTTACCGGGTGGAAGTGGAACAGAGCGGCTTCAAGAAAGTCACCCGCGACAATGTCGAAGTGACCATATCCGGGGCAGTCCGCGCGGACATTGTGCTTGAAGTGGGCGAGGTGACCCAAAATGTTGAAGTCCAGGCCACCGCACAGTTGCTGCGGACCGAAAACGCCAACGTGAGTCAGGTCGTCGCCACCCGGGCCGTCGAAGAAACTCCGGTGAATGGCCGCAACCTTATGGCCCTCACAACGCTGGTCCCGGGCGTAGTATCGAACGGCACGACCGATGGAAATGCCATCACCGGGAAAAACGTATTCGCGGCTGGCAATTACCAGATCGGCGGGGGCATGGCGAACCAGGGGGCGACGTTTTACGACGGCGTTCCGAATAACTCCGTCCTGGGCAACCTTGTGAACATGGTGCCGAGCCCGGACGTGGTTTCCGAGTTCCGCGTGGAGAGCAACAGCAACAGCGCCGAATACGGCCGCTACTCGGGCGGCGTCATCAACATCTCTTCGAAGTCGGGCACCAACGGATTCCACGGCGCCGCGTATGAGTATTTCCGCAACACCGACCTGGACGCCAACCTCTTCTTCAATAACGCAACCGGTATCGGGAAAGCGCCGGTCCACCAGAACCAGTACGGCGCCGATGCTGGTGGGCCCGTAAAGAAGAACAAGCTGTTCGCCTTCTTCGGCTGGGAAAATTATTACGGCCGCCAGGGAGCGAATTACCTGGGGACCGTGCCGCTTCCGGCCATGTATAACGGAGACTTCTCGGGCTACAAGAACGCTTCGGGCGCGGTGATCCCGATTTACGATCCGCTGACGCAGTGCGGCACGACCAATAACAACCCCTGCCCGGGTGGGGTTGTGGACACGGCGTACAGCGCCGGGCCGGCGCGTGAGCCGTTTCCCGGCAACATCATTCCGGTAAACCGGTTCAACCCGACTGGCTTGGCCATATTGAACTTTCCGATCACTGGGTTACCCAACGTGCCGGGGGTGCAGTACACGGGAGCCAACAACTTTAGTACGACCTGCGAGGTCGGCGGGAACAACAACCAGGAGACTGCCCGTGGCGACTATAACATAAGCGACAAGCTTCGGATGTTCGCGCGCTTTTCGCGCTGGCATTCGCAGGCCAACCCCTGCGCGCCCATGGGCAACGGAAATTACGCGAACGATCCTTACTCCCCGGAGGACTTCACCACCACCCAAGGCGTCCTTGGGGTGACCCGTCTGATCTCTCCCACCCTCATTTTCGACGTCCGCTTGTCTTATGTGCGCTTCCCGTATCAGCGTTTAGAGTCGTACGCGAATATCGATGAAAGCAAGACATTCGACCTTCCGTCGTACATGGATACGCTGCTTCCACTTGTCCATGGCGGTCCGGGCACCGCGGTTCCGAGCGTCGGCATTGCTGGCTATACCGTGCCGAGCGGTCTGCACATTCTGTCCACAGAGGACTCCTATTTACTCGCGCCCAGCCTGAGTTGGGTGAAGGGCAAGCACACTTTCAAGTTCGGCAGCGACTGGCGCGACCAGCAGAACGGTTACTACCAGAACTTCGATGGCGGCTCGCTCTCGACCGCCATCACCGGTACGTGCTCGAATGCGCTCGCTTGCGGGGCCAGCGGCAACGGCATGGCTTCGATGCTGCTGGGGTTCGGCTCCGCCTACAGCGTGTCGGCCTTCTCGGTGCCCTGGCAATCTATACACTACCAGGGGTATTATGTCACGGACACCTGGCAGACCACGCCCAGACTTACCGTGACGCTGGGCCTGCGCTATGAGATCCCCGGCGTCTACACCGAGCGGTACAACCGCAACGCTTCCATTAACCCGAACGAAGTCAATTCGACTTTGGCAGCGGACGGAATTACGCTGAATGGCCAGCCGATCATGGGCAACGTGGATTTCGTTAACACTCCCGCACATCCGGAGGCAGGCAACGAGAGGGAACATTTCACACTTTTCTCTCCCCGGTTGGGCCTTGCCTACCGCCTGAACGACAAGACCGTGATCCGAGCCGCCGGGGGCATTTATTATCTGCCGCCCACTACTTATTTCAGCAACGCGCCATTTGGACAGTCGATCAATCAGTTCGTCACCAATGGCGTGCCGTCGGTGAACAGCGGCGTCACACTCGCCAACCCCATCAGCAATCCGTTTCCGACCGGCATATTAGAGACGCCGGCCAACTATTCCCATGCGGTGGGGGAGGCAGAGATGATTGGCAGCTCGCTCAGCGGAATGACGCTCGGGTATCTTCCCTATCCCTACCAGGAGCAGGCGAATATCGCCGTGCAGCGCCAGTTACCGGGCGGCGCGGTCGTCGAGGCCGCCTACGTGTTTTCGGCCGGCAAACACCTGCCGGGCCCCGGCTCAAATTTGAATGTGGACGCTGTCCCGCAGTCGGATTTGGCGCTGGGAAACTCTCTGACTAACCAGGTGCCCAATCCCTTCGCCAGCGTGGTGCAGACCGGAGCGCTCTCGCAGCCAACCGTGCAGCTGCAGCAACTCCTCCTGCCTTTCCCTGAATACACCGGTTTTTCGGAAGCCAACGTAGATATCGGAACCTCGACCTATCATGCCCTGCAGATGAAGTTCGAGAAGCGTTTCAAGCAGGGCGGGACCTTGCTGGCGAGCTACACTTTTTCCAAGCTCATGTCCGATATCTCGACCCTGACCACCTGGCTGAATGGGGGCTTGGGTCCAACCCCCGGCGTTCAGAACCCGTACGATATATCCGCGGAAAAATCACTGTCGGGCTTCGACGCCCGCCAGCGTCTCGTCATAAGCTATGTGCTCGACCTCCCGTTCGGCCCGGGTCATAAATTCCTGGCTGCCGGCCCTGGCATCGAACAGAAACTGGTTGGCGGCTGGACCGTGAGCGGAATTTCCACCTTCGGGGACGGCTTCCCGCTGGCCTTTACCGCAACCGGGACCGCCATGGCCACTGGCTACGGCCGACGCCCCAATGTGGTACCAGGCTGTAATCCGAAGCTCAGCGGCCCGATCACGAATCGGCTGTACGGCTATTTCAACGCCGCGTGTTACACCGTTCCGGCTGCTTACACATTGGGGGATGCAAGCGCGACCGACCCCGTGCTCCGTGGGCCGGGCATCAACAATTTCGACCTCTCCCTGGGAAAGAAGACGGCGATTACAGAGCATATCAATCTACAGTTCCGGGCGGAGGTCTACAACCTGTTCAACCGGGTCCAGTTCGAGCAACCGAACACCAGCATAACCACAGCGGCGAACCCGACCACGGGATGGATTACAGCGCAGTACAATCAGTCCAGACTGATGCAACTTTCGGCGCGGTTAGTGTTCTAGTGTCCTGAGCTAGAAATCACTTTCTGAGCAGGCTACACAGGTTGCGAGGCATGGCGGCGCGAGGGAGGATCGCCCGCGCCGCGCGTCGAATGTAAGGGGCGTTTCTATCAGCCAGGCCGCCGATGCCTTTCGACACGGCCCAAATGGGCGGCGCTACCATCTCGAGGAGGTAGGAGCACCATGAAACCGGAGGTTACCGGGCGCAATTCTGGCTGGGCTGCGGCGCTTGGGATCGCCGCCGCGCCATTTCTACCGCAGGCGCGGGCGCAGCAGGCCGCGCCCCACCATCCTCGACGATTTCGGCCTCGAGACCGGCCTGCGCTGGCTCGTCGAGGGTTTCGCCGCGCGCACCGGCATCCAGGCGACTCTCGCATCCAGGCGCCTCGGCCGCCTTCCCGATGAGACCGAGGCGCACCTGTTTCGCATCGCCCAGTTCGTTGCGCGAGCGGCGCTGACAAACGTGGCGCGCCACGCCGCGGCCATGCGCGTCGAAGTCAAACTGCAATCCGGCGGCGGTGAGATCCGCCTCACCATTCCAGACGACCACCGCGGCCTCGCCGCCGCTCCCGCCCCCGAAGCCCGGCAGGCCGCGCGGCCAAGCTCGCGCGGTATGATCGGGATGCGCGCTCGCGCCCGCAGCGCCGGGGGCGATGTCACGGTGCGCTCCGGCCCTTGCGAGGGTGTTTTGATTGAAGTGCGGGTTCGCATCTCAGGTCCCGCCGTTGGGCATACTGAATGAAAGAGACTCGCAAGCCGCGGCGATCGCGCAGGGCTGCGCCGCCAGTCGCGCGGGAAGCCTCCTCTATCCAGGCGGCGCATCCCGTCTGGCGGCGGCACGCATGGCGCATGTTGGCGCTCTGGGCCCTGATCCTGGCGGCGTATTCCAATTCCTTCCAGGCGGGCCTGGTGTTCGACAGCGCCGCGGTGATTTCGGAGGATGCCCGCGTCCACGCGGTGACGCCGCAAAACCTTCGGCTCATTCTGACCGGACCGTATTGGAACGGCAGCACCACTTTAGGCCTGTATCGCCCGCTCACTACTTTCTCCTACCTGCTGAATTACGCCATCCTCGGCAATGGCACGGACCCGGCCGGCTATCATTGGGTGAATCTCGCCCTGCACCTGGTGAATGTTTCGCTCGTCTACCTGCTGGGCATATTGGTGTTGGGGACCGCCGCGCCGGCCTTTGCCCTGGCAGCCGTCTGGGGTCTGCATCCCCTGCTCACCGAATCCGTCACCAACATTGTGGGCCGCGCCGACCTGCTGGCCGCCTTCGGTGTGCTGGCAGGCTTGCTGTGTTACGTGAAAAGCGCCACCGCCGCCGGGCGGCGCAAGCTATTCTGGGTGGCGTCCATGGTGGCCGCCCAGACGGTCGGGATTTTTTCCAAGGAGAATGCCGCCGTCCTGCCCGCAATCATGCTCCTATACGATCTGACGTGGCCAAAGCGAGCGGCGTGGCGGGCGCGTGCGCCGGCCTACGCCGCCCTGGCGCTGCCATTTGCCGCGTTCTTCTATTTGCGCGGCACGTTGCAGACGCACCTTCTGGCTCCCTTCGGCGACAACCCCCTGATCGGCGCCGGCTTCTGGACGGCGCGGCTCACGGCTATCAAAGTAATCGGCAAGTATCTGTGGCTGTTCCTCTGGCCGGCCCACTTGTCGCCGGATTATTCCTATAATGCAGTCCCACTGTTTGGCTGGCATCGAGCGCCATGGGAGGATGCGAAGGCGCTGATCGCGCTGGCGGTTTGCCTGGGCGCCGCCCTGCTGGCTGTGCGCTGGCGCCGCGCGCGCGAGCCGCTATTCTTCTTCCTGGTTTTCTTTTTCGTGGCTCTCGCCCCGACGTCCAATCTGGCGATTCTCATCGGGAGCATCATGGCCGAGCGGTTCGTCTATCTGCCTTCGATCGGCCTGGCCGGGTGCGTGGTCGCGGCCATCTGCACGCTCGGCCGGCAAGTCCCGCGCCCGCGGCTTTTGGACATGCGGGCTGCATGGATTGCGCTGGGGCTGCTGTGCCTGGCATGCGCCGCGCGGACCTATGCCCGGAACTCCGACTGGCTCGATGAGCGCAGCCTCTGGACCAGCGCCGAGGACGTTTGTCCGCAAAGCGCCAGGGTCCACAACAACCTGGGCCACGCCTTGGCGCAACTGCCCGGCCGCCTGCCGGACGCCATTGCCGAATTTGAAGCGGCATTGCGGATCAACGCCGACTACCCGATGGCGCACAGCAATCTGGGGAGCGCCTTGGCGCAACTACCCGGCCGGATGCCGGACGCCATCGCCGAGTTTCAGGCGGCGCTGCGGATTGACCCCGATTACGCCGAGGCGCACTACGACTTGGGAAACGCCCTGGCGCAACTGCCCGGCCGCCTGCCCGACGCCATCGCCCAGTATGAAGCCGTGCTGCGCCTGGAGCCCGGCGACGCGGCAGCGCACAGCAATCTGGGACTAGCGCTGGCCAATTCCGGCGGGCGCTGGCGGGAGGCGGTGGCCGAGTACGAAGCAGCGTTGCGGGCCGATCCCGATCTTGCGGCGGCGCACAACAACCTGGGAAACGCCCTGTTGCGACTGCCCGGCCGTCTGCCGGACGCCATCGCCCAGTATGAGGCTGTGCTGCGCCTTGAGCCCGGCGACCCGGCAGCGCACCTCAACCTGGGAAACGCCCTGTCGCAACTGCCCGGCCGGCTGCCGGACGCCATTGCCCAATATGAAGCGGCATTGCGGATCAATCCCGACTACTCGATGGCGCACTTCAACCTGGGAAATGCCCTGGCGCAACTGCCCGGCCGGCTGCCGGACGCCATTGCCCAGTATGATGCGGCGCTGCGCGTGGAACCCGGCAACGCCACAGCGCACAACAACCTGGGACTGGCGCTGGTGAATTCCGGGGGGCGGTTGCTGGAAGCGATCACCCACTTTGAAGCGGCGCTGCGGATCAATCCCGATCTCGCCGAGGCGCATTTCAACCTGGGAAACGCCCTGGCGCAACTGCCCGGCCAGCTGCCGGACGCCATCGCTCAGTATGAAGCGGCGCTTCGGATCAGGCCCGATCCGAAGCTACAGCAACTGGTGAATCGATTGCGCGCGGGTCGAAAGTGAGCCGTGAATGAAGGGGTAAGTGGGAGGTGAAGGGAGCACGCCTCCTGGTAGCAGGCCGTTTCCACATCCGGGTAGCCTTTAGCTCACGTGTCCTTCGTAGTCCGGGCCATTCAACTGAACCAGGAAACCATCAGGATCCCAAAATTTGAAGGATTCCTTCGTTCCGCCCGTATCCAACTTCAGGTTGCGCGCTTTGAGTTTCGCCGTGACTTTATCGGCATTGAAATTGGCGATTCCCAAGTCGAAGTGATCCATGGCGGGGCCTCCCGGTTTCTGTTCGATGCCAAGGAAGCTGGGTCCGACAGCCAGGATATGCGTCTTTTCCGAATGCTGCCGCAGCGGCATCCCGAAAACCTCCTGGTAAAACTTCGACGTGCGTTGAACGTCGGCGACCTTCAGCGTGACATGGTTTATGCTCACGGCTTTCATGTCGGGCGCCGCCGACACCGACTGCTCGGCAGAGAAGAGAGCGGTGATAGCGAGCGTCAACTGGCGCCGCGTCATGGCGCCCCGCTCGAATTGACCGATCATTTTTTCGATAGTAAGTTCCATATGTTCCTTTCGATCACACTAATCGTGTCTGGTGATTTTGCCGGCCTTCATGACAAATGATGCGCCGATGGCGAGCGCTGGCCAGTCTCCGTACGCTACTGCCAGTCATTTGCGAGGGCCATACACCCGCAGCGCATTTTGGTACATGATTTTGTCCCGGCCCGCAAAAAACTGTCCGGTCAGAAAGCTCTCGACGATGTCGATTTGCAGGCCGATGCTATCTACGGAAAGGCCCCCGGCATCGCTTACTGGCCAGTTGCTGCCGAAGATCAGCCGATCCTCGCCAAAAGTCCTCCACAGAAACTCCAGCGTGGACGCATACCGCGTTGGATCGGCGACCGGTTGGAACTGGGTTAAGCCCGCCGCCTTTCCCGTCACCGCCCGACTGCTCAGCTTATGGACGTCGGAGACTTTGACATTCAGTCCGGCATAGTTTGCCGCAGCCTGCATATCGGCCTTCCAGGAATCCTCGACTTCGAACGTTGCGGGCTTACCCGCGAAATGGTCCATGACAATCGTTAAGCCTGGCACGGCGGCGCCGACTTGACTCAGGACGGCTCCGGGTATTCCAAGTGTGTCGATCTGCAATCCCCGCTTGCTCAGGAGCTTTAGATTAGTCAGCACACTCGGCGGGATAGTAGAAAAGGAGTGCGACAGATCGGGTTGGAAGATCCCGGCGCCAATGCGGATGCCGACCCACTGGTTATTAGCTGACAACTGAGCGACCTGCCGCTCAAAGCTCGCGGGCGGCTGCCTAACGTCCAAATTCCCCACCACCGACAAAATCTTAGGCTCAGCCGCGGCGGTCTGTAGCATCCAGAGGTTAGACTGAATTATCTTATCCGGCGGCACTCCCACGCTGGACTCGATCAACACGAGCTTGTCCACCTTGTGAGCGCCGGCGCAGGCGTTATAATCGGGGACCAGACGATTCACCGCCAGCCACGGGACTGAGTCGGCGGGAAAACTGGCGAAGTCGCTCATCGGCGGCGCGCTGCGCGGGAGTCTCCAGAGATGGACGTGGCTGTCGACGATCGGTCTCCGGGGTTCTCCCTGGGGTTCTCCGTCTGGCACGCCAGCCGAAGTTTGGGCGTCTTGGGCCAGTAACGGCATGGCGGCAGCACCCGATAAACCGGCTCCGAGGAGGGCGCCCCCCATCCATTCGCGACGAGTCAAGGACTCATCGGGCCTGCGCGTCGTGGCAGAGCCGTCGTTGACGTACACATTTTGCCGGTTCGTCATGGTCGAGACGTCAGACCGACCAATCTTATACCACCACCGCGTCCCACTGTCAATGATCTATCATTGATCGCCACCTTCGGGTGTGATAGTGTATTCGATGCCATTGAGAAGGCCTGCCATGAAGAATTCTACGACTCGCCTGGCGATCTATGCCGCACCCTTGCTTTTAGGCTTGTTCGGCGTTGGCGACAGGGCCGGCGCCGCAGATAGCAGCGACAAAGTCACGCCCGGAGAGTTTGTCATCGACCACCCCACGCTGATCAATCTTGGCTTTGAATGGCTCATTCAGGGCGATGACAATCGCAATGCGAGAGTGGACGTGACCTACCGCAAGCGGGGCGAGAGCCAGTGGAAGGCTGCATTGCCGCTCCTGCGGCTGCAGGGTGAACGGATTTATCAAAACCAGGGAGTATTTGACGTCGTCTCTCCTAACATGTTTGCAGGTAGCATTCTGGACTTAGAACCCGATACGGAGTACGAAGCCAGATTCATCATGTCCGATCCGGACGGCGTGGTTGGACAAAACGGAAAGAGCGCGACGAAAACCGTGACCGTACGAACGCGCCCCGAACCAAAGCCTTACGCCGGTGGGCGGGTGTTTCACGTCTACCCCCCAGATTACAAAGGGGCGAAAAATGAGCCGGCATTTGACGCCCTCATGTGTGCGTATAACTATTACTGCGGCGGCGGGGATACCGTGACCGCCGGCCGTCCCAGAGTCAAAGCCGGCGATATCATTCTGGTGCATGCCGGCCTTTACAAATATCATCCGGAATACTACACCGGCGATCGTTCGATCAATGCGACTACCCCCGTCGAGGGAACCTACTATTTGACCGCCAGCGGCACGCCGGAGAAACCCATTGTCATCAAGGCAGCGGGAGATGGAGAAGTGATCTTCGATGGCAATGGCAACTTCAATCTATTCAATGTTAAAGCGGCCAACTATAACTACTTTGAGGGCCTTACAATCCGCAATACGGATATCGCGATTTGGGCCGGCACTCAGTTCATCGCTGGTTCCAAAGGCCTGACCGTAGAAAGATGCCGGTTTGAGAATATTAATTTGGGAGTATTTACCAATTACTCGGGCTCAAGTGACTTCTATATTGCCGACAACTATTTCATTGGAAGAGACGACCCGAAGCACATGCTCGGATGGATCGGGAACTTCTGGGCCCAATTTAACGGGGTCGACGGACAGAAATTTCCCCCACTCCTGGCTTCCTACACCGCGGTCAGAGTCTACGGACCCGGCCATGTCATTGCGTATAACTATGTCGCCAACTTCCACGACGGCATCGACGTGGAGACTTATGGAAACCCGGACGGCTCGCACGCTATCGATGGGCCTCACTATCCACCGAGGGAGTACTGGGACAGGCGCCCGGTCGCGATCGATTACTACAACAATTACATGACAAATTTTCACGACAATGCTTTCGAGATTGACGGTAGCATGCACAACGTTCGTGTCATGAGAAACATGATGTTGAATTCGGCTTCTCAACCTTTTTGCAATCAGCCTGCCATCGGAGGGCCGATCTATTGGATTCGGAATATTGCCTACCATGCGCCCGGCGGATCGATCAGGATGACAAATGGCGCGCCGGGCGTACTCTTTTACAACAACACGATTTTGACTGAGACATCGGCGGGGTCCTCTGCGAACGTTCATTGGCGCAACAATTTGATGTTAGGAGAGAACTCCGCTCCGGCGATCTTTAGCGTGAACACCAACACGAACTACAGTAGCTCGGATTACAACGGGTTTCGTCCTAACCCTGGAGCGGAGTTTTCATTCCAGTGGAATTCGCCGCCGTTCGATATTCTGGCAGACTACAGCGCCCTGCTCGGCGGCGGAGCGGCTCGCTCTGGCGGACCGGCAGCCGGTCGAGCGTTAGAAGTGCGCCGGTTCGCGACCCTTGCCGAATACAGCCAGGCGACGCATCAGGATCAGCATAGCGTCATCGTGGATTACGACATCTTTGTCAATGTCCCAAAGCTGGATGCGAAGGATCTGAAAACGGTCCAGTCGCTCTACAAGGCCGAGGACTTCGATTTCAGGCTCAAGCCCGGCTCGGCAGCGGTGGACCGTGGCGTAGAGCTGCCTAATATAACCGATGGCTTCACCGGCCAGGCGCCCGATCTCGGCGCATTGGAACTGGGCCAAAGTCAACCGCATTACGGACCGCGTCAATAACGCCGAAGTAAACCCGGCGGCGGCAAATCCTCCCTTGGCGGCGAACACACACCCGTCGTGCGAACGTCTGGCGCGGCCGCCTCACTGGCGCTGAGCATGAACTCCCCGATTGAATCCGTCTCGTGCTTGTGGGGCAGGATGGCATCCAGCTTGTGAAGCTGCGGCCGATTGGGGGCGCCCTCTGGTCTGGGCCCGGCTCTCCTCGACCTGCTGTGCATCCACTCGAAGAGCGGCGGTTGCCAACCGGATGGCATCCTGCGCGGCGGTTGGCAACCCAATGCCGCTTACTTTGGACGCAGGTGGGTATTCCGCACAAACTGTAGGGCGGACCCCTGGTCCGCGGCCGCCCCCCGGTCGGCCTCTCAGGGATCGCGTCGGACTGATTTGGCGGGTCGAAGAGCGGGTCCAGGGGGACCCACGCGGACCAGGGGGTCCGCCCTACCAAAGTAGGCGGCATTGGCTTAACAAGCTGCCCCACGAGCCCATCTGTGCTGACAAGATCCGGAGGATATGCGCGGGGAACGCGCGATGGCGCCACCGCTACAGACGCCGGATTATCGCCCCCCTCGCAACGCCCGCTTTGCCGATCATATCAGCCGGAATCACTGCAAGGGAAAGTTGCCGATCTATGATATATCGCCGCTCTATGGACCGTTCCAGGAACCCGCTCAGTGCGAGTCATGGCAGAGATCGCAGCCATTCGGGGCTTTGTACTGGTCATGGCATTTCATGCAATCCACCATCGCTGTGGACTTTTCCTGCGCGATAATGCTCCGCTCCGCCACCGGGCCGTGACAGACAGCGCACTCGATTCGGGCCTGCTTATGATGCACCTGGTGCGAGAAATACACGAATCCTGGAAGCTTGTAGACCCTCACCCATGGAATCGGCCTCCGTTCGCTGGCGGCAGCCTTGAGCGTCCGGATTGCGGGGCTGTCCTTCTTGACCGTTTCATGGCAGCCCATACAGAACGTGGCGGCAGGAAGTCCGGCCAGATCTCCGGGAGCGGCGATGGCGTGGCAGCCCAGGCAGGTCAACCCTGCCGCCGCGTGTACTTTGTGGTTGAACGGAATCGGCTGCGTGGGCGCCGGTTTCGATATGGCCGCAGGCGTGGAAGGCTGAGCCCAGGCCGCCGCGGCCACCATCCAAACCGCCCATGCGAACAGTTTTCCCATCATTAGGGCAAGGCGAAGGCGACAAAATCGCCCGGCTTGTAGTCCCCGGCAGGGCTTGTCTCCGCTGAGTCCTGGCTGACGCTCACTGGAACAACCACGAATTGCTTCCCGTTCACCATATAAGTACTGGGTGTCGCAAACGCGCCGCCCCCCACAGGGGTCTCCCATAAACGCTTTCCGGTTTCGGAATTGTAGGCGCGAAACTTGTTATCCAGAGTTCCGGCGCTGAACAGAAGGCCGCCTTTGGTAGCGATATTCCCGCCCCGTGTGTAGGTTCCCGTCGGCGGGATACCGCGCGCGGTTAGTGCTTCGTACTCACCGTGCGCGACCTGCCATATGATCTTGCAGTTCCGCAGGTCGATGGCGGAGATTCGCCCCCACGGCGGGCGGATGACCGGGTATCCGTCCTGGTCGACATTGCGTTTGTATCCGCTGAAGTTGTAACGATAGCCCGCCTCTTGGGGCGCGTCCGTCAGAGACGTGCTCCACGGTATTTCATTGTGATTCACATAGAGCCACTCGGTCTCGGGATCGAAACTGGCGCCGCCCCAAAGAGCCCCGCCGTGGTAGCCCGGCAGGACGATCGTTTCCTGCTTGCCAGGCGGAGTGAACATCGGCCCGAAACGAAAATCTTTCAGTTGTTCGGCCACCCAGGCGTGAGCTTCGGGAGATATATTCGTCAAGTCTTCCCGCGAGATCCCCTGACGCGCGAAGGGCGGCGGGTTTGTGGGAAACGGCTGCGTCGGGTAGGACTTCTCGCCCGGAATATCGGACTGCGGCACAGGGCGTTCCTCAATCGGGTAGAGCGGCTTGCCGGTGGCTCGCTCAAACAGGTACACCCAGCCAGTCTTCGAAACCTGAGCAACCACGTCCACCTTTTTGCCCTCGTGCGTAATGGTGACGAGTGTCGGCTGGCATGGAATATCGTAATCCCAGAGATCGTGGTGCACCGTCTGAAAGTGCCACACGCGCTCCCCGGTTTCCGCCTTCAGCGCGATGACGGAGTTAGCGAACAAATTCGCCCCCACACGGTCGCCGCCATAAAAATCGAAGGTGGCGGATCCGGTGGAAACGAAAACCAGGCCGCGTGTTTCGTCGATGCTCAAACCACCCCAGCAGTTCGCTCCGCCGGTGGTCTTCCAGGAATCGGGCGACCATGTGTCATAGCCGAATTCTCCCGGATGCGGAATCGTGTGAAAGATCCAGCGCCGTTTGCCGGTTCGCACGTCATAGGCGCGAATGTGTCCTGGCGCGGCCGGCCGCGGGCCTTCTTCGTCCCTTGTGGAGACAATCAGCAGGTCCCGGTAGATGCCTCCAGGCGTAGTCGCGACGATGGTTTCGCCGCGGGTCAGGTCGCGGTCGACGTCTTTCTCCAGGTCGATGGCGCCGTTATCGCCGAAGGTCTCGACAATGTTGCCGGTCTTGGCGTTCAGGCACAGGATCCGGTTCTGCACCGGCGCGAAGATCCGTTCCCGGTCTCCATCCTTCCAATACGTCACGCCACGGCTGGTGCCGGCGCCGCGCCTCTGCGGTCCGCCGCTCAATGGCGCGTGGGTCCACAGAAGCTTACCCGTGGCCGCGTCCAGAGCTTGAACAATCAGCGCAGCGCCGACAATATACATGACCCCATCCACCACCAGCGGCGTGCATTCCACCGATCCCCGGTACCGGGCGGCTTCGGGAGGCGCATTGTGCACCCAGGCGGGACGCAGGCGGGAGACGTTTTCACGGTTGATCTGGTTGAGCGGCGAATAGTGGGTTGCCGCCTGGTTGCCGCCGTAGACCGTCCAGCCGATCGCTGCCGGGGCGGCGGCGCGCATCGTCAGCGGCAGCATTCCGGCGGCCGCTCCTATGAATTGCCTTCTGGTGGCGCGAGGGTTCATGTCAGTCGTCAGGGCTAAACGGAACGATCATATCACGGCGAGTCCGGAGGAGCTCGACAAAACGCGATGATCTATCATTGATCTCCATTTCCGGTTGTGATAGCTTGACGAAATGAACCGACGCCAAGCTTTGCTCCGTTTTTGTCAGTTCCTGGCCGCCTCACCGTTGCTGCGCGCCGACAAGAAGCATAGCGAACTCACCGAACTACTCAAACAAGTTAACGTATTTGACTTTGCGAAGCTCGCCAAAGCCAAGCTGGACCCTCTCGCGTGGGATTACCTGGACGAGGGTTCCGACGATGAGGCGTCATTGCGGGCCAACCGCAGCCGGTTCGATAATCTGATCATCCGCCCCCATTTCCTTCTCCACGACGTCGCGTCCATCGATGCCTCCATCTCCCTGTTCGGCAAGTCTCTGACGCAACCTTTCTATCTCTCCGTAACCGGCGGCAAGAACTGCTTTGTCCCGAACGGGGAGCAGGAGACGGCGATGGCTGCGGGGTCTGCCAATGCGATGATGATCACCAACGGGGGAATCAGCGATGTACTCGCTTCCGGCAAAGGGCCGAAGGTCTGGTGGCAGTACACCACCGCGGCCGAGTTCCGCAACAAGAGCAAGATGGCGGAATTCGCAAACAGACTCGCAGACCAGGGCTGCTCGGCGATCTCCGTCACGGTAGACATTTATGTCGTATCGCATCGCGAACGCAGCATGCATAACGGCCTGGTGCGAAGCTGGTGCCAGATGGGCGGCGTCCCCCGCGATGAAAAGGGAGCGCTGGTTTACCATCCCGACGATGTGCTATGGACGGCGGGCGACATTCCCCAAGCGCGGCCCTTTCCGACGCCGACATGGGACACGCTGCAGCAATTGCGGGAAGTGAGCAAGATTCCGGTGGTTGTGAAGGGCGTCATGACCGCGGAGGATACCGAGAGCGCCGTCAAGCATGGCCTTTCGGGCGTGATCGTGTCGAATCACGGAGGGCGCCAACTGGATCAGGTGGGAGCTACCATCGAGGCTTTGCCCGAATGCGTCGCGGCGGCCAATGGCAAGATCCCGGTCCTGGTGGACGGAGGATTCCGCCGCGGCACCGATATATTCAAAGCGCTCGCGCTAGGGGCCTCGGCGGTGGGAATCGGGCGTCCATATCTGTGGGGGCTGGCCGCGTTCGGACAACCGGGCGTAGTGCGGATTGTCGAGATTCTGCGCGCGGAGCTGGCCGCCGTCATGGGAATGGCGGGAACGGCCAAGATTTCGCAGATCGATCGCTCGTTCGTGCGTAGCCGTTCGTAATGATTCGATCGAAGGCTCGACGTGTCCTTGCGGACTGCTGTTCCACAGGACCGATATAGTCGCCACGGCGCCCTCGGGAAAGCTGCAGCTCGATGTCGCACCGATCAAGAACGAGGAGCCGTTCCCGAACGTCCTGCACGCCACGCTGAAGGCGACGCCCGGATTGCACTTGTCGGTCCGAATGCTCCCGAGGGCTTTCAACCCTTTTGCCAGCATCCGCCGATTCCTGGCGTGCAGTGTACCCAATGCCACAGCTTAAGCCGGAGCGGCAATTTTATTTTCGAAGGCGGGTGTTTCGATTGCCATCAACGAAACGATTTTACCGGAATCCACACTCACGATCCCGGTGCGCTCGAGTTCACTAAGCCGCGCACAGCTGGGGCCCAAAGTGGTCGCACAATTGTCGACGACACAACCGCTGTAGTGGTTGACGTCAGAGCTCGGCCGGACCGTGCACGGCTTCCCGCCGACAGTTGTGTCGAACTACCGTCATAAGGCCCGCATTCTTTGTGACAGACAATTCGCGGAATTCTTTGGGTTGACTGCAACTTAGCGTTGGAACTGGCCGGCGCGCACCATTCATCCTGTTGGCAGCTCGATTGCACTTTAGCGATCTGGATGCTCAACGAGAGAACGAGAACTCTTGACACTTATCGCTACCGCGCTTTGGATTCGGGACGCGGTTTCGTATTCGTGAATCCGGCCAAACCATCAAGGGATGTCGACGCATTTCAGTGGTGAAGCTGTTCGAGCATTCTCCGCCGGGCGCTAAGAAATCAGCGCGGTGGGTCCGAAGCAAACGAAAGGGAATGTCGATATGAGATTGTTTCAGCAAAGTATGGCGCTATTCCTTTCCTGGTATCTTGTGCTCGCGGGAGTTCGGGACGGATTCGCTTTTCAGGCCGACCCAACCATTTCGCAGCCGCCCCAGGCTGCGCGGCAGAGTCCCGAACAATTGCAGCAACTGGTCGCGCCCATCGCCCTTTACCCCGACACGTTGATCGCGCAGATCCTGGCCGCCGCAACCTATCCCGAGCAAATCGTCGAGGCCGGGAAATGGATGGAAAAACATAAGGATCTCTCGGGCGAAAAACTGGCGAAAGATGTCAATAAAGAGTCTTGGGATGTCAGTGTCAAGGCTCTAACCCAGTTCCCTGCCGTCTTGGCGAATATGAACCAAAATCTTGCCTGGACTTCGGAATTAGGAGACGCCCATGTCAATCAGCAGCAGGACGTGAATCAGGCGATTCAAGTCATGCGACAGCGGGCGCAGCAGGCCGGGAACTTAAAGACTACGCCTCAAGAAAACGTAAGCACTCGAGGACAAACGATTGTCATTCAGCCTGCCCAGACCGACGTAGTGTACGTGCCGCAATATGACCCCTGGCTGGCGTATGGGTATCCGCTGGCTGTCTTTCCCGGTTGGTATCCTTACCCGGGTCTTTTTTGGGATGGCCCGGGAATCTATTTTGGATTGGGTTTCGGCGTGGGACTCTTCGCCGGTTTCGGATGGGGCTGGGGCAATTGGGGATACGATTGGCGCGGCGGCGGCAGAGTGATCTACAACCACAACACATATATCTCGAATAGCAGGACAATTGTCAATCGCAATAGCTTCAGCTCCAACCGCAATAACGTTAACCGTTCCAGCGATTTTCGCGGCCGCAGTTCGGCGCCCGGTATGCGCTCCGGGGCCTTCAGCGGGTTCGATCGAGGAGGGTTTGCGAGAAGCAGTTCGTTCCGGGGAATGTCCAGCTTTGGCGGATTCCGCGGCGGCGGCGGCGGATTCCACGGCGGTGGAGGCCGGAGATAGCTGGCGCAGGGTGATTTAGACCAGGAGACGAGAAATGATACGCATGACTAACGTTCGGTTTCGAAAGCTTCCAGGTTTTGCCTGGCGCCAAATGGTTCCGTTCGCGATCGCTGCAATGTGGGTAACCATTGGCTCCGGCCCTGGGATCGCTCAACAGTCGGCTCAACAGTCGTTCGCGTCGGCCGCGGAAGCAAGCAAGAGGCTCTTCGAGGCCGTCCGCGCCAACGACAGCGAATTGATCGTAAAAATCCTGGGCGGACCGACGGAACTCGCCTCGCCGGGCGACCAATCCCAAGATAAGCT
>JBEKNN010000147.1:0-22676 GCA_049522755.1 Bryobacteraceae bacterium | reverse complement strand
ACACGTGTTGGGCGAGGGTTTCTTCGAAAATGCGGAGCTGACGGACGAGGAGATGGATATCGGCCGCGACCTGTTCCGCATGTCCGGCGCGCTGTGCTATCTGGCGTCGGTGGATGGCGAGGCCCGCGCGGGCGCGGCGCTGACCGTGCGCGACGGCCTGGCAACGCTATGCGCCGATGGGACCATCGCGCGGTTCCGACGCCTGGGCCTGCAGCGCGAGCTGATCGCGGCGCGCTTGAACGAAGCCTTAGCGCAGGGCTGCGATCTGGCGACAGCCTCGACGCTGCCCGGGAGCCAATCGCAGCGCAATTATGAGCGCATGGGGTTCGGCGTGGTCTATACGAAGGTGACTCTGGCGGCGCCGTGACCAGCCATCGCGCGGCTCACCGGCGAAGCCACTGGCCGCCCGCGTGCGCGAGGACTTGCCGCACGCGCACAGCGTGGAGGACGTTATCTTAGGCGGTTGGTAAACACAAAACGGCGATTACAGGGGAGGAGTGCCGTGGAGAGCAGGTGATCTTGACCGGAGCCTACGGGCTACTCGACAGCGGCGGAAACAAGCTGGAGACTATCGAGGTGGCGGTAGTCCCTGGGATTGTTCGTAACCAGAGGCGCCGAAAGCACCAGCGCCGTGGCTGCAATCCATGCGTCGGCCGAACCAATGGGCCGCCCCTTTTGCGTGCTCTCGTTCCGAACGGTAGCCCACGTGGAGCACAGCAGGCTGTCCGAATGAAGGACTGAGAAGTCGGCCAGATAGGCTTCCAGCACCGCGCACTTACGAGGCCCCCAGTTCGCACCCAGAGCGCCTTGGCGCATCTCGGCCAAAGTCATGAATGAGACAATCAACTCAAAACCGCGCACAATATTCACGTACCGCGGCGCAAAGTCAGGATGCCACTTGAAAATGAAGCTGGCGACGTCTGTATCAACGACCAGTCTTGCGGTTGCCGTCGGAGGAGGGGTCAATATGGCGCTGCTCATAGATGCGGCGTACGAAATCTTCGGATTCCTCATCCGTCCCTGGGTCGATGTGGCTCAACAGACGATCCAGCGAGAACACGCCGGTTCGGACTAGGTTGGGCGGATCCTTGACGGGTTGTAGTGGCACACGATCCATCTCGCTCACCATTCTAGCGCGGCTGGCGGATCCGGCCGCATGCCCTTGTTAGGACGGAGACCCGCAGCGGCGCGTACGTCAATGAACTGCCTGCGATGTTGGGGAACCGCTCGGCGTCCGCAAAACGGGCAGGACTTGGTGAAAGAAGCAGGAGGCCAGCGCGAACACATCGATGAGGGCTCCTCGCGTTGATCCGTCCTGGTCCGCAGATAGATCGCTCCGATGGCGCCACCCCTAATGTTTGCCGCTTTGTCCGGTAGTCGCTCAAACCCGACCTCGAACTCCGTCGCATGGACGATTCGGTTCAAGGCGTCCCGAAGATCAGCCACCTTGGGCAGACGATGTTCACACCAATGCCGAAACGGTTCATCGAGCGTGAACTTGGTGCGAATGGCGTTGTTATCCAGGATGCGTCGAACATGAATTGCAAAGTTGATGGCGGTATCCGTGACCAACCTATCGATGCGGCTCTGGATGACGGCTGCCGTGGCGAGGACGGTCGGGAAAGGCGCGCTCCCGAATGCCCACAGCTTTGCCGCACGCTGCCTCGGCCTGTTGCAACGCGAACTCGTTGATATCGGCCATCTTCTCTCGCCTCCCGTCTAATCTGCGGTCGCAAACCGAAGCGAGGATTCGGACCGTCATCCTCGCGTTCAATTTCGATGCGGGTCGGTTGGATCTGCACCACAGAAAGCATCATTCTACTCGAACCGACCAGCATTCGGGCCAGAATCTGCCTATAACCCAGGCGATGATGATCGGCGCAGCGTCGACATCGGGCAGATCCTCACACATGTGGAATACGATAAGGACAACTGGAAATGAGCACTACACAACTAGACGAACGCCGCTATGCGGAACTCCTCGCCGAAACCCTGCCTGTGGTCATCCGGACGAAGGCGGAATACGTCAGACTGCTCGGCGAGGCGAAGCGCCTCATGGAGACGCCCGAAGCTGCCCTTTCCGAAGAAGAAGGGCGGCTTCTTGAACTGCTCAGCATCGTGATCGAGGAATACGAAGACCAGGTGCATTCTCTATCGAAAGCGGAACCCGCATCATGCTGAGCCATCTCTTGGAAGAAAGCAACAGGAAGCCGGCGCTCTTTGGGAGGTGCTCCCCAAGAGCCATGTCTCGGAGATCCTTAGCGGCAAACGAAGCATCAGCAAAGCTCAGGCGAAACAACTGGCGGAGTTGGTTCCGCGTGCCCGTCGAAGTATTTCTATGATTTCAAGCACAGCCGGGATGAATACCGGCAGCCGCTCGTGCCGCGCACCGAGAACACCGGTGACGTCCGGTTCGGCGAAACGACGCGACCGAGCCATGCGTGTAAAGCAAGCGGTTATTCACGCGCTCAGAGTGCCAGCCGCCATTGTTGCCCCGGCTCCCGCCCGGACATTTTCAGCCGTGCAGTGCCGCTGCGATCAGCCTCCAGCCGCCGAAACTCCGGTATGAACGTGTCTATGTCGGCCGCCTCGATCGAGGCGAATAGAACCACGCTCTGAGCTTTGTGAGATCCGTTGTAATCCGACTCGATCCTTACCTCAACTGAGGCGTGGCCAGCGGCATCCCCGCAAAAGAAACGCATGCTAACCCCTCCGCCGGCTGATTCGGGCCCGAACGCACCAAAAAGCAGCTCGCAGGTGTCCGATGGCTGGCGCGGAAATCCTTCGAGCTTCGTTGCCGCTTCTGACAATTCATTTAGCCCAACATAGACGTCGGCTGAGCCCCCAAATTGTCCATTCCAAGCCGAGATGCCTACCTGGAGAACGTCATTGTCATGCCACAGGTATTCGAACTGGAGGCCGCGTTCATGAGCCGTTAACGTTCCACACGCTCCTCAGGCAGATACCTCACCGAGGTTTCCTTACCAGCACCGTAGTCACGTTATCCGGCCCGCCCGCATCCTTCGCCGCCTCAATCAACTGCCGGCAGCTCTCCTCCAACCCCACCCCGTCGCGCCCGCCTTGCAGAATTTCCGCCAGCTTCTGCGGATCCACCACGCCGTGCAATCCGTCGCTGCACATCAGCACCAGCGCTCCCGGCGTCAGCGGCACCGCATAGCAGTTTACGGTCAGCGGCGCGCTCGCTCCAATCGCCATGGTCAGAACGTGGCGCATGGGGTGGTTCTTGAGGCTCTCTTCATCGAGGCCCAGCGGACGGCCCACTTCGTTGACCCACGTTTGATCGTCGGTAATGGCGCGCAAGCCTGCATCGTCCATCAGGTACGCGCGGCTATCGCCCACGCTGGCGATGCACAAATCCTCTCCGATTTCGAGAGCCGCCACCAGCGTTGTGCCCATGCCCTCCAGCGCAATGTCCTGCCGCGCGGCGTCCAGCACCCGCCGGTTGGCCTCTTCCACCGCCGTCAGCAGCACCTGAGAATCGCGCCGCTGGGCCATCAGCACCGCTTCCGCCACGGTATCCACCGCCAGGCGAGAAGCCCGCTCTCCGGCGTTAGCGCCACCCATGCCGTCGGCCAGAACATACAGCCCGAGCTCCGGCTCAATCAAGCAGTAATCCTCGTTGTTGCTTCTGACGCAGCCTTTGTCCGACAGCGCGAAGGCATCCAGCATTACAGGCGGCTCCCTTCAAAGACGGCGCACACCGTCAACGCAATTTTAACCGAATACAGAACGGCGGTACCATGTAAGTTTCAGCGCAATGATTTGGAAACGTCTCCGCCTGACGCTCGAAATGATCAAATTCGAGCACTCGGTCTTCGCCCTGCCGTTCGCTTTGACGGGGGCTCTGCTGGCGTTTCGCGACGCCGGATTCGATGGCAGCGGCATCTGGCGAAAGCTCGCCTGGATTGTCGCCGCAATGGTCTGCGCCCGCTCTGCGGCGATGGCCTTCAACCGCTTGGTGGATCAGGACATAGATGCGCGCAACCCACGCACCAGGAGCCGCCATCTGCCCGCCGGATTGCTGAGCCGGAGCTTCGCCTGGGCCTTCGTCGCGGTAGCCGCCGTGCTCTTCTTTTTTGCTGCCGGCCAGTTGAACCAGTTGTGCCTCCGCCTGGCCCCTGTGGCGCTCGCCGTAATCTTTTTTTATTCCTTCACCAAGCGGTTTACCTCTTTTTCCCATGTGGTACTAGGGTTTTGCCTTGGTATCGCTCCCGCCGCGGCCTGGATCGCCGTGCGGGGCTCGCTCGATCCGCGCATTCTCTGGCTCACCGCGGCCGTGACCTGCTGGACCGCCGGCTTCGACGTCATCTACTCCTGCCAGGATTTCGAATTCGATTCCGCCGAGGATCTATGGAGCCTCCCGCGCGCGTTGGGCATCGCCGGGGCCTTGCGGGTGGCGCGGATGCTGCACGTCCTGATGATCGTTTGCCTGCTCCTGCTGGTCTATGCGCTGCACCTCGGCGTCCTGGCGGTGGCCGGCGTCGGCGCCGTGGTCGCGCTCCTCTTGTATGAGCACAGCCTGGTCAGGGCCACCGACCTTTCGCGCGTCAACGCCGCCTTCTTCACCATGAATGGCTACGTCAGCGTGCTATTCTTCCTATTCTGGGCCGCTGATATTTACTTCTCCGGAATCGACCTGTAGCTTATGCCGCACGCCATGCAAGTTCACATCGACGACGCCCGCCTGCTCCCCATCCGCGACAAAGTGGAGGCGGGCGAGCGCCTGTCTTTCGACGATGGCGTGACGCTCTACCGCAGCCAGGATATTCTGGCGCTGGGTTACATGGCGAACCTGGTGCGCGAGCGCCTGCACGGCGATACTACATATTTCAACGTCAACCGCCATATCAACCCCACCGACGTCTGCGTGGCAAGCTGCCGCCTGTGCGCCTTCGGCAAGCGCGTGCGCGATCCCAAAGCCTACACCATGTCGCTCGAAGAAGTGTGGCATCGCGCCGGTGAAGGTTACAGCGAAGCCGTGACCGAGTTTCACATTGTCGGCGGCCTGCATCCCGAGCTCACGCTCGATTGGTTCTGCCAGATGCTGCGCGGCCTGAAGCAGCGCTTCCCGCAGGTGCATCTGAAGGCCTTCACCATGGTGGAGATCGCTTATCTGGCGCGCCGCCAGAAGATCTCCGTACGGGAAACCCTTCAGCGCTTGCGCGACGCCGGCATGGATTCGCTGCCCGGCGGCGGCGCCGAAATTTTCCACGAGCGTGTGCGCCGCATCATTTGCGATCATAAGATCGATGGCAACGAGTGGCTGGAAACCGCGCGCGTGGCGCATGGCTTGGGGTTGCGGTCGAACTGTACCATGCTCTACGGCCACATCGAGAACGAAGAGGACCGCGCCGATCACCTGGTGCGTCTGCGCGAATTGCAGGACGAAACGCACGGCTTCGTGACCTTTATCCCGCTGGCGTTTCATCCCGACAACACCGCGCTGCACCACGTGCCCAAGACCACTGGATTCGACGACATCAAGAACATCGCCGTCTCGCGGCTGATGCTCGACAACATTCCGCACATCAAGGCTTACTGGGTGATGATGACCCCGCGGATCGCGCAAATCGCCCAGCGTTTCGGCGCCGACGATCTGGACGGCACCATTGTGGAAGAGCACATCTACCACGACGCCGGCGCGACCACCACGCAAGGCCTGCGCCGCGCCCAGTTGCTGCAGTTGATCCGCAGGGCCGGCCGCGTACCTATGGAGCGCGACACGCTCTACCGCCCGGTGGAGCGGACGGAAGCCACATTTACGGTTTTGGTATAAGGCCTGCGCCCTGCCCGAGGCGTTAGAGCGCCACGTTGGGACCTGCATTCGGCGGTAAGCGCGCAGGAACATTTTCCAAGCGTTGACATCCGAGGCGGCCGCACTACAAAAATACCGATCCTAATCCTGTTCACCGAGAGTTTGGGCGTACGTTTTGCCGTAAGGGTAGAAGAGTTCCTTGCGGCCTTGTTGCCACGCCGCTTTGAGCTCGGGCGTTGTGATGTCCCAGTCCGGCCGGCATTTCCTGGTAACGGCACGCAGGTCCTGGCGGAGATCTTCGAGAGTGGGCCGGCCGAAGAACCAGTAGCCGTTGTAGATCTTATAAACGACAAGACCGGGCTCGAGGACAATCACGTGGGGAATCATCGGATTGTGCACTGGATCGGTGTATTCGGCGATGTCGAGATCTTTTTGGATTATGCGCCCCGCGTCGGAAAGAAAAGGCCAGTGAGCTCCAACTCCAGTGCGATATTCATTGGTCTCACTGATGTTGTCTGTGCTAATCGTGATAAGCCGGCAATAGGCAACCTCGAGCTCACGGTGGAGTTCCACAAGCCCTTCGGCCTGCCGCCGGTCCTTGGGGCAGAAACCTCCCCGACTGAGGACGAGAACCGTTGGATGCGGCCCTTGCAGTTCTGATAGCTTTCGTCGCTTTGCGGTATGGTCGGTAAGCTCATAGTCGGGGAAGATCGCCCCTGGGACAATGTCAGATCGCATGTGAAATCCTCCACGATTAGATGCGCGTCGCCCGGTCACGGCTCATTGATTTTCGATCCGGACAATATGGGCCGCTCGACCGACCTGGCCGGATAACGCCAGATCCCTCCTGTATCGGTTCTGGAGAAGTTCGCCGAATCGGATTCGCGAACGCGCCCCTTTCAGGCCCACCCGCCAGAGCCCCCAGCTGCGGCCTGCGCCGCGCCCGGTTGCTGCAAGTTGATCCGCAGGGCCTCCTACCCATATAGCGCGACGACGGCGAGCGTTCCCACATTCAGCAGGTCCGGCCAGACGCAAGCCGCAGCCCGGGCTGCGTCACCGGTGGCAGTCGCGAGTGCAGCCAGAGCGTCGAAAACCGCTACGCCGTGTTACACTGACGAATCTTCCCTGTCGAAGAGCGGGCTCTCCCATGGCCAACCCTGCATTCGACCTGTCGCCCAAAGACCGATCCAGCTTCGAGAACTATAGGCTCGATGGCGCCTACGACGAAATGTTCGAGGCGGCAGACTTGCCGCGCGCCCACTACCGCGCGCTGTACCGGTCGCTGCTCGATCTTCCGCTGGCCGAAATGCGCCGGCGCAAGCAGGCGGCGGACATCTCATTCCTGCACCAGGGTATTACGTTCACCGTCTACGGCCGCGAGGAAGGTACGGAGCGCATTTTCCCGCACGACCTGCTGCCGCGCATTATCACCAGCCAGGAGTGGGCCACCATAGAACGCGGCCTTGAGCAGCGTATCACGGCGCTGAACCTCTTTCTACGCGATATCTACCACGAAGGCCGCTGCCTGGCCGCCGGAATTGTGCCGCGCGAAATCGTCTATTCGTGCCGGCATTTCCGGCGGCAGATGCGGGAATTCCACATTCCCCGCAGCGTCTACATCGCCGTGACCGGCACGGATCTGGTGCGCCTGCCGGACGGCCGGTTTGTGGTGCTTGAGGACAACCTGCGCGTGCCTAGCGGCGTTTCCTACATGCTAACCTCGCGCCAGGTGATGAAGCGCATTTTCCCGGAGCTGTTCCGGCTGGCCGGGGTCCGCGGCATCGATCACTACAGCGAGGCTCTGTTGGCGACGCTGCGCTCGCTTGCGCCGGATGGCCGCCCCGACCCGAACATCGTGCTGCTGACCCCGGGCGTCTACAATTCGGCCTACTTCGAGCACGCATTTCTGGCGCGGCAGATGGGCATCGAGCTGGTGGAAGGACGCGATCTGGCGGTTCACGAGAACATGGTCTACATGCGGACCACAGCCGGCCTGCGGCGCGTCGACGTGATCTACCGGCGCGTGGACGACGACTTCATCGATCCCCTGGCCTTCCGTCCGGATTCGGCGCTGGGCGCGGCGGGGGTGTTCAACGCATACCGCTCCGGCAACGTCGCGCTGGCAAACGCGCTGGGCACCGGGGTAGCCGACGATAAGGCGCTATACGCTTACGTGCCCGCCGTCATCCGTTACTTTCTGGGTGAAGAGCCGGTATTGGGCAATGTAGAGACGTTCCTTTGCAGCGACCCGGCGCAGCGGCAACACGTGCTGCAGCACCTCCATGAATACGTCGTCAAGGCTGTGGGAGAATCGGGCGGGTACGGGATGCTGGTCGGTCCATACAGCACGGCGGCCGAGCGGGAAGAGTTCCGCGCCCGCATTGAGGCCGATCCGCGCAACTACATTGCGCAGCCTACTTTGCAGATTTCGCGCGCGCCCTGCTTCTTCGACGGTAGCGTGGAGCCGCGCCACGTCGATCTGCGGCCGTATATTCTCTATGGCGATAAGATCACCATCGTGCCCGGCGGGCTGACCCGCGTGGCGCTACGCAAGGGATCGCTGGTGGTGAATTCGTCCCAGGGCGGAGGCAGCAAAGATACCTGGGTGCTGCATGAAGGAGGCGGGACGGATGCTGTCGCGGGTGGCTGACAACCTGTACTGGATGAGCCGGTATCTGGAACGGGCCGAACACACGGCGCGCGTGATGGGCGTACAGTGGAACCTGATGCTGGAGCACGAGCCGGGCTCGGCGGAACGGCGATGGAAGCGCGTGACCGCGTCCCTGGGGCGCCGCGAGCCGCTGGAAGGCGACGCTTTCGCCGCCGCGCAGAGCTTTGCGCTGGCGCAGATTGTGGGCGGCATCGCGGAGGCGCGCGAAAACGCGCGGCAGGTGCGCGAACAAATCAGCTCGGAGATGTGGGAAGAGTTGAACCGGCTTTTTCACGAATCGAAGCGTATAGGGACGCCGGAGCTCTTCAACGTGCAGGGATTCGACCTGGTCCTGGCCGTGATCCAAAGCTCGAATCTGTTCCAGGGAATTACCGACTCCACCATGTCCCACGGCGAAGGCTGGCAGTTCATCCAGACGGGCCGATTCATGGAGCGGGTGGAGGCGGCGGCCAAGCTGATCGACCTGCATTTCGCCGAATACTTCGACGCGGCTGAGCCGGTGAGCGGCTCGGAACACATGGAATGGCTCGGCCTGTTGCGAAGCTGTACCGCTTTCGAAGCTTATTGCAAAGTCTATACTGCGGATCTGCGCCCCGAGCGCGCCGCCGAATTCCTGCTGCTGAATGCCGATTTCCCGCATTCGATACGCTTCGGCGCCGAACGGCTGCTGCGCTCGCTCGAAGCCATTCATCAATCCGCCGGCGCGCGCAAGACGGACCGCGTGGGCAAGTTAGCGGGCCGCCTGACCGCCGCGCTGAGTTACACCCCGCTCGAGGAGATCATGAGCAATCTGCACGAGTTCACCACCAATATCCGCCGCTTGTGCGGGCAGATCCACGGGGGAATTTATCAGGTCTATATCAGCTATCCGCTGGATGCGGCGCTGGAGGGTTAATGTTCTATTCCATACGCCACCTGACCAAGTTTCGCTACTCTTCCGCGGTGAGCGAGAGCCTGATGGAGGTGCGGATGAATCCGCGATCCGAGGGCTTACAGCGCTGTTTGAGCTTCAACTTGAGCGTGACGCCGCGGGCGCGCGTGCAACAGTATCGGGATTACCTGGGCAACGTGATTCACCACTTCGACGTCCCCAGCCCGCATCAGAATTTGACCATCGTCGCCGAGGCCATGGTGGATGTGACGCCGCAGGCCGATTTGCCCGCGCGGCGTCTTGATTCCGACGCGTGGAGCCGCCTGGACGCCGGCACGGCAGCGCGCGATTTTTGGGAAATGCTGACGCCGAGCCAATTCGCGCAGTGGACGGACGCCATGGCGGCATTCGCCGCCGAGCTGAAACTGCCGTCGCGCGAAGCCGCGCGCCGCATCGATCTGATGGAGTTGCTGCTGGAGTTGAATGCCGCGGTTTACGGCGCCATCGAGTATGTTCCCAAGAGCACGCGCGTCGATTCGCCGGCCGACGATGCGCTGCGCAATCGCCAGGGAGTCTGCCAGGATTATGCGCACATCACGATCGCGCTGGTGCGGCAGTTGGGCATTCCGTGCCGCTATGTGAGCGGCTACCTGTTCCACCGGGAGGGGATGAAGATGCGTTCCGCGGAAGGCGCGACGCATGCGTGGGTGGAAGCCTATTTGCCGGAGATCGGATGGACGGGTTTCGACCCCACGAACAACACCATCGCAGGCGAGACGCACGTGCGCACGGCCGTGGGCCGCGACTATGCCGACGTACCGCCGACGCGCGGCGTGTTCAAAGGAGACGCCGCGAGCGAGTTGACGGTAGCGGTGCGCGTGGCGCCGTCGGACAAGGCGCCGCCGCCGGAAGCCGAGATGGCGCCGGAGGATTGGTCGGAAGTAATACTGGGAGAGACGGGCGAAGAGGCGGACTGGACCGTGGCGGCGCAGCAGCAGCAGCAACAGTAGCAGTACGAGAGAGCCGGATTTGTGGCCCTCGTACTTCCGCATCAGTCGTGATTATCGGAGCGGAAATTGCCGGCTCATCGGTCGCTTAGTGTTGCAGGAACGGATTGAGCCGCCTCTCGCGGCCGATGGTGGTGGCATCGCCGTGGCCGGGAAACACGATGGTGTCGTCGGGCAGGGGCATCAGCTTATCGTGGATGGAGCGGAGGATCTGCCGGCCGTCGCCGCCGGGCAAATCGGTGCGGCCGATGCTGTCGCGGAAGAGCGTGTCGCCGGCGATCAACTTCTGCTCGGCGGGGGCATACAGGCTGATGCTGCCCTGGGTGTGGCCGGGAGTGTGGAGCACGTGGAATTCGGTGGCGCCCACCAGAATGCGGTCGCCGTCCTTGGCGGCGGCGTCGATGGCGACCTGTTCCGGCGGCGCCACGCCGAGCCAGGTGGCCTGCACGGGAAGCATCTTCTGCAACTCGGCGTCATTCAGATTCATGTAGACAGGAGCGCCGGTGGCCTGCTTGAGCTTTTGCGCGCCGCCGATGTGATCGATGTGCGCGTGAGTGATCACGATGGCCGTGACTTTAAGGCCGTGGCGGGCGAGGATTTCGAGAATGCGCGCGATGTCGTCGCCGGGGTCTATGACCATCGCCTGGCGGGTTTGCTCGTCGCCGAAGATGGAGCAGTTGCATTGCAGCGGACCGACGGGCAGAATCTCGTGGATCATGCGGCGCCCAGGAGAGCTTTTTCCACAGTATCGGGAAAGCGGTCGACGACCGTGAGCCAGGCGCGGCCGGCGCGGGGCGGCAGCACGCAGCCAAGTTCTCTATCCTTCCAGGTTCGGACGCTGCAGCGTGCATTCACTACCCTGGTTATACGGAAACTCCCGTATCGATGTCAATCGACTCGATTCGGCGGAGGCATGGCGCCGTTCGTTTTTCGGGCAGACCATGGGCCCACCCCGCCACCTGTATACTTTACTGGTATGCCCGAAGGTTTCGCGATCTCGCTACGATGGCTTCATATCGCTTCCATGACAACATTGCTGGGCGGCATGATCTTCTGGCGGCTGGTGCTGACGCGGGCCAGCGAGGATATGAGCATGGCGGCGCGCGGGCCGCTGTTTGAGCGCATCGCAGCGGCGTTCCGGCCCTTGGTGTTAGCTTCCATTGCGGGGCTGGTGGTTTCCGGATTCCTCAACTTTCTCATGGCGCCGGGGCACTCGAAGTTCTATCACATGCTGTTCGGAATCAAGCTGCTGCTGGCGCTGCACGTGTTCGCCGTGGCCATATTGATGGTGCAGCCGAACAACCCGCGGCGCACGCGGCTGGCAACCGGCACGATGATCTCAGGGCTGGTCATTCTGGTTATTTCGGCATGGCTCCGCCGTAATTTCTAAATGCGCTCCGCCGTAATTTCTTTGTAATTTCCAGATGCGCGCCTTATGCTAATCTCTGGGAGAAAGGATCTTTGAGATGAAGCCCGGACTGCGTTTAGCGTTTCTTGTTTTGGTCTGCTGCGTACCAGCAGAGGCAAATCTGATCGATAACGGTGGCTTTGAGTTAGGTGCCTTTACCGGCGGCACGTCGGCTGAGAACGTCTCCAACGGGTCGACAGTTATAGCAGGATGGACGGTGGTCGCCAGTGCTGGAATTAATGTTGGCTGGCTCGCAAATGGCAATATATTCGATATCTCCACACCCTTTGGAAATATGTTTGTGGATCTCACCGGATCCTCAGACACCGCACCTTATGGCGGCGTGTCGCAGAGCGTCGCGACCACAGCTGGAACTTCCTACACTCTAACCTACGATCTGGGAGTTGACCAATCCAGTAGTGTGTTCAGCGGTCCGGTGGGGATCACCGCTTCCGCCGGGTCGACCTCGGGAACCTGTAATAACTACAATCCCGCGGGCACGGGGAGCCAATGGGAGACCTGCACTTTGAACTTTGTCGCACCGGGTGCTTCCACCCTGATTACGCTGTCCGGACAACAGGGCGATCAATTTATTGGTCTGGATAACGTGGATCTGGAAGTGGCTTCCAGCGCGCCGGAGCCATCCTTCGCGCTCCCAGTGCTGATTGCTATCTCGCTATTGGCGCCGCGCAAGCGTTTTTCCCGTGGCGCGTAGCCGGTGCTGGATCGGTGAACTCCACCATCGCGCGTCCTTAACCCGGGAGCGTGCATTAGTGTGGGGGGACTCTCGGTTTCGACCGCCTGCGGCTAGCTCTGAGATTGCAATTGGAGCATGCGCAGTTGCCGTAGGGATGCCGGTCACCCGACACGGCACAGATCCGTACGGCGCAGCTAGCGCCTACGGCTCTTACTTCGGATGTCTGGCCGCAAGCCGTTCCAGATGCGCGCCACCGGAATTTCCGAACCGCGCCGCATTTTCTAAACTAGAAGAATGAGCGAAGGCTACGAAGCGTTGCGGCACGGCGCGGGCGTGCTCGATTTGTCCGCGCGCGGGCGAATTATCGTGCGCGGACGCGACCGGGCGCGGCTGCTGCACAATCTCACCAGCAACGAAGTGAAGAAGATGACGCCGGGCATAGGCTGCTATGCGTTTCTGCTCAGTGCGAAAGGGCGCATCGAGGCCGACCTTTATCTGTGGTGTTTCGCGGAGCACTTCCTCATCGATACCGAGCCGGAGCTGCGCGAGAAGGCCATGCAGCACATCCGGCGCTACATTATCGCCGACCAGGTGGAGCTGGAGGACATCACCGCGGGGACGGCGGAGTTCGGCGTGGAGGGCCCCGGCGCAGCGGCCGTGCTGGCGCAGATGGGCGCGCCGGTTCCCGGGGATTTTGCGCATTTCGCCTGGGGCGAGCGCACGTTGGCCGGCGTCACGGAAACCGGACAGCCGAGCATCCGGATCTATTGCGCGGCGAGCGATGCGGCCGGCCTGGTTGGGCAATTGGAAGCGGCGGGGGCGAAGCCGGCATCGGCGGAGGATGCGCGCGTGGTCCGCATTGAGAACGGCAAGCCGCGCTACGGCGAGGACATCCGCGAAATGTCGCTGCCGCAGGAAACCCAGCAGATGCACGCGATCAGCTTCAATAAGGGCTGCTATCTGGGACAGGAGATTGTGGAGCGCATCCGCGCGCAGGGACATGTGAACAAGAAACTGGTGCGGCTGGAAGTGGATGGCGCCGAGCCGTTGGCGGCGGGAACCAAACTGAAAGCGGGCGATGCGGATGCGGGCGAGATTACCTCCGCGGTCTATTCGCCGCGATCGGGCAAGGTCGCGGCGATGGCCTATGTGCGAACGGCTTTTGCGGATGCCGGCACGGCGGTCCACGCAGGCGAGGTGGAGGCGCTGGTGGTTTAGGCCGCTATCGAGCCCGTGCGGGCAGTTTCGCGGCCGGCCCCGCCATCGCCGTTCATCCTCCGTTCATCTGCCGCCATCTATACTAGACTTTCCCAATGCTGCGGTTCCGTTCGTTCGCCGGTCTCGATATGTCTCGCTTTAGCTTTCGCACGGAGCGGCGCGCCGCCGCACAACACCGCGCCGTTAAAGCCCACGGTGCAGAATGGGCTGGAATCTCCATTTCGATAAACAGACGCAGGACGGGCTATGCTGCCGCGCTGGCGTTGGCTGGTCTTTCCCTGCTCGCTCCCTCGCAACTGCGCGCGCAGGGCGGGCCGCCGTATTACACGAATGATCCGGGAACGCCCGGCAATCGGAATTGGGAAATCAATCTGGGGTACATGCCGTTCTTATACGACGGCACGTCGACGACTCACACGCCGGACGTCGATATCAATTACGGCCTGGGCGATCGAATCCAACTGACCTACGAGAATGCGTGGCTGCGCGTAAAGGACGGCGCAAATGCCGCAAAATATGGCGTGGGGCAAGATCAACTGGGCGTGAAATGGCGCTTCTACGAAAACAAGACAACCGACCTCTCAATATCCATCTTCCCGCAGGTTTCGATCAACAATCCCGACCATTCGGTTCAACGAGGCATCACTCCGCCCGGCGCGAGCCTTATCTTGCCCGTGGAATTTTCAAAAAAGCTGGGGCCGATCGATGTGAACTGGGAGGTCGGTTACAACTTGGTTCATCGAGGGCCGGACGGGTGGCTCGCAGGTTTTGTAGTGGGGCACGACGTGTCGAAGAAGCTGGAGTTGGACGCCGAGTTCTACGGGCTTGGAACGTACAACAGTTCAAACAACCAGCAAACGATAGATGCGGGAGCGCGGTACAAATTGCGGCCGCCATTCATACTCTTGCTGATGGCGGGACGAAGCGTGGTCGACGCGCATAATGGCCAGCCTTATTTCGTCGGCTATTTCGGTATGCAGTTCCTGCTTCCGCCGAAGCCGTTCGATTAATAGCCGCCGGCGGAACGCCTCGATGTCCGGTAAACAGGATTGATGGAAAGGAGTTCAAACGATGAAAAAGTCTTGGATCTTAAGTTCGGCGCTGGCCGCAGCCATCGCGTTGGCGGGGGCCATCGCATTTGCTCAGACCGATGGACCATATAAGGTATTGAAGATCGCCAAGGTAGGCGGCGAGGGCGGTTCCGACTATGTCTATGCGGACGAAGCCGGACGCCGCTTGTACATTCCGCGCTCGCAAACCAATCCGCGAGTCTCGGTCTTCAATCTCGATACCCTCGAACCGGTTGGCGAGGTCGCCAAGTACGCCGGGCACGGGGCCGCCGTCGATCCCAAGTCCGGTCACGGCTTCGCCAGCAGCAAACCGGTCTTGATGTTCGACACTAAGACCCTGGCGACCATCAAGACCATCGACGTGCAAGGCAACCCCGACGGCATTCTCTTCGATCCGTATAACCAGCGCGTCTGGATTTTCAGCCACAGCCAGCCGAACGCTACGGTGATCGACGCGAAGGATGGCTCCATCGTCGGCACACTCGACTTAGGCGGCGCGCCGGAACAGGCCCAGAGCGACGGCAAGGGCAAGATGTTCATCGACCTGGAAGACATGGATCAGATCGCCGCGGTGGATACCAAGGATCTCAAAGTCATCGCGCATTACGACCTCGGCACGAAGGGTCTTTCACCGGGCGGCCTGGGCTTTGACGCGAAGAATCACATTCTCTTCGCCTCCTGCCACACGCCGCCATCCATGGTGATGCTCAATTCCGAAGACGGCAAAGTCATCACCAGCCTGCCGATCGGCCCCGGTACGGATGGCGCCGGATTCAACCCCAAGACGATGGAAGCCTTCAGCTCGAACGGCGGCGACGGCACGCTGACCATCATCAAGGAAAACAGCCCCACCAGCTTCGTGGTGGAGCAGAACCTGAAGACCATGCCGCGCGCCAGAACCATGACCGTTGACGCCAAGACCGGTCACATTCTGCTAATCTCCGCCGAATACGGTCCACCGCCGGCGGCGCCCGCGGATGCGCCGGCAGATGCGTCGAAGAAGGGTGGCCGCGGCGCCCGTCCCGTGATGATTCCCGGCTCGTTCTCCATCGTATTAGTAGGCAAGTAGCGTCCACAGAGCTGGCGGAGGGGGGAGGCAGGCGACAGAGACCCGCCTGCCTCCCGTCTCCTAACCGGACGTGCGGGGCATCCATTCGAAGGCGGCGTCGCGCCCACTTTTGCGCCCCACTCCACGCTTTTGCCCGCAGATGCGTCACAATGGTAGAAGCCGATGCGTTTCGTAGCCATATTTGTGTCTTTAGCGTCATTCGTATCCCTAGCGCCGGTGGCGTTCGCCGGGGAGTACGCCGTGCTGGCGAGCGGCGCGCGGATGCACGTCGACCGGCACGAAACCACCCACGAATCCACAGGCGACAAGATCCGGCTCTATATGGGCGATTCGTTCGCCGAGATGGGCGCGTCACAGGTGCAGCGTTTTGAGGCCGACGATTACACGCCGCCTCCGCCGCCCGCTCCAGTGGTGGAACCGGTTCCGGTTGTCGCCGTGGAGTCCAAACCGGCGCTGACGCCCGCGGAGCTCGCCGACCAGGCCGCTGACAAGTACGGGCTGCCGCGCTGGCTGGTGCGTAGCGTGATGCGCGCGGAATCGGGTTTTCAGCCACAAGTTGTGTCGCCGAAAGGCGCCATCGGGTTGATGCAGCTTATGCCCGGGACCGCGCAGACGTTGGGCGCGGACCCGAGAGATCCCGCGCAGAACGCCGACGCCGGCGCGCGATACCTGCGCGATCTGCTGCAGATTTATAACGGCGCATTATGGCACGCGCTGGCCGCGTACAACGCGGGTCCGGGCGCGGTAGCGAAGTACAAAGGCCTGCCGCCTTACGCGGAAACGCTTCGCTACATTAGCCGCATCGATCAGGACCGCAAGAAGGCTACCGGACAGTAGTTCGCTCGCCGCGGGATTCGGGGCTATCGGCTCCGGGTTTCGAGAACTGCGTCGAGAAGTGCTCCGGGCGACATCTCAACTTTCAAATAAGCGATCGAGCTTGGCCGCCAGAATAAAATCGCTCTCCGTGAGCCCGTCGATCTTGTGGGTCCAGATCTTCACTTCCACTTTTCCCCATGCCAGATAGAGGTCGGGATGATGCCCTTCCCGCTCCGCGGTCTCGCCGGCGCGATTAACGAACGCCAGCGCCGTAACAAAATTGGGAAAGGCGTATCCCTTGAAGAGATGGTGGCCATCCACTACGTGCCAGCCAGGTACATGGGATTTCATCTTTTCCAGTTCCTCGCCTTGTAGCGGCGGCACGCCGCCACGGCAAGGGACGCAATGCTTGTCTGACAGGCTCGTCAAAATTGGCGTTCTCCTTTCAATTCCATTGTAGTTTCGGCGGCGATGGCTGCCGGTCAAGCGCAGTTTTCGTTCCGTAAGTAAAGAATATTACATTGCGCACGCTATGATAAGAAATTGGCCGCTTTGGGGCGGTTATTTTGAAGGATTCCAGATTTGGCCGTTATACCAGCGCGCTTGCGAGTGTGTTTATCGCCCTGGCGATACGCATGGCCCTCAACCCGTGGCTGGGCGCGCGCTTTCCACTCTTAACGGTCACAGTCGCCATCATCGTCTCGGCGCGGTATTTCGGGTCCGGGCCGAGCATCGTGGGGACGATCGCCGGCGCAATCGCCGGGAGTTTCCTCTTCGGCGGCGGGCGCCTGGAGTCCGACAGCGAGTCGATCGGGCTGGTTCCTTACCTGGTGGCCTCGTTCCTGGTCATCTGGATGATGGAAGCCCTGCGCCAATCGCGCCGGCACGCCGAAGAACGGCTCGCCTATATCGACGCCGAAGCCGCCCGGCGGGAACGCGAACAACGGTTCGCCGCACAGCTCCGCGCCATTGTGGAATCGTCCGACGACGCCATTGTCTCCATAGACCTCAACGGCAACATCGCAAGCTGGAACCGCGCCGCCGAGGACATATTCGGATACACGGCGGAAGAGGTCGTTGGCAAGCCGATTTCGACTCTCACGCCCGCCGAGCGCGTCCGGGAAGAAGCCGAGATGATCGCGCTCATTCAGTGCGGCGGCCGTGTGAAGACGTTTGAAACGGTCCGCAAGCGAAGAGACGGCTCGCAGATCGAGGTGGCGCTGACCATTTCGCCGATTCACAACAACGATGGCAGCCTGCACGGCGCATCCTATATTGCGCGCGACATCACCGAGCGCAAGCAATTCGAACACCGCCTCACGCAAACCCAGAAGCTGGAAAGCCTGGG
This sequence comes from Bryobacteraceae bacterium, assembly GCA_049522755.1. Taxonomy (GTDB): domain Bacteria; phylum Acidobacteriota; class Terriglobia; order Bryobacterales; family Bryobacteraceae; genus PALSA-243. The sequence continues at coordinate 4,725 of JBEKNN010000147.1, read as the reverse complement.
CGTGCTGGCCGGCGGCCTGGCGCACGACTTCAATAACCTGCTCACCGGCATCATGGGCAACGCCAGCCTGGCGCTGCAGATGCGTACTCCCGAGGGGGCGCAGGAGCGCATCGCCGAAGTGCTGCGCGCCAGCGAGCGCGCCGCGCTGCTGGTGAGCCAGATGCTGGCGTATGCCGGAAAGGGCGCCTTTGTTCTGGAACAGTTGGACCTTTCGCAGCAAGTCCGCGAAATTGTTCCGCTGATCCGCGTTTCGATAGCCCGCGCCGTCGAGCTGAAGCTGCTGCTCACCGATGGGCTTCCCCGGATTGAAGGCGACCGTTCGCAGATGCAGCAGCTGGTGATGAACCTCATCATCAACGCCGCCGAAGCCATCGGAGAACGGCCGGGCACGGTAGTCATCGCCACCGCGGCGTCCGCGTCCGGCGGCGAGCGGCGGTTGGTATTCGAAGTCAAGGACGACGGCTGCGGTATGGACGACGCCACCAGGGCGCGCATCTTCGACCCGTTCTTCACCACCAAGTTCACCGGCCGCGGGCTCGGTCTGGCAGCCGCATTGGGCATCATTCGCGCGCTTCATGGTGAGATTTCCGTAGAGAGCGCGCCGGGGCAGGGGAGCGTGTTCCGCGTCGTTTTCCCTGTGCTTGAGGACCCGGAACGCCACCCCGCCGCGTTTCCCGCATAAGCCTCTTATCCCGCATAATTAAGATCAGTGACGCCCACCGAACAATTGCGTCAGCGATCGCGCTCGCTGGCCGACGTACACGCCAGCGTGGCCACGTCGCAGCCATCTTTCTGGCGGCGCATGTTCGCCTTCGCCGGCCCGGCCTACCTGGTGAGCGTCGGCTACATGGACCCCGGCAATTGGGCGACCGACCTCGAAGGCGGCGCGCGTTTCGGCTACCGGCTGCTTTGGGTGCTGGTGATGTCGAACGCCATGGCGATTCTGCTGCAGACGCTGAGCGCGCGCCTGGGCATTGTGGCCGGCCGCGACCTGGCGCAGGCCTGTCGCGAGCGGTATCCGCGCCAGGTCAACGTGGCGTTGTGGGTTCTCTGCGAAATCGCCATCGGCGCGTGCGACCTGGCCGAAGTGCTGGGCGCCGCCATCGGACTCAATCTGCTGTTTGGCATTCCATTGCTCTGGGGAGTGCTGCTGACCGCCCTCGATACGCTGCTGCTGCTGTGGTTCCAGAGTTTCGGCATCCGCACGCTGGAAGCGTTCGTCCTCGCGCTGATTGCGATTATCGCCGGCTGCTTCTGCGTGGAAGTGATCTGGGCCAAGCCGGCTTTTGCGGAGCTGGCCACCGGCCTGATGCCGCGGCTCAACGGCCAGAGCCTCTATCTGGCCATCACCATTTTGGGCGCCACCGTGATGCCGCACAATATGTACCTGCATTCGGCCCTGGTGCAGACGCGGCACATCGCCCACGATGAGGGCGCCAAGCGCGCGGCGTGCCGCTACAACCTGATCGATTCGGTAGTGGCGCTCAACGGCGCCATGTTCGTGAACATCGGCATCCTGGTGATGTCGGCCGCGGTCTTCTTCAAGCACGGCATCGTAGTGACGGAAATTCAGCAGGCGTACCGGCTGCTCACGCCGCTGCTGGGCGTCGGCATGGCCAGCGTGATTTTCGCCATCGCGCTGATCTGCTCCGGCCAATCCTCCACGCTTACCGGAACCCTGGCCGGCCAGGTAGTGATGGAAGGGTTCCTCAACCTCCGCGTGCGGCCGTGGCTGCGGCGCATTATCACGCGCTCTCTGGCGATCGTCCCCGCCGCCCTGACTATCTATTTCGCCGGCGAGCAATCCACGCTACAGCTGCTGCTGCTCAGCCAGTGCGTGCTGAGCATGCAGCTTCCGTTCGCCATCATCCCGCTGATCCACTTCACCAGCGACCGCAACCGCATGGGCGCATTCGCAAACCGCGCGTGGGTCAATGCGCTCGCATGGGCTAGCGCGGCAATTATCCTGGGGCTCAATTTCGCGCTTGCGGTGCAGACCATCTCCGGCTGGATGGACAGCGCCGGCCGGTGGCGTCCGGCGATCTGGCTGGTGGTGATTCCGGTTGGAACCGGGCTGTTGCTGCTGCTGGTATGGGTAACGGTTGAGCCTTATATAACGCGCCGCGTCAGCTATGGGCTGGCCCCCGTCACGCTGCCGGAAGCCGCCGCCGCTGAGGCCACCGCCGCTGCCGCCCCCATCTACCAGCGGATACTTGTGCCGCTGGACCACACCGATCTCGACCGGCTTGCCGTCAACCATGCGGCCGCCATGGCCCGCTCTCACGGCGCCAAGATTTTCCTGCTGCACGTGGAGGAGGGCGTTACCAGCCAGGTGTATGGACCGGATGCTTCCACCGCCGAAGTGGAATTGGGCGAAGCCTACCTGGAGAAGATCGCGCGGTCGTTCCGCGAACAGGGTATTCCGGTGGAAACCGCCATCTGCCATTCATCGTCGCCCAAACGGGAAATTGTGCGCTACGCCCACGAAATCCACCCCGACCTGGTGATTATGGGCGCCCACGGGCACGGCGGATTCAAGGACCTGATTTTCGGCAACACCATCAACCCGGTGCGGCACGATCTCGATATCCCGATGCTGATCGTGCGGCCGGGGAAGACCTGAGTCGGCTATTCGTGTGTTACGCAGGCAAGTGGCCCAAGGTTTTGAGAGAATTGACATTGGAGACTTCCGAATGAACGGCGCTGAATCGTCGATCTTTGATCTAAGCCCAGCGGAGAAACTTCAACTCGTCGAAGATCTGTGGGACGACCTTGCGGGGACGCCAGAAGCGGCGCCGGTCCACGACTGGCAGAAACACGAACTGGCGCGCAGAAAAGCGAATCTTTTAAAAAACCCGGCCTCGGGACTGTCCTGGGAAGATGTGAAACAAAGGGCGCGCGCCCGGTATGGCCGCTGAACTGGTTGTTGCGCCAGAAGCCGAACTCGACATAACTGAAGCTTATGTTTGGTATGAGAGTCGCCGAGTAGGGCTTGGCGAGGAGTATTTGAGTGCGGTCGATGCGTCCATGGAGCGCATTCGCCGGCAACCCGCGATCTATGCCCGCGTTCATGAGGAGTACCGCCGGGCCTTGATACGGCGATTTCCTTATGCCATCTTCTTCGAGTACGCGGAAACGGCAGTGACGGTTTACGCCGGGCTTCACACGTCCCGGGATCCTGAGAAATGGCGACTGCGCCTCCCCTGAGCCCCGGCCAGCATGATCGGACAAAAACGGATGCAGGAATGTTAGAGCCGGGTCAACTGGCCGAACGCTCAGCAGTGGAGTGTACAGGCGCCCACTTCCCACGGCGGATTGAAGGACCTGATTTTCGGCAACACCATCAACCCAGTGCGGCACAATCTCGACATCCCCATGCCGATCGTAAGGCCGGGGAAGACCTGAAGAGTCGATCGGAAGCGTAGCCGGCGCGGCCTTCATGGGCAGGTAAGGCCCGCCGCAAAAGCCGTCCGCTCTACTTCTGAAATCGCCCCGCCGGAAACTTAGCGTTAATCTTGAACCGCTGCGCGTGGAATTCCTCGGTGAGATTGCCGTCCGTGATCCAAGCCATCGCGTGCGGCAGCAGTATGCCGTCTTCCGCCTTGTAGTTCTTCAGCCACAACTGCACATTCTGCTGACCGTTGAGGTAATCGATCATCAGCGGCACATGCGTCTTGGCGTCGATGAACAGGTGAATCAGGAACCCGTTGGGACCTTTGCCTTCGATCGCGTCGGCCATTCCGCCGGGCGCTTCCACCTGGCCCGCGTAAGTGAAGGCGACCGGAAAGTTCACCGGCGCCGCCAGCGTGAAAGCAATCGCATAACGTGCGAAGGTCTCCACAAATGCCCGCTTGCGCGCGGCCGCAGCCGCCTCCGGCGCGTTGCTGTTGATCGACGGCCCGCCGGCGTTCTTCACCCAATAGTCGTCGCCATTCAGCCCTTCCGCCACGTTGAGCCCCAGGGCCGGACCCCCGTCGTCGCCCGGCATTCCGCCGCCCACCGCGCCGACGCCGTCCTCGCCCAGTCCCATCTTCGTGATCTGGCCGCCGTTGGACAGCGACGTTTTCTCGCGCAGGAACTTGCCGGTGAGTTCCATGCTCAGAGCCACCTCGCCGGCCTCGCCGCTGCGCTGATCGGGCCCCCACACCGCGATGGTTTGGATGGCGGCAACCTTGCTGCCGCCCAGAGCCGCCCGGGCCGCCGCGAGAATGTCGTGCGCGGTGGGCTGGGCGATCGATGGCAGCGCCATGGCGGCGCAGAGCAAAACGGCTTTCATGCTACTTGATCTCTAGAATATCCTTTTCCTTAGTCTTGGCCGCCGCGTCGATCTTCTGCATGTAGGTATCGGTCAGCTTCTGGATCTCATCCAGGGCGCGCTTCTCGTCGTCCTCGGCCATCTTCTTATCCTTGAGCAGCTTCTTCACCGCCTCGTTGCCGTCGCGGCGGATGTTGCGCACCGAGACGCGATGATGCTCGGCCACGCCGTGCAGTTTCTTGACCAGCTCCTTGCGGCGCTCCTCGGTAAGCGGTGGAATGGGCAGCCGCACCACCTTGCCGTCGTTGGCCGGGTTCAGTCCAAGATCCGACGAGCGAATCGCCCTCGATCGGCCCGATCTGCGACACGTCCCAAGGCTGGATGGTGATCAGCGACGGTTCCGGTACGTGCAGATTGGCAACCTGGCTCAGCGGCGTTGGCGTGCCGTAGTAGTCCACGCGGATATGGTC
>JBEKNN010000146.1:0-22850 GCA_049522755.1 Bryobacteraceae bacterium | reverse complement strand
CGCTTTGCGAGCGACCGGATTAAGTCTCGATCGCCGTCAAGTCCCAGGACCTCGAACCGTGCCATCCCTCGTTGGTTGAGACGCTTCCGGTAGTTTTTCAGCGCCCGTTTTTGCGGCGTGGTGCGCATGGCGAATTCCTTCATTGCCGATCCGCGATTTCAGACTGGTTAAGATCAAGGGATGAAGCCGCGGCTATATTTGGAGACGACGGTTCCGAGCTACCTGACATCGCGGCCAAGCCGGGATCTGATAGTCGCGGGCCACCAGCAGATCACCAGGGAATGGCGGGAAAAACGAACCGGCGCCTTCCAGATTTACATCTCACAACTCGTCATTGACGAAGCCAGCGCAGGAGACCCCGCCGCGGCGCATGAATGGCTGAAAGCGATCCAGGACCTTCCACTGTTGGACATTACGCCTGACGCCATTGCGGCGGTGCACGGAATGAGTTTCTTAGTAACGTGGAATTGCGTGCACATTGCGAATGCGGCGATTGCCAAGGCGCTTGCCTGGATCTGCCGTGAGCACGGATTTGAATGTCCAGTTATCTGCACACCGGAAGAACTCATGGGAGAATAGGTCATGGCGAGGGACCCCATCATTGATGAAGTCCGACGCGTTCGCGAGGAGGAAGCGGTCAAGTACCGTTTCGATGTTAAGGCAATCCTTGCTGCCGCGAAGAGACGGCAACGCCGTTCCGAGCACAAGGTGGTATCGTTTGTGTCCAAGAAAAAGTTGAGCGCCTGATTTAGATCAAACTCGTCAATGCGGGGCGAACGCCCGGTCGCAAGTATTGACGACACGCTTGCGGCTTGGGCTGGGAACCTGGGCGTTCGGCGCGAAAGCAAGCCAGATCTTACGAGCAAGCCCTGTCCTTCAATCTTTCGCGGCGCGCTCTAAGTGTCTCGGTGCGCTGGCGAACTTCTGTAGATAAGCTTTGTCGAACGAAGTGTGCGGGTTCGACGGCCATTGGCCGACTGAAGCCGATTGACCGTTACTAAGCCGAAATCTTATCGAAAAAGGAAATGTCTTTCATCGGATAATGTTTGCGGTTCCGCGTCCACAATTCAGCGCGGTTCGCTACGGCGCCGCCAGCGATCAAGGCGTCCGCTACTTCGATGCCGTGACTGCGCCGGTATTGCCGAAGATACGCGCCGGCCTGACGCCCCGTCCACTCGTCGACGGGAGCACAGGTCAACGCCTGGAAGAGATTATTGAGGGCAGCGTACTCCTTTGGCCGCGCGCCGGCCCACAGTTCCGCCACACTAACGGGCGAATATAGGACGGCGGCGTCGGAGTTGCTCAAATCTATCCATCTTGAGACGATGTCCGCATCTCTGCCACGAGAGACCTCTATCAGGATGTCGGAATCGACGAGAACGGTCATCGCTCGTGAAGCCGATCTAAACGCGTGCCCCGGCGGAGGCTTCGAACATACTCCACGGCATCGAGAGGTTGGGAGCGATCATGACCAATTCCTACGAACTCCAGCATTGCTTTCCTCTGTTCGTCCCGCTTGCCGAAGTATCGATCGCGAACGGCTTCTCGCACAAGTTCCGAGACGCTGGTCTTTCGATTCCGGGCGTGGGCATGTAGGGCATTCCAGAGATGATCGTCGAGATAAAGTTGGGTCCGCCGCATGATGTATATCATACATCATCGATGATCTGTCTAGGCCGTGGTCCGCGGCAGTACTTCCTTTTCGATCCGTTCCATGGGGCCGCGATCAACAACTTCAATTGCCAATGATATAGCGAGCAACACAGTCCGCAATGCAATATGGAAAGGGACTAAGTGCGCCGGGCGCGGTCACCAGTCCGCACGGCAAGCCCGGCAGCCCAACGGGTGATTCCCGCAAGAAGAGAGCCGAGGGAAGAGTCAATTATACGGTTCCAACATCGCCGCGGAAGGCGACGCGTGAGCCGAGGCTCCAGTGCGGCGCTTCGATCGCTTGCTCGATTGGTTCGGTCCCGGTTTGAGGGCTCATTGGTTACGCCGGCTCATCGGTCACGCCAGCTCATTGGTCGTGTCATCGAAGGATGCAGGAGGCGATATACAACAATATACCGAGAGGCGCCGATCGTACCAGAGCTCCACGGAGCTTCGATCTGGGACCCCGGAACGATCCGGCGCAGCATTTGGCCGCGGCCTCCCGCGCCACCCAAACTTCGTTAACTTACGTACGCTATGCTATTCATAAACTGAATGGACCGCATCGGCCGGTATAAGATCGTCAGGGAACTGGGCCGCGGCGCCATGGGCGTGGTCTATCACGCGATCGATCCGAACATCGGGCGCCCGGTGGCGATCAAGACGATTCAGTTAGGCGGGCCGCGCAAGCCCGATGAGCAGGAGCGCCTGCGCGAGCGCCTGTTTCGCGAAGCCCGCTCGGCGGGCATGCTCTCGCATCCCGGCATTGTCACCATCTACGATGTGGAGCAGCAGGGCGAGCTGGCCTATATCGCCATGGAATTCGTGGATGGGCCGACGCTCGATCAGCTTCTCTCCGATGCCCAACCGCTGGCCGCGAACCGGATGTTCGGCATCCTGGCGCAGACCGCCGCGGCGCTCGACTACGCGCACTCCAAAGGCATCGTTCACCGCGACATCAAACCCGCGAACATCATGATCGCGGGCGATGGCACGGCCAAGATCACGGATTTCGGAATCGCCAAGATTACCGCCGCCGAGCAGTTCACCATGACGGGCTCCATCGTGGGGACGCCGCATTACATGTCGCCGGAGCAGGTGCAGGGCCAGGCAGTGGATGGCCGCTCGGACCAATTCTCGCTGGCCGTCATCGCGTTTGAGATGCTCACGGGCGAGAAGCCTTACACTGGCGAGCACCTGACCACGGTGGTCTACAAGATCGTGGCCGAAGAGCCGGTGGCGCCGCACCGCATCAACTCGACCCTGAGCGGCCCCATCGAAAACGCGCTGCGCAAGGGGCTCGCCAAGAAAGCGGATGCGCGCTACCGCACGTGCAGCGAATTCATCGACGCGCTGGAAAAAGCCTGCACGGCCACGAAGGGTTGGAAGCCCATGCCGCGCGGAGGCAGCCTGAACGCGCCGACCATGGCGGAAAGCGTGCAACCGGCCGTCACCCTGCCGCCCGGACGCCGCCCTGTTCGTGGCGGCGGAACGGCCACGGTGGATCGCGGCCAGAAGCGCAAGTCGGGCTTTCTGCCTTTTCTGGCGGCGATTCTCATGGCCGCGGCGCTGCTGGCGCTGATCGGTTGGCAGGCCGGACAGCCATCTGCGCCGCATACCGCCGAGACCACGCAGCCCAAGCCGCCGCCGGCGACAGCCGCCACGGGAAACACGCAGGCGGCCGACACGCAGAATACGGCGCAGGGTACGACCGCGCAGAGTGCGGCTCAGACGGCGGCGCAGGGCACGACGGGCCAGAGTGAGAGCAAGCCGAGTCCGATGCCATCCGGGGAAAGCGGGTCGACCGGGGCAGCAGCGGAACCGAAGCCGCCGGATGAGACCGCGGCGGCCAAGCAGGAGCGTCCGCCTGAGCAGACTCCGCCTGTGCAACCGCCGGCGCAACCCGAGGACGTGCCCAAGCCGGTGCAGCGGCAGCCCGTCCAAATCCAGAAGGCGGCGCCCGAAATCCCCGTGCGCAGGCAACCGGCGCAGCAGTCCCGTGCCGCGGGACCGCAGCCGGTGATGGTGATCACCAGTCCGGGGGGCGCTACGGCTACGCTCGATGGACACGCAGACCAGGCCTGCACCACGCCCTGCCCACTCATCGCCGCCCCCGGCCACCACACCATAGCATTCACATTGCCGGGCTATCAGATCGAGCATCGCGACGTCACCGTCGGCTCGGAATCCATGGAGCTGCCAGCCGTGATTCTCCACGCTTTCAATGGTGTTCTGATGCTGAGCTCCACGCCTCCGGGCGCCAGCATCCTGGTGAATGGAAGACCTGTGCCCGAGACCACGCCGGCGCAGCTTTCCCTGGCTCCGGGTACGTACAAGATTTCGGTTCAGAAGAATGGATCGCAAAGCGTGAAGACGGTTGAGATCCACAACGGCGATACGCAAGTCTTAAGGGTGACGCTGGGGCAATAGAGCGGGGCGGACAGGGGCTAATTCGAAGGCCGCCCGTCTCGCTGGAGAGGCGCGGGCGGCCGGTGACACTAGTTACTTCTTAGTGGTCGTTGGCTTCATCCACTTTCAGTCTGCCGGGGGGACCGCTGATGCGCATCTCTTTGTTGCCGTTGCTTACCAATAAGACCAGGCGGCCGTTTTCCTGCGTCGCGCCCTGCCCGGTGTAGCTCTCGTCGCCGTTGCGCAGGTTGAGCGCGGTCAGCCTTAGCTTGGGCGCCGCCGCCTCCGGCCAAGCTAGAGTGAAGCTGCCGGAGATGCAGCGCCAGGCGAGCGGCGTTCCCAGATCGAGAGCCGTTCCGCTGAGTGCGCCTTCGGAGGTGAGATTCGCCATGAGCTGCGCGCCCACGCCCGAGGTTTCCAGCGTGCCTTGGGCATTGAGACTCCCGGATTGCCACTCCCATCCCCTTAACCTCGCGGTGAGTTTGTACGCCGGGCGGTTGCCGCGCAGATTCACGGCCAGCCTGCCGGTGAGCGCTGCGCGGTCCACACTGGCCTGTAGCCCGTCTAACTCTACGCGTGCTTCATCCCAAATCAGGTGGCCGCGCACGTGCGCGAGATGCGAACCCGCGAGCGTCAGATCGTCCACCGATATGGCGCCTTCCGCGCTGCGTCCGCTGAGCCAATCGGGAAGAGCCGCGCGGCGTAATGCGCGCGCGATCAGGCTGGTATTGCGGCGGAGCGTGGGCATGAACTCGGCTTCGATATCGGCCGCATCGAGCGCGTCCGCCTGCAGGTTGATGCGATGCGGGCGGGCGGCTGCGGGGTCGTACCGATACTCTCCCGTGAATGCCAGCTTGCCGGCTTGCGCGTCGATGCCGTCGAGCGCCAGGCGCGCGCCATCGATGTGAGCGTGCGCGGCGCCCAACTGGAGCGGGTCGGCGAGGCCGGGCACATCGATCTGCGCGTCCTTCACTTCCAGGTCGCCGGTCCAGCCTGCATGCGCCGGCTCGCGGCGATAGTGCAACTGGCCGCTCCATTCGCCGGTCTTGACCTGCTCGAGCCACGGCACGGCGGCGAGCGCAACTTGGGACCGCAATGAGGACACTTTCATGGATTCGGTGACGATGGAAAGATCGAGCGTGCCGCCGTCGATGGCGTAGTCGGCTTCAATCTCCGCGCGATCGTCGTCGCCTGTGCGCACTTCCGCGGGAGAGAGGCGCACGTGGCTGTGGTCCATCACCAGATAGGCATGCTCGAAGCGCACTGGCGGCGAATCGGGAATGGTGACGGCGGCGTTGTGGAAGCCCAGCGTGCCCTGAAAACTGCCCTCGCCGGAGTAGCCGATGGCGCCATCCACCGTGCCGCCTAACTGCAGCCTGGGCGGAAGCTGGGCGCCCATATCGCGCGCCAGCTGCATCAGCGGATCGCAGGGGAATTGATTCCAATTGACGGCCACGGCCCAGTGCGGCCGCGTAAGGTAATCGGAAACGCGGAAGCGCACGAAGAGGGGCAGCGGAACGTCGCGCGCGGAGTTCGATTGCAGCTCGAGCACCTGCGTCAACAGATTGAGCTGGCCGCGAATGTCGAGCGGCCAGCCGCGGCTCTGGGAGGGCAGCAGGTCCCAGCGGTGAACGTCTTCGATATTCAGGCGGCCTTCGATGCCGATGTGGTTGACGGGTCCGGCCAGATGGAAGCGCGAAGTGACGGCGCCGTGGATGCCGCCGGACTGCCCGCGTATCAGGGCGGTGAGCTCGTCGAGGCCGGTATCGTTGAGCTCGAGGCGCAGATCGACGCGTTCCGGCGCAACGTACCAGCGCCCTTTGAGGGTGAAATCGCCAAGGCCGAGAGCGGCGCGGTCGGTGCGCTCGAGCTTGGCGGAAAGGGCTACGTCCCAGCCGCTGCCGATGGCGCCGGGCGGTGAGACGTCGAAATTGGCCTCGGCGAGATAGAAGCCGGACTTATCGTCGCCGAACTTGAAATTGATGCGGCCGTTGCGGACGTGAATCGCCGGCAGCTCGTGCATCACCGCGGGGTTCACGATGGAGGCAAAGTTCCAGCGGCCCCACTCGGAGGCCGGGCCCGACTTGGTGAGATTGACGCTGGCGTCTTCGAGGCGAATGGACGCGATGACGAAGCTGCCGAAGAGAAGATGCCACAGACTGGGGCGGACCTCGAGGGCGCCCACGTAGGCAACCGGCTCGATGCCCAGGGACGGGTCTTCGTGAATCACCACGCCGGAGCTGTCTTTGCCGGCGACGCGGAAGGCGGGCCCGTGGAGCAGGCTGAAAGTGACCTTGGATTTCAGATCGACGCGGCGCCCGAGCGCGCGTTCCAGGGAGCCTTTCAGGCGCTCGCCATATCGATCGGCGGTGATGTAGGGGGCGACCACGCCCAGCACTATCAAAAGCGCCAGGGCGCCGCCTGCCAGCTTCGCCACTTTAGCGGCGGTCATGCTCCGGCTCCGATGAGCGCGCGGTAGGCGGCAGGGTCGTCGATGTCGGCGACGACGCCGCGGTCGTTCACATCGAGGTACTCGGTTTCATCCACATGACTGTAGACGACGTCGCGCGCGGCGCCGTGGGCGGGCAGCGCCAGAAACTCCGCGATGAGCGCGCGCGAAAACCAGACCGGATGGCCGCGGCGGCCTTCAAAGCGCGGCACGCGAATGAGCGGACGCGGCTGGGCGGCCAGCGCGTAGATGGTGGACGCGGCCACCGCCGGGTGGTCGGCCAGGGTGAACAAAATGCCTTCGGCGCTGGCGGGGACAGCGCGCAGGCCGCATTGCATGGAGCTGGTCTGGCCGGTGAGGTAATCGGGATTGATTACGAATGTGGCACGGCTCGCGGCTTCGGGCGCGTTATTCGGCGCGTTGTTCCAAGACAGCCCGTTGCGGATCTCATCCGCGTTGGCGCCAAGCACCACGATCACCGGCGAACACAGTGGGGCAAACAGCGAGATCAGCGTATCGAGAAAAGTTTGACCGTGGTAGCGGAGCAGCGCTTTGGGAGAACCCATGCGGCGCGATTCGCCGGCGGCTAGAATTACTCCCGCGGCGCTCACGGCGCTCACTTAAGCAGCACGGCCGGGATGGAGCCGCCGGCATAGACCGACATGGAAAGCGCGCGCCAGTTGGACGCGGCGTTGCGGCGCACGGCGATCATCTCCGCGGCCACGGAAATGGCGATCTCTTCCGGCGAGATGGCGCCGATGTCGAGTCCCATGGGTGCGTGAATGCGCTCGAACGCTTCGCGCGGCATGCCTTCGCGCTCCAACTCGCGAATCACATTGATCACTTTGCGTTTGCTGCCGATCATGGAAATGTAGCGTGCCTGCGTGGCCATGGCCAGCTTAAGCACGCGCATATCGTCGCGGTGACCGCGGGTGACAATGATCACATAGCTGCTCTCATTGATGACCAGCTTGGGGAAAACTTCTTCGTATTCTTCGGCGTAGACTTCGGCGGCTTCGGGGAAGCGCTCGCGGTTGGCGAAGGCCTCGCGGTTGTCGATGACCACTGTGGCAAACCCGGCGAGAGTCGCCACCTTGGAGAGACTCTTCGAGATATGCCCGGCGCCGAAGATGAAGGCGTGCGGGATGGGCAGCACCGGCTCGACGAAGACATCCAACTGGCCGCCGCAGATGAGGCCGTTATCGTAGGCCGCGTCCTGCCCCAGGTTGAAGGTGAGATGCTTGGGCTTTTCCGTTTCGATAACCTCGCGTGCGGCGTTCCACACTTCGGCCTCGACGCAGCCGCCGCCGATAGTGCCGGTCATGGAGCCGTCTTCGCGCACCAGAAGCTTGGCGCTTTCGTAACTGGGGATGGAGCCGCGCACGTCGACAATGGTCGCCAGCGCGCATTTCTGGCCCAGGCTGCGGAGGCGCAGAAGCTCTTCGTAAACATCCATTACACAAAGGATTATAGCGTGGGGCGGGTTGGGCGGAACACATGTATCGGCGCCGCCGGAGGGCGAAGCGGCTGCCGGGACGACCGGAGCGGCGTTGGACTGGCGGCAAAGACTGGCGGCAAAGATGTGATAATGCGGCCAAAGGGATATTCATGGAAACGATGCGAGCGCTTCGAATGGAAAAGTTCGGTCCGCCGGCGGATCTGCAAGTGTGCGATGTGGAGAAACCGCGCGCCGCCGAGGGCCAGGTTCTGGTGCAGGTCTGGTCCGCCGGTCTGAATCCGAGCGACGTCAAGAACGCCGCTGGGGCGTTGAAGCATACCACGCTGCCGCGCACTCCCGGGCGCGATGGCGCGGGGATTGTGGTCGAGGGGCGCGCCGATCTGAAAGGGGCCGAAGTGTGGGTGACCGGCGGCGCTTTGGGATTCACGATGGATGGCTGCCACGCCGAATATGTGCTGCTGCCCGAGGCAGCGGTTCGACGGAAGCCCGACTCTCTGACGCTAGAGCAGGCCGGATCTATTGGCGTTCCTTTCGTGACTGCGTGGCTGGCGCTGGTACATGCGGCCGCTATCCGCACCGGAGAGACTATCTTGATAGTGGGCGCTTCCGGTGCGGTGGGTAGCGCGGCAACCCAGATCGCAAAGTGGAAAGGCGCGCGCACAATCGGCGCGGACATGCGCAAGCCGGCTGAGCCGCTGGCTGACGAAAGCATCGACACCCTGGCGGAAGATCTGATTCAGAGCGTGCTGCGCCTTACCGGCGGGAAGGGCGCCGACCTGGCGTTCGATACGGTCGGCGGACCCATGTTTGAGCCGTGCCTGAAAAGCCTGCGCAGGGGCGGGCGGCAGGTGGAAATCAGCAGTTCGGGCGACCGCCGGGTAAGCTTCGACCTGATCGACTTTTACCACGAGGAGCTGACTCTGCATGGCGTGGATTCGTTGAAGTGGGACCTGGCATCGTCGGCGGACATACTCGACCAGCTCAAACCGGGGTTCGATTGCGGCGCTTTGGCGGCGCCGGCCACGCAATCTTACTCACTGGCGCAAGCCAAGGAAGCCTATGAGGCCCTGGCCGGCGGTAAGGCTGCGTCTAAGTTGGTCATCACTCCCCAGGCGCGATAAGTGAGTGACAGTATAGCTGCTATGAAGACTAAGATTGCTGGAATCCATCATGTAACTGCGATAGCCGGCGACCCGCAGACGAATATCGATTATTACACGGGCTTTCTGGGACTGCGTCTGATCAAGCTCACGGTCAATTTCGACGATCCGACCACTTACCATCTTTACTACGGAGACGGTCAGGGTCACCCGGGAACCATACTTACTTTCTTTCCCTGGCCCGGCGCGGCGAAAGGGCGAATCGGCGCCGGTCAAGTGACAGTAACATCGTTCGCCGTTCCAGCCGGGGCGCTCGATTATTGGGAGAAGCGTCTGCGGGATCATCGTATCGAATACAAACGGATCGAATACGCTCGGAGCGGTTTGGCGCTGGTTGAGGACGGGCTGGCATTCAGCGATCCGGACGGCCTGCAATTGGAACTGGTGCGCTCGCCGGAAGCCGATCCCGATCGCGCTTGGGGGCGCGGCCCGGTCCCGTTGGAATACGCCATTCGAGGATTGCATCGCGTGACGCTGACAGTCGAAGGCTATGAACGAACCGCCGCGCTGCTTACCGAATCCATGGGCTTCCGGCTGGCCGACAGCCAAGACAACCGCTTCCGTTATGCGGTCTCTTCCGGGCAGGGAAGCGTGGTGGATGTGCTGTGCACTCCGGCGGCAAGGCCGGGACGCGTTTCGGTGGGGACGGTACACCACGTGGCTTGGCGCACTCCGACTGACGAACAGCAAGTGTTGTGGCGCGACGCTTTGACTTTGGACGGCTATAACGTGACGCCGGTGATCGACCGGAAATACTTTCATTCGATCTATTTTCGGGAGCCGGGCGGCGTGCTCTTCGAGATTGCGACCGATCCGCCGGGCTTTGCGGTGGACGAATCCGGCGACGAGTTAGGTTCCCACTTAGTGCTGCCGGCGTGGCTGGAGCCATCGCGCGCGGAGCTGGAACAAGTGTTGCCCAAAGTAAAGTTGCCCATAGCGAAGGCAGACTGATCATGGCGGAACGTGACTTGGAGTTCATTCATCGATTCATTCCCGCCACCGCGCCGGATTTGGACGTAACACTGCTGCTGCTTCACGGAACAGGGGGAAATGAAGACGACTTACTGGGGCTCGGCCGTGAGTTACTCCCTGGCGCCTCGTTACTGAGCCCCAGAGGCCGTGTATTGGAGGGTAACATGCCGCGGTTTTTCCGGCGCTTCGCGGAGGGCGTGTTCGACATAGACGACCTGAAGCTGCAGACTCACGCCTTGTATGACTTCGCGCTGGCGGCGGCGAGGCGCTATGGCGTTGCACAGAACAGGATGGTGGCGGTGGGTTATTCCAATGGAGCGAACATAGCCGCGAGCCTTTTGTTGCTGCATCCGGAGTTGCTTTCCGGCGCTATTCTGTTCCGCGGCATGGTCCCGTTGATGCCGGATTCCACGCCCGATCTTAGGTCGACAAAAGTGTTAGTGGGCTCGGGACGGCGTGACCCGATAGTGCCATACAGGGAAGGTGACGCGCTGGCGAAACTATTGGCGAGCTTTGGAGCGGAAGTTGAGGCGTACTGGGACCAGGGCGGGCATGAGCTGGGAATGGACGACCTGACGAAAGCTCAGATTTGG
This sequence comes from Bryobacteraceae bacterium, assembly GCA_049522755.1. Lineage (GTDB taxonomy): Bacteria > Acidobacteriota > Terriglobia > Bryobacterales > Bryobacteraceae > PALSA-243. The sequence goes on along the minus strand of JBEKNN010000146.1, from coordinate 12,158 downwards.
CTGCGGCGGCAGTTTTCGAGGTCGGGAACAGTTTGACGGGCGCTGCGGGGCGCTGCGTTTTAAGCCAGCCAGGCTCGCCTGAACCGCGGCGGATTTGCCAAACTGGTAAGGCATGAGCCAACCCATAAACCAAGAAGCGCTGGACCAGCTGTTTCGCGAAGCAAGGACTCATTCCGCCTGGCTGGACCAGCCCGTAACCGACGAAACCCTGCGCGACCTTTACGACCTGATGAAGTTCGGGCCGACCAGCATGAACTGCTCCCCGGCGCGCGTGCTTTTTCTGCGTACGCGGGAAGCCAAGGAGCGCCTGCGCCCGTTCCTGATGCCGGCGAATGTCGACAAGACCTTGGCAGCGCCGGTGACGGCCATTGTTGCCTATGACACGAAGTTTTACGATCGCCTGCCGCAGCTCTTTCCCCACTACCCCGGAGGCCGCGAGATTTTCGCGAACAATGCCGATCTTGCCCAAATCTCCGCGATGCGAAACGGCACGCTGCAAGGCGGTTATTTCATCATGGCGGCGCGCGCATTGGGGCTCGATTGCGGGCCGATGTCGGGCTTCGATAACGCCAAAGTGGATGCGGAGTTCTTCGCCGGCGAACCGGTGAAATCGAATTTTCTGTGCAACCTTGGGCACGGCGATGCAGCGAAGCTGATGCCGCGCAATCCGCGGCTGGCGTTCGACGAGGCTTGCAGGTTGCTTTAGGGCGCGAAAACGACGAAAGCGTTGCCGATTGTTTTTACGGAGGGCGATCTGGCTCGCAGATTGGCTCCCGGATTCCGAGCGCCGGAGCGGCTCGGACAAGGCAGGCCATGGGCCCGCCCCACTCTATCCCAGGCCGACCAATCGCTTCCAGCGTGCTCTTTCCGGGCGGACTCCCAACAGAATCCGAAGCGGCTCCGACTCTTCCACGGTCAACGGCTGCACGCCGCGCAGCGCCTGGATTACCTCCGCCATGCGGCAGAAATGGTCGATGCAGTGCCAGCAGCGCGTGACGTGCCGCTCCATCTCCTCGCGCCCGCGCCATGTGGCGCGCCCGTCGAGCACATCCAGAAACGCCCTCACCGGCAGACATTCACCGGTCTTTGCGGCTGCGGCCTCAACACCCAGGGCACGGCCGTTTTCGGCGAGCAAATTGCGGCGCCACGCGTCCACTTTGCCGCGAATCAAATCTTCGGCTCTATCGCGGATCTTCGCCACCGTCTCCGGCGACATGCGGAGAATTGCGCCGCTCTCTTTCGGATCGTAGCGCATGGTTTCGAGCCACGCCGCCAACTTCTCCACTACGGTCAACGGCGCCAGGGCTTCGGCCACCGTCTCCAGATCGATGACGATCTGCGCGGCTGAAAAGGGGATCTCCGCCAACACTTTTTGGCGCAACTCGGCCAGGAACCAGCGTTCGGGTGCAGGCTCTGCAGACTGAAACATGCTGGAGCCGGGATTGCGCAGCGCTTTCAGAACCGGCTCGATATCTCCGCCGCCGTAGTGGGCCAGAAATTTGCGAACCAGCGGTACGTAACTGGAAATGAAGTGCGACCATCCCTCGGGCTTATCCGCGCGGCAATCGCGGGCCATTTCGTAGCACGTATAGATCATTCTCTTTAATCATACGAGCTTGGCAGATCATGAATGTCCAAGCGAGAATTAGCGCCATGGGAGGCAGCCGGCCGCGCCCCCAATTCGGCGACTATTTGTACGTTCCTGGACCGCACGCTGCGCCGGCATAGGCGCTAGTCGCGGCGGACAGGATCGTCGAACCAATACAGCTTTTTTCCGCTCGCATTTTAGGCCGACCGCATAATCATAATAAGGTAGACCCAGGAGGAATCATGACGTCGAAGATCGATCCGCAAGCTCCCCTCGCGGTTGATGCCCCGCCTCAACCTGTCGTGATTCGAGGGCAGGGCGGCGTCTCGATCACGCTGACCCATCCGTCAGATTTGCAGCAGAAGGCCGTGAAGTGGGCATACACCGTGCGCAACCGCATCCGCTGGGCCACGGACGCCGAGGTATTGCGCCAGATAACCGAAAGCGCCGTCAAAGACCTGGACTCCATGGGCCTCACCGGCGACGCGCTTCAACAGCTCTCCGACGCGCGATTGATTGAGGTCGCCATCCCGTTTACCAAAGAGGAAGAGGGCTGGGAGCTTCGCGTGCTTCCGTGGGAGTTCCTTCTCGCCACAGGAACGAAGAAAAAAGTTGTCGTGGTGCGGCATCTGGATTGCGGCAAAGCCCCCGCCGCCCGCGCTCCGCGTTCCGCGAGCATCGTGGCCAGCCTTCCGGGAAAGCTGCGTCTGTCCGGCTATGAGTTCGATTCCGAAATCGCCCTGGTCCGCGCCAACCTGCCCTTTGGCGTCAAGTTGTGGTCCAATCCTACTCTGGCCGAGTTGAGGGAAAACATTGACGCGGGCAAACCCGACGTAGTCCACCTGGCCGGCGTCGATCTGCATGAGGGCCACGAGATTCTGGGCGTGGCGGAAACCCACAAGGACCGCTTCCTCGATGGCTACTATCTGAAAGCTCAGGATGGCTCCGCCGAGGCGGTCTCTTCGGTGGACCTGGCGGATGCCCTTACAGCCGGCGGCGCCTGGAATCCCGTCCTGGTATCCGTCAATGTTTTTAACTCGGCCGCGCGCGTGGCGGCCATGGCGGTTGCGGGGGGCGCCGGCGCAGCCATCGGATTTCAGGATGAAATCGACAACGTCGCGGCGGAAGAATTTTTCACCCGCTTCTACCGCAACTGGCGAACGTCCGATTGGGACTTGCTTCGCTCCTTTGAAACCGCGCTCGATCAACTGGGCGGCGGCGGTGTGGAAAAGACCGGCACCGGAGTGGTGCTGTGGAGTGCGGCGTCTCTCATCGATGCGCATCTTCCTAAGACCAGGGCTGCCGCCAGGACCAGGCCGAAGGTGCGCGAACTGGTTTTGGCGGACGATCTGATTCCAGTGGTCGATCCAGTGGATAGCGTGAACTACTCGCTTCTGCACAACAAACAGAGCCTGTTCCAGCGGTTTACGCTCACCAATGCGCATCCTACCCACGCCATCGAAGGCATCCGCCTGTATGTGGAGCTGTGCGTGGGCGACCAGAATTATCCTTGCCGCATCCGGCTCGATCTGGCGCCCGGCTCCATGGAAACCCTGACGGATAAAATTCGAATTCCACTCACTTCGACTCTGTTCCGCTCCCTCCGCGAGGCGGTCCGCAGCGTCCTGTTCGTGAAAGTCTCGGTGGGCGATGCCGATCTCATCGAGAAGACCTATCCGGTGAGCCTGCTCGCCATCGACGAATGGCTCGACACCGACAAGCTCAACGCATTCCTGCCGTCCTTTGTCCTCTCGCGCGACCCTGCAGTGCTTCGCATCGTCGATTCGGCGCAGCGCCACCTGATGACCCTGACGGACGATCCTGGCGCAGGCTTCGACGGCTACCAGAGCGTCGATCCCGATCCGCGGGCGGAGGGCCGCTCCGAACCCGTGGATAAGCAAGTGTGGGCGCTGTGGTCGGCCCTGCTGTATGATTTCTCGATCAGCTACATCAATCCTCCGCCGTCTTTTGCCGATTCGTCGCAGCGGCTGCGGTCGCCCTCGGATGTGATCGAGGGCAAACGCGGCACCTGCATCGATCTGGCGCTTTTGCTGGCCGCGTGCCTGGAGTATGTGGGCATCTATCCGGTAATTTTTCTCTTGAACGATCATGCATTTCCGGGTTACTGGCGCAGCGAGGAAAGCCGCAACCGGTTCTTCGGCGTAGAAGGCGATCCCGGCGAGCACTCCGGCAGGAAACGAACTTCGGATTATTCCTGGGTGGAGCTCAACGACGGCTACGGCGAAGTGACCGAGCTGGTACGCAGCGGCGACCTGGCGCCGCTTGAGACCGTTTGGTTGACGCAGCATAAAGGTTTTTGGGAGGCGCGCGACGCCGGTGGCGAGAATCTGAGAAGCCGCGATCAGTTCGAATCGATGATTGACGTGCAACGCGCGCGCGACGAACAGGTGACGCCGCTGCCGGTGATGCGGAGGGACGCATGATCGCCCCCAGACCGAAGGACGGCTTCGATTCGTTGCGGCAAAGCCTCTACGCCGGCGCGAAGCAGGTGGAGGCGTATAAGCCGGAAGATTATTCCGGCGGCGACCTGAAGATTTCCAAGCTACGGCGCGAGCGGCCGCAGGCGGTGGAAGATCCACGCGTGGCCTTCACTCTGACCGAGACCGATGGCGTGCTGCACTGGGAGCCGGGGTATGGTTTCGCGGCGCCCGGACGCCGGCGCGCTTTTCGGGCGGGCCCGCTGGTCACAGGCAGGGTGATTGCGCCGGTGAATGCCGAACGCCTGGGCGAGTCGCAAGTGGGCGCGTTCCTGGAACATTTCGACAAGCAGCTCACGCCGAATTGCGATCCGCGGAATCCGGAGAGCGGCCTGCGTCAGTTATCGAAAGGCGCCTGGGGCGGCGAGCCGGCGCGGCCCAGGAAGAGCGGCCGGATTCTGCTTTTCGTACACGGCACCTTTAGCAACGTGGACGCCTATCTCAAAGAGCTGCAGCGGATTCCGGCAGGGCGCGCGTTTCTGCAGGAAATCGAAGCCAAATACGATCAGGTGCTGGGCTTCGACCACGCCACGCTATCGGTGAGTCCGGTAATGAACGCCTTGGACCTGGCTCGGCTTTTTCAGGACTGCCAGGCCGATGTGGACGTGATCGCGCACAGCCGCGGGGGCTTGGTGACGCGCTGGTGGCTGGAGCAGTTCGACAGCCGCGGAGGCGGCAGCGCGCGCACCATTCTGGCGGGATCGCCCTTGGACGGCACCAGCCTGGCGGCGCCCGATCGCCTGAAGGGCGCGCTCGATCTGCTTACGAACGTGGCGCACGCGCTCGAGACCGCGGGGGAGTTGGCGAGCAGTACGATCCCGTTTCTGACGGTGGTGACAGGGCTGATGCGGGTGATCTGCTCGGTGACAACGCTAGCCGCCAAGACGCCGGTCCTCGATGCGGCGCTGGCGATGATTCCAGGGCTGGCCGCCCAATCGCAGGTCGCGAACAACAACGAGCGCTTTCGGCTGAACCAGGCCTGCTCGCGAAAGCTGGAATACTACGCCATTCGGGCGAACTTCCAGACCGACGATCCGGGTTGGAAATTCTGGCGCTATTTCGTGGAGCTTGGCGACCGCGTAAAGGAAGCCGGCGCGAACGTGGTGTTCCAGAGCGAAAACGACCTGGTGGTGAATACAGCGTCGATGGCGGTGCTGGCCAGGCGTCCCGCGGATAATTTGATTGCGCCCGATCGGATTCTGGATTTCGATGCAAAAGACAAGGTCTACCACACGGTATATTTCCGCCAGGAACAGACGGTAAAGTTCATCCGCGAGTGCTTCGAAATGGCTTAAGTGGGGCAGGCAATCCTGCCTGCAGCCGCCTTTTCAGGCGGCTCCTGGAGTTTCTACATGTCGGGAGCGATCGGGCCAATTGTGGGGCAGGCGCTTTCGCCTGCCAATCGCGCGCTCGTCCAAGGCCAGGCACGGGGTGCGTTGCCAGGCCAGCGCTTACCGGGTTGGACTCTACATTGCGAACCAGACGGTCCAGTTCCGCTTCATCCCGCACACGATGGTCGAAGGATTTGTCCTGCCAGAAGGCCGCCCCGGTGCGGCTAAGAATCAGGTTGGCTTGTCGCGCGGTGGAGCCTTTCAACCAACGCATGATCACCGGTTGTGAAGTCTTGGGCAGCAGGAGTAAATGAACATGGTTGGGCATGATCACCCAGGCTCGGAGTCGATAAAAATGCCTTCCGCTCTCGCCATACAAGAGAGCATCGGCCACTATACGGGCTATTCGGGCATCCTGCAGCCCCATACCGGCCCGAAAGCAGCCTTGTCCACTTCACGGTCCAAGACGAGGAAGGCTCGGCCCGCGGATAGATTTGCGCCAGTGGGCGGCTGCAGCAGCCGGACCCGCGGGATGGAGCCGGCCAAACGCCAAGTGACAAACAGGAAGGTTGCCTCTGTGAGCTCGGGCTGCCAGTGGGGAAGCTTTCTGCGGTAGAACATAGCGAGTTGGCAGGCGAAAGCGCCTGCCCCACATATAGTGGGGTGGACGCCTGGAAAATCGCAGGAAAATGTAGAAACTCCTGCAGCCGCCTTTCAGGCGGCTCTCTCGATCGATGCTCAAGTCTGGCGCCAGGCTAAGCCGCATGGGACAATGGCATCTTCCACCTGTCTTCAATGGATGAAACAACCAAGCTCACCCTGTTTGAGCAAACCATCGTTCCCCATTTGAACGCCGCCTACAACCTGGCCCGCTGGTTGACCCGCAATCAGGACGTAGCGGACGACCTCGTCCAGGAAGCCTATCTGCGCGCCTTCCGGTTCTTTGACGGCTTCCACGGCGGCGACGGCCGGGCATGGCTGCTGGCGGTGGTTCGCAATACCTGCCTCACGTGGCTCCGGCGGAATAAAAGCGGCGGCTCAAGCGTAGAGTTTAATGAAGAGGCGCATGCGCTCGCCGGCGGCCAGGAAAACATCGAACAACGTTTGGTCAAGAATGCGAAAATCGACGCGCTGCGGAAGTGCGTCGAGTCGCTGCCGGTCGAGTATCGCGAGATCGTCGTGATGCGCGAGCTCGAAGAGATGTCTTACCGTGAGATCTCGGAGGCGGCCGGAGTGCCCATCGGCACCGTGATGTCGCGTCTCTCGCGGGGGCGCATGCGTTTGCTCGATTGCATGGAGGCAAAATGATTATCTGCAAATCCGCGCTGTCGCTGATGGAGCCTTATCTTGACGGCGAGCTCGATGCTTCGCAGAAGGCGGAGCTTGAGGCGCACCTGAACCAGTGCCCGAGCTGCCCGGCGATATACCGGCGGCTGAGCGAATTGGGCGCCGATCTGCGGACGCTGGCGCCGCGCTACGCCGCTCCCGAGCATCTCCAAAGGCGCGTATTGAGCGCCGTGCGCAAGGAAGCGCGGGTCAGCCAGAGCTGGCGCTTCCGGCCCTCCATGGCGTGGGCCCTTGCCGCCACGGTGCTGCTCGCGGTCTCCGCAGGCTGGAACGTCAAGCTGATGGAATCGCAGAAGAACACGACGCGGAACACGACGGAGACCACCGCGCAGGAGATTGTCTCCAGCCACGTCCGGTCCCTTATCGGCGCGCATCTGCTGGACGTGCCTTCCACCGAACAGCATACTGTCAAGCCGTGGTTCAACGGAAAGCTCGACTACGCCCCGGATGTGAAAGATTTCGCCGCCGCCGGTTTCCCGCTGATCGGCGGCCGCGTGGATTACATCGATCACCGGCCCGTCGCGGCGCTGGTCTACAAGCGCCGCGAGCACGTGATCAATCTCTTCGTCTGGCCATCCAACTCACCGCTGGCGGCGCCCGCGGCCGTCAACGGATTCAACCTTGTTGCCTGGAATCAAGCGGGCATGAACTACTGCGCCATTTCGGATCTGAATCAGGCCGAACTGCGCCAATTCGTCGGGCTTTATCATTGAGACGACATCACTGAGGCAGCGTCACTGAGGCAGCGTCACTGAGACAGCGTCTTCAGATACGCGATGATGTCGCGCCTTTCGTCCGCGCTCTGGACGCGGAAAGTCATATCGTTATCGGGGACCAGCCCGTCGGTCTCGGTCAACCATTTGTCGAGCGTCTCGTCATTCCAGGTAATCTTCGCATTCTTCAACGCTACCGAGTATTGGAAGCCGGGCGCGGACCCGGACCGGCGTCCGTAAACGCCGCGCAGCCGGGGCCCTTCCATGGAGCGGTCGAGCGAGTGGCAGCCTCCGCAGCGCCGCTCGAATACTTCTTTGCCTTTGGCGCCATCTCCGGCTTGCGGCATCGCAAAGGATGCCGCCGCCAGCCAGGCAACTGACAACACAACCGCTGCCGCCGCCGCTCGCATTAGTTCTCAACCCCGTTGACCAGCGGCTTGTCCACAACCGCAAGGCTCTTCGTCTGCGGAACGAACGCGACGTCGACGATGCCCAGCACGCTGCGCAGACGCTCGTCCGGAACCTTCATCGGTCCGGGCGCGGGCGCGCTTCCAGGCGCCGGTTGCGGAAATGCCGTGGACATCGCTGTGTGAAACGCCACGTTCCCCTCCACCTTTTGCATCACCTGATGGATATGCCCGTTGAGCACGGTTACCGAGCCAAAGCGCTTCGCGTAACTCAGTGCCTGCTCGCTGTCCTGCGTGCCCCATCCCCAATCCGGATAGACAGTCCACAGCGGCAGGTGAGCGAACATCACCAGCGGCGTGCTGGACGAGCGCCCCTTCAGGTCCGCCGCCAGCCACTCGAGCTGATCGGCCCCCAGCTTGCCCATTCCTTCGAGCGCGGCCGAATTGACCAGCCCCACGAAGTGAACGCCCTTGTGATCGAAACTGTACCAGCCTTTGCCCTTCGCATCTTTGCCGTAGCGCTCCAGGTAGAGCTTGCCGTCATCCACCGAATTGTCGTGCTCGCCCGGAACATAGAAGACCTGCTTCGCCTTGGCGCCCATCATCACCTGGTCGAGCGTGTCGAACTCCGCCGGTTTCGACGAGTGCGTCAGGTCGCCGGTATGGATGATGAAATCCGGCGTACGCGGCAGCATGTTGATCTTGTCCACAGCGGCCCGCAAGGTTCCGGTGACGTCGGCATTGGCCGGCTTATTGAAGCCCATATGACTATCGCTGATTTGGACGAAGCTAAACTCGCCGCCCATTCCGGCAGCGTTGGAATCCTGACCGAAGGCTTTCGAGCTCGCCATACCGGCGCCGATAGTCCACACCACGCCCGTGCCTGCCCATGCCATACATTGCAGAAATCCGCGGCGGTCGATCCCGTCCTTCTGATGATCGTGAATAATTGTCTTTTTCAAAGTACCCTCCAACCGGAAAGACCAGCTTGCGGGCATCTTTATTCCCCTTTTTCGGTTGGAATAATCGGCCGCCTGGCGGTGTATTCCATGGTGTGAAACAAACTGTTGCGAAACAAACTGTTGTGAAACAACATGGTGCGAAACAAAATGGTGCGAAACGCAAACGTGCACTCGCAATCGTCTTCGGGCTAATCGGCGCCGCCGGCTTCGCCTCGATGGTGCATCCCTTCGGCAGCATGAAGAGCGGCGCGTCCCCGGAGCCTCTCCTGGCTGGCGCCTCGGTGGAATCCCCGGTGATGGACATCGTTTCCAGGTCTTGCCAGAATTGCCATTCCGAAAAGACCGCGTGGCCGCTCTACAGCTACGTCGCTCCCATGTCGTGGATGATCGAAAAAGATGTGCACGACGCGCGCAGCCACATGAATCTATCGCGATGGCGCGACTACGACGCTGACCAACGCCGGCAAATCCTCTCCGAAATCGGGAGCCTGGTGCGGAACCACGGGATGCCGCCGCAGCGCTACCTTATGCTGCACCCGGAGGCGCAGCTTTCCGACGCCGATGTCGATCGGCTCTATCAATGGACCCGGTCCGAGCGCAAGCGTCTGAAGACCGAAGCGCCGCCCGCGGCATCCGCGGGAGTGAAGCTTACCCCAGCCGACTCTGGAGGGACGAGGTGAACGGGATGAAGCGCAGACAATCGCCAAACGCGCCGCGTACTAGTATTGCGTTTCATTAAAACATATCCAATTAAATTGGACGCCGAAGTTCAGTACTGCCTTCTTGTCCGCCAGGCGGGACGAGCGTCCGAAGTTGGTTGCCAGCCCACACAGAAGGTGTTTTGGGCCGCCGATGAACGCGGATAAACGCCGATAAATAAAGCATAATTCTTATCGGCGTTCATCGGCGTTTATCGGCGGCCAATGCCTTTTTTCGATTTTTGGTCTCTGCCTTCCCGTGTGAATGATGCTCGCATCACAAAACAAAGCATTATGGAAATGTTTTATCGAAACGTTATACTAGTGGGGACTGGCTTTCCCGCGGCATCCAGCACCCGGCCGGAGATCTTGCCGCTCTGGTACATTTCGATCTCAAGGCGCACCTGATCGGCCCCGCCGGCAACCTGGAACGTGACCCATGGAGGATCGTGAGCGGGCCAGAAATTGGGGACCTCGTGATACACCGTGTAAGTGCCCTCTTTAGCGGCCTCTATGCGAAAACGGCCGTTGCCGTCGGTGGCGCCCGCGTAGACAAACTGCCCGGACTGCAGGAACTTCAGCGGAACGTCGGGGATTCCGGCGCCGGTGGAAGCGTTGACCACGCGCACTTCGACGGCTTGATCGGCAAGGGCGGCCGCGGTCAGAATCGACGTGGCTATCGACGTGGCTATCGATGCGGCTAAGATCAAGCGCAGCATGTGAATATGATACGCGTATGCCTGCTACCGCCGTTGTTGCGCCTCGCGCAGCCACTGCGCCATCTTCTCGTCCTTCTTAGCGTAAGATGCCCAACCCTCGGCAGTAGCGCCCCATCGATAGTCGACGATGGTCATGTCGATGCCGCGGTCGATGAGGAATTGCATGGCTTCGTAATTTTTGTGGAACACCAGCTCATGCAGGATGCTGGCGGGTTCATGGGAGCCCCAGTTCGTGTTGATATCGGCCCCGTGACAGAGAAGAAAGTCGGCGACCTCAAAGTGGCTGTTGAGCGCTGCCCAGGCGAGCGCGGTGTCGAGAACCTGCTGTACACTGGGCTCGCCCCATTGCAGATTTCCACGGGTGTAGGCGCTGTTAGCGGGAAAATGATTCGCGAGGTCGCCCAGTGCAGGCTTGCCCGCCGCGTCGAACCAGCGTCTTACGCGTGCGAAGTCCCCGTTCCCGGCTGCGTGTGGCAGATCGTCGGGCAGGCGCCAGATCCGCAGCAGCATCGGTAGCAGATGGCTCTTCGCATAGGTGAACGCGAATTCGATGGCCTGCGATGGCGGCGGCACGCGACTGCGCAACACAGCGGGATCGAGATCGAGAAGAGCGGTAATGAAAGCCGGGCGGTCGCGCAGCACCGCCTTCTCGATCAATCCGACCTGGAATTTCACGCATGCCTCTGCCAGCATCCAGGCTTCGCGCCGCAATCCGTCGACGAAGGCTTCGAGGTCGCCATCGTTCTCCGCGCGGACCACCTGTCGCATGACAAAAGCCTGCCAGGGCCCGGCTGGGTCGGCGTTGGTGAAGGCGAGCGTCTCACCTTCCGCCATCGTGTATTGGACAAATGCAGCACGTCCCGGCCCGCCATCTATCCGCCTTCCCAATTCGGCGTCGAGCCTGATGGACCCATCGAGCAGCAGCGCCGCTGCGGTCGCGTGCTGGAAACGGCAGGCACAGAGGAACGCTTCGTTCACTGCAGCAAGATGATCGCCATTCGTATCGAGACATGCCCGAACGCCATCGACGTCGCCGAGCGCGGCAAAGAACTTGACCGATGGGGGAAGAAGGCCTCTGCGGTGGAATAGATCGAGCAATCCCTTTGCGCGGGAAGCGATGAGGCCATCGCATACTGGCGGCGCGACCACTGCGCCGGCATCGATCAGGACCTCGGCGCATGCCGCGCGCGTGTACTGCCGCTCGCGGGACGGGTCGAAGCTGTCGCCGAAGGAATCAGCAGCCATCCCGAGCAATCCGCCGTCGTTTTCATCCGCCCTCCAGGACAAGAGGCCCGGGTATTCAGCCAACAGTTGCCGCAGACCTTCGACGTCGTTGTCATGGATGCGCCGGTGGGCTAGGGATCCGGCCCACTCGAGTCCCTTGCCCAGGCGTTGGTTTACTTCCTTAAGCAGGTCCTGCCAGCCTGGAAACCCATATTCGCGCGCCAGCACCAGCTGGGCGTCCCGTTGTGACAACGGCAGCTCGGCTTGCGGCAACTGAGCACGGGCCCGGGCGATGGCAACTGCATCGCCGGCAGCGATTTCGCGCGCCAGTTGCTTGGCTTGTTTGCGCAGGGACTCCAGGGAGGGACGAGGGGGAAGCTTCGATGTGGACACGGCGATCTCCTTTCAAGCGCCTGTGACCCGCTGATACAGGCTGAAAGAAGACGCAGAGCACGCCGTCTCAATCGAAACAGGTGGGATTTGTTCCCTTGCCGCGGGCCGGTGGCGCCCTGACGCACTCTGCCGCTAGTATCCGCAACTTGCCGCGCGACTGTCAACCGGATTTACGGGACCAGCTGTTTCGGAAAAGTGGCTTCCGACGCTCACGCGTAGCGTTCGTAGCGGCAGCGGCTTCGGCGCGCCGCACTTCCGGCAACCTTATTGGATGAGTG
>JBEKNN010000145.1:0-22912 GCA_049522755.1 Bryobacteraceae bacterium | reverse complement strand
GCGCGGCTTCGCGTCGTGAGGCTCCCCGAGCATCTTGGTCGCCTCCATCTCCGTCACGATCAGGCTCTGGCCATCGTAAAGGCGGGCGCTGGCGGCCAGCCGGCGCGCATAATCGGGGTCGGACCACAACAGCACCCGCGTCGTGCCGCCGTTCCACAGGGTCCAGTTCATGTGGTAGGTTTGCGGATACTCCAACAGGTCGGCGTAACTCTGGCGGGCGTCCATCTGGTTCTCGCGGTTAATGTGGGTCGGATGATAGGGCAAGCCCATCTGCTCCATCCAGATCTTCGTATCCAGTTGTATTTTAAGACCCTGCGACTGAGCGTCCAGGATCACGGATTTCGGCAGGCCCTTCGCTCGAAATTCCAACCGGATGTCGGGTCTGCTGCTGCGGAAAAACCCGAAGACATCGTGCCAGAACGGTTCGATCTCCGACTTGAGCAACCCGGATTCCTCGTGCATCCGGAACTGTGTCTCGGTGAACTCGGGGAAGGTCTCATAAAACTTCTTCAGAGCGGCGACGGTATACGGCGCGAGATTCTTGGCGTTGAGGCCCCAGACCAGCCCAGGCGCGGGCTTGGTTCCATCCGACGCCCACGGATTGGCGCCTGCTTGTCCGCCGGCGCGGTAGATGTGCTCCCAGATGCCCGGCTTCACGTGAATCCCGCGTTCTGAGGCTAGCCGCAGCATCGTCTTCATCGCTTTCAGGTTGCGGACTTGCTGTTCTGCCGTAAGCCCCACGACGCGCACGTCGGGAAACCCGTCTACGTCGAAGAAGTACGGATAGAGGGGCGCCATGTAGCCGCCTTCCTCGTAGCCGAATATCAGCACCAGTCGATTGAAGCGGTTCTCCGCTAACATGTCGAAATACCGGATCCAGAACCGCTCGTCGAGAAGACGGTTTTCGAAATAGGCGCGATTCATCGTAAACATCACCACGCCACGTTCCTTGAGGTATGGCTTTTCGACGGCGTCGCGAGCGAATTGGAACGGGTCGCCGCCGCTCTGGGCCCAGCCGATGCGATCCGCGAGATCGAGCGCGGCGTACATCAATCCCGCGCCATCGCCGCCGGCCAGGACGATGGCGGGCTTCCTTTGATATCGCGCCGCGGTGCGAATGGCCACCGCTTCGCCTTCCGCGGGAACTGCCGCTTTCAACTGGGCCAAGGCGGCCGCCGCCGCGCCGTTTCCGCTCCCCACTCCCGCGAGCAACACGAAATCGGTCCCGCTGACCTGGCCGCCTTCAGAGACAGCAATCCCCTTGGAGCGCAGCGCCGCCTCGAGTCTCCGAATACCGTACCGGGCCCGCTCATCCAACGCAGCGTCCGCTACAACACCAACTTTCTTGATACGGCCCGCGGGACCGGGCGCCGCTTGATGGCTGGCCGCCTCTTGGGCCGGCCCGGCAATTGCGACGGCCATAGCCGCCGCTATAAAGGCAGGAGGAACGATAAATTTGAATATCCGGAGCGCGTCAAGCATAGAGACTTCAACCTTTCCGATTCCTTCCGGCGCCCCTTCGCCGCCGCACTTCGAGCCCTGCAGTTATCGATAGCCGATCACGGGCCTCGCGACGCCGCCCCGGTTCTTGCCGAAGGGAGACGCGCCTAACCTCAACCTCTCCCCTAAGCGAGATCATCGCATAATTGAAAAATCGCGTAGTCAGCGCCCCAGGCGGATCTCAATCGCGCGGTTTGGCAACGTTCGAGACTACTCCGCCATCACTCCTAGCCACGAAACATACTTAATAAACTCCCGCATCTCAACCGATGGCGCTGAACGCGCCTTACAGAAAAGACTTCGAGGAAAGGCAAGAAACGGCCTTACCAGTTGCCAAGATCTTCACGGCGATGACAGCCACGCCGCCGCCATCGAGATCGCCGGGGTCTGTCATTACCTTGCCGTCGATTTAGCAGTTCGAAACCAGGCAGCCCAGCGTCCGCAGTCCCCGGTGTTACCAGGCTGGGTTCCAGCGCCGCGACTACCACATCCAGCAACGGATTGAGAATGTCGGCGCCGCCGGGATGATGCTTTGGTCCTTTCCAGGGTCGGTGTCGATGTAGATCGACGTTCCATGAGCGCGGAGCAGCCGTGTACAAAACCATGTACACGAGGCGCCGTTTTCCTGCGATTCCTAAGATCCAGAAGCTGGCAGACTCAACAACTTGCTGGGCCTTACAAGAGGTCTTTATTCGTGGTGAACTAAACGCTTCGCGTAGTCGTCCCGATCCGGCCTCTCACAGGCGTGCCATTAGCATGGCGCGAGGCTCCTGAGGAACAATGGATTCGGTTATTCCCCAATGACTAATCCACATTTCCAAGGAGCCATCGCATGATACCGCTTCGTCAACGCATGATCGAAGATATGCAGTTGCGCAATCTCAGCGCGGGAACGCAGAGAGCCTTACCTGCATTACATTACCGGCCTGGCGCGATTTTATCAAACCAGCCCCGAACACCTGAGGCTGGAAGAACTTCGCGAATACCAGCTGTATATGATCAACGAGCGGCACTATTCGCCCGAGTCGGTCAACCACTTCGTGATGTCCGCTAAATTCCTCTACATTGATGACCGCATACGGAGCTGACTTGCGCGTCTCCGAGGTCGTGTCCCTGCAAGTGGGCGATATCGATTCCCAACGCAAGCTGATCCGGATTCGACAGAGCAAAGGCAAGCTCTCAAAGGGCGAAATTCCAGGTTTGCCGCGTTTTGGCTACCCCATTGTCGACGTGCGCGACCTCGCGGATTAGGTTCGCGCCATGACGGCTCCCCAAGCGGCCGGACAACGCTACATCGGGTCCGGCGCCTTCTTCGGCTTGTCACCCAAACGCTCCTTCAGAACATTTGTGATCTCGGTCATGGAGATGAACGGGCCGGACCCAAACTGCCCGACTGGGTCGTCCGGTTCGTAGGGCTTTTCGATAACGAGATCCGCGGCCAGAGTGCGCACGATGTGGCCGCTTACGGCGCGGTGGTTGCGGGCGTCGCCGCGATCGGTTTCCTGGCCAATTACATTCCCGCGCGGCGCGCGTCCAGAGTGGATCCCACGAACGCGTTGCGCTTCGAATGATAATTGAGAGATGAACCAGTTCGACAACGCATTCGAGCAATTCAAAGTTCACGGCAAAGATCTCGCCGCCAAAATCAAGGAACTCATCCACGAAGGCAACGTGCGCCGCATCATCGTCAAGGATGAGAACGGCCACACCTTTATGGAGATTCCACTGACGGTGGCCGCGATTGGCGTGATCGCCGCGCCGCTGCTTGCCGCCGTCGCAACCATCGCCGGCATGGTGAAGAATTTCACGGTGGTAGTGGAACGCAACCCTCACAGCGCCACGGCCCCCAAGCCCGAATCGCCGTCCTCCACTGATTCCAGCGTGGGCGCAACCGAGCAGCAGGAGGATATGGCCGGCACGGTTTCGCAAGGCGTCAATGATGCCGCCGGTACCGGCAAGCCGGACGCACAGGGCGGATAAGCGCGGCGCCGTCGCCATTCCTAGCGAGTTTCGAATTCGGCGGCAGCGGCAAGTCGCAAATGACGATCCTGGGTCCAGGGAAGTTGCCAGGGATCTGCGGCAGGCGGATTGTCAATCCGCGTGCTTGACTTTCTACATTTCCCGACGGTTCGCGCCAATTGTGGGGCAGGCGCTTTCGCCTGCCAACCGCACGCTCGACCAATGCCACTCGCGCGGGTTCGCTGCCAAGCCGGCGCTGACCGGGTTGTACTCCGCATAGTCAACGATAACGGTAAGGTCCAGTCCCGCTTGATCGCGCACGCGATGGTCAAAGAATTCAACCTGCCAGAAGGCCTCCCCCGTTCGGCCCAGGATCAGGTTGGCATTGTCCGCTTCACGGTCCAAGACGAGGAAGGCTCCGCCCGCGGGAATCGGCTGTAGGAGCGCGGCCGTCCAACTCAATCGCCGCGCCTCTTATTAGATCTGGCAATACTTCTTCAGCGTCAGTCCCAAATCATAGGCAAAAGCGCGGATTGCCTCCCGATCCCCTTTTTCTTCAGGTTGCTCGCGCCAGTACTTGATCTTCGCAGTAGGCGGCTCATACATGGGAACCATTTCGGCCGCCTCGAGCAGATTTGCAGCGTATTCAGCCGCGTCCAGAATCTTGTCAGTCGATGTGAAAGACGACCCGAGCGTATTCAGTCACTCGAATACCGTGCGGCCTCGATCATTGCGAGCGCCCGATTGGCGTGACCTTATTCATCAGCTCAAACACATACCAGCCCGTCTTGTGCTTTTCGGAAATCTCCAGGACCATGTCGTAGGGATTCGCGCGCGCAATACACGCCGTCTCCGTGCTGAGTCTTGGTTTATCGCCGTGCTTCTTGGCGGTTTCTTCGGCAACCCGATAACTCTCTTCGACACTCGCGCGGGTTTGCGTGTACTCGTGAAAACTAAGGACGTCGACCAGTTCGGCGGTGGGTTCCAGAGAGATCGACTTTTCATACCCCACCGTAGTAGCATTCACCGGATCCAGGTTCTTGACATACGTAATGTAATGCCGCAAGAAATCGGTGATCTCCGCTTCACGCTTCGGTTTTTCCTCCTCCTCCGCGCGGCCGTAATAGGGACTAGTTAACCGCTCATTCATTACGTCCCACATCAGCAGGCCCGGCTGATCCTTTAGCGCCTCCACCACCGCCTTCACGTACGCGTCGCCTCGTGCGCGGAATTCGGGTTTCACGGGTTTCTTTCGTAGGTGGTGTAATTCAGCCACACTCGCATACTATTTAGACTTAACCTCTTTGCATAGCCTAAGTCCCTTTCAATGATAGCCTGTGAATTTCTCCAGCGGTTTGTCCGCCATCACGGACCCAGCCGTGAGGAAGAAGATCATTCCCGTCACTACGGCCGCTTTCGTTTTCATTTGGCTGCTCCTTTAATTTGATTCCTGGATTCTATCTCGGAGCTTCTTGGCACTGATCGGTATACCGATTCCGCTCTACATCAAGAACCGAGTCACGCGACTTTCAGAAATATTCTACCTTTGTTCCCAGTGACTTATAGCGCTCGACACCAAGTCATCGATTCCGCGTCTGCTAGCCTCATGGTCGAGAGGTAGCATGTCATCTCGCAAACAACCCGCCGTCAACGGCCGCAGCGTACAGAATTCGGCCCAAGCGTCGCCGAAAACCACCGGATTCCGGATCATGTTCGAGGAAACCGCCGGCGATCTAGCCGAACTCGACGCCGAGTCACCCGATCAGTACAGCCCCGCCATTCGTCACCGCCCCGACACCAGTGGGGCGGGCCCATGGCCTGCCAAGCTCCTCAACCCAGAGCCGGGCCCACCGCCGCTGAGCCTAAGCCGCTGAGCCTGTCGACCTCCGTAACCCAAACAATCCAAAGCCGGTTCCGCGAATTTGGTTTCGTTCCGTCAAAATCCGAAAACCCCGCCTCCCGCAGCCCCGCAACCGCTGCCCGCCTCGCCGCTCGCCGCCTCGTCAGGCCTTGCGGAAACCGGGCCCAGATCCTCCGATCAGATCGGTGCCGCCGAACAATTACGAAGTATGTCGAAGCGCGGCGCCGAAAGCCGCTCGCCTTGATAGCGCCGGCAAGCTCGATGTGATGCGCCGCGCTGCCATTTTTTGTGTCTGTTTTTTCTTGTAAGCGATCCGTCATTTGTGATAGACTTCTCGAAACGAAAATATTACGTTGAGCCAGCGTCCAAGAGAGACGGCCAGCTTTTCGCATTATTTTTCAAAAGGGGATTTTTGCGGCCTGCCGGGATACCAGGTCTTTACCTTTACAGTCGGGTCCTTGTTGAACCTGGGTAACCAAAGTTAGAGGGCAAACTCATGAACTATTCGAAACGGTCCGTCTACCTACTCACTGGTCTTGTGTTCCTGCTGTGCTGCTCCAGCGTCTGGGCCCAGATCAGCTCTTCGACTGGCGCGATTCAAGGCTCAGTCACCGATCCTCAAAACGCGGTTGTCGCCAACGCCAAAGTAAGCCTCACCAATGTCGATACGGGAGCCGCCATCTCGATCGTGACGCAATCCGACGGCACGTTTGTCTTTCCGCTGCTGGCGCCCGGTAATTACCGGATCCAGATCGAGGCGCCGGGGTTTGAAACATCCGTGTACGACGTGGTCGTCGAAATCACTAAGGTCACCAACGCCAGCGCCAAGCTCCGTATCGGCCAGGTCTCGACTGTTACCCAGGTGTCCGCGGCCGCCGAGACAGTAGACACTCACACGGCCACAACCGGGGATGTGATCACCGGGACGCAGATTCGCGATATGCCGCTGCCCACTCGAAACTTCCTCGACCTTACGGAGCTGCAGGCCGGAACCGCCGCCCACATGGAAAGCGCCGCCACGGTTGGCCGGGGCGCCCCGATCCTGGACGTGGCTGGCTCCCGCGCCACCGTCAATAATTTTGTGCTCGACGGAGTAGACGCCAACAGCTTTGGCAGCAATAGCCTGAGCACCGTGCCGGTGCCTAACCCGGACGCCGTGGGCGAATTCCGCGTCAGCACCAGCCTTTATGACGCCAGCCAGGGACGCGGCTCCGGCGGCAACATTAACGTGGTTCTGCGCTCGGGTACCGAGCACTATCACGGCGGCCTGTTCGAGTTTTACCGCAGCAACGATTTCAACGCCAACGATTTCTTCGCTAACTCGCAGGGCAAGAGCGTGCCGGTACTGCTGCAGAACCAGTACGGCGGCCAGGTAGGCGGTCCGGTCCCCAAGGTGAAGGACACCTTCTGGTTTTTCTCTTACCAGGCTACCCGCCAGAAGAATGGCGTTTCCAGTCTGGTCAGTGGATCCCAGCCCGTTCTGCCCGCGGTTCGCACTGCAGCTACTCTGGGAGCCGCCTTCGGCGTCAACCCCGCCAATATCGACCCTGTAGCCGTCAACATTCTTACTCAGCCCGGTCAGTACGGCGGCTATCTCTACCCGTCCGGGTCGTGCACGGGTGTTCCGGGCTGCACCGGACCGGGCAGCACCGGCCTGCTGGTGCTGTCGCTTCCTACTATCTATAACGAAGATCAGGAATCCGTCTCCGGCGACCGCAATCTTTTCCGCAACAACCATCTTGCCGCGCAGTTCTTCTATGCCAATATCACTCAGTTCAGTCCCACTGGCGGAGGAGTCAGCCTGGGTCAAGGCCAGAATTCGCCCGCTAAGAATATTCACGGCGCCCTGACTGACACCGAGACATTCACCTCTCGCCTGCTGAACGAATTCCGCGTTGGCATCACGAACATTAAATCCGCTACCATCGGCACGGAAAACGTGACAGTCGGGGACATTGGCATGCAGAAATGGGATAGCAGCCTCTATCCCGGCATCCCGTCCCTTTCCGTCAGCGGCCTGCTGAGTTTTGGAGGCATCGGCGTCAACAGCTTCCAGGCTGGGGGCACCACCTCAATTACTACGGGCGATACGCTTTCCTGGACGCGCGGCAAGCACACTCTGCGCGTCGGCATTGAGTCGCGCCGCTACGCCTGGAACGTCGACAACGAATACGGCACGCGCGGCAGCCTCAGTTTCCCGAATTTCCCGTCGTTTCTCACCGGCACGCCGAATCGCCTGCAAGTGGATGTCGGCTCCTTCCAGCGGAACTACCGCGCTCAGGACCTGGCGTCGTTTGTACAGGACGATTTTCGAGTGTCGCGGAGGCTGACGCTCAATCTCGGCCTCCGCTACGACTACCTGGGATTCCCCTACGACCTCAAAGGAAAGGTCGGCAATTTCGATCCCAGCCTGGTACCCGCTTCGTGTATCGCGGCGGGCGGCGGCAATTGCCTTCTGGACGGCTTCATTTCGCCCGCATCGCTTAACGGTCCGCTGGCCACTCCGGGCGTGAGTAACACTACCTTGACCACCTCTAACAAGTTGGACTTTGCGCCCCGCGTCGGCTTCGCCTATGACTTACTGGGCAATGGCAAAATGGCCGTGCGCGGTGGATTCGGTTATTACTACATCCGCACTTCCGGCCAAACCCTGCTGCAACTGATCGCCTCTCCGCCATGGGTCGAGCAATACCTGGCATCCGGCACCGCGGTGGTTGGCAGCAAGGTGTTGGCGAATCCCTGGCCCGCTGGCCTGCCGCTTCCGAGCCAATTCCCCATCCTGCCCGTGATGGGCCAGTTTAACGGAACTTTTTCGGCGGCGGGCGCTCCCAACTTCGTCAATCCCAACGGAACTCCGGCGGTATCTCAATCGCTCTACGGATTTACACGCGGCTTAGTCACTCCGTATGTGCAGCAGTATAACTTGACCGTCGAATACCAACTACCCAAGGGTTGGTTTATGCAAGCCGGTTACGTCGGCTCGCATGGCCGCGATCTACTGGTCGAGCCGAGTGTCAACCAGGCCCTGCTGGCCAGTTCCTCATCTCCCATCACTTACAACAACCCGCTGATCGCCGCCAACGGCTACCCCAACGGCATCACCATCACGCAAAACTCCAGCGCCAACGCGAGCATCCGCGTGCCCACTCTCGGATTCTCTCCCGCTGGTCTCAACCTGGTGACTAACGAGGGTTACTCTCACTACGACGGGTTCGTTCTCGAAGTGGCGCACGCCTTCGCGCACACCTTCCAGTTCAAGATGGATTACACGCAATCCCGTTCCACCGACAACGATTCCGGCCCCACCGGGTCGGACCTGGATAGCTTCACAGGCAATCAGCTCTACTCGGTGGCCAACCGCGGCGTATCCGATTTCAATCAGCCGCATCGTTTCGTATTCACCGGAATATGGAACCTGCCTGGACCGAAGACCGGCTGGAAGGGTGAAACCATCGGAAATTGGGGTCTGAGCGGCGTCTATACAATCCAATCCGGGTTTCCGTTCTCAGTCAGCAGCACCAACGGCGGGGGGCTCGCGGGTCTCTCCGGATCGGTGACAATTCGCGCCAACTCCATACCCTGTTCCAACCTGCAGACGCCCGGTGGAGTGGTCCAGAATCTGAACAGTTATATTAACCCCGCTTGCTTCTCAGCCGTGCCGAATCTGCCGGCCGGAACCGTGTTGACCGGCCTGTCGCCGCAAGAGGGACCTGGCAGCGGCACTTACGTCGTCGGCAGTAACGGCGTTGCCGGCGATTCCGGCGTAGGGTCCGTATTCGGCGGCAGCGGCCGCAATATTATGCAAGGGCCCGGCGAGCAGCGGTTCGACCTTTCCCTGACCAAGCAGTTCCGCATCCGCCCCATGGGCGAGGCGGGCAATCTGACTTTCCGGGCGGAGGCGTTCAAAGTCTTTAACAACGTGATCTTTTCCAACCCGAATGCCAACATCAGCAACTCCAATTTCGGGCAGA
The DNA here is from genome assembly GCA_049522755.1 of Bryobacteraceae bacterium. Taxonomy (GTDB): domain Bacteria; phylum Acidobacteriota; class Terriglobia; order Bryobacterales; family Bryobacteraceae; genus PALSA-243. The sequence continues at coordinate 13,621 of JBEKNN010000145.1, read as the reverse complement.
TCACCTCGACCGTCGACAGTACGGGGCGGATCCTCCAGTTGGCGCTGAAGTTGAACTTCTAGTTACGGCGACCAAATCGTGGCTGCACGCACTCAATGCGTGCAGCGTTCACACACTCTCCAGAAATCCTCCGGCAAGATGTTGATGCCGAAGCGCTGTGTGGGGCAGGTTGGTAGGGGTGCCCTCTGGGTCCGGCCGATTATTAATCGGCCTGTTTTGTGGGGCAGCCAATCCTGGCTGCAGCCGGCTTTCAGCCGGCTCTCTTCGTCTCGCGATTGCCGGTTTCTATCGCAAGAGACGCTCCCGAAGGGACCGTCTGCCCCTCGTGTGACGCGCTTCGAATCGGAGGCGCTAAGGGAACAGTATTTGGCGTCAAAACAGCTTCGGCAAAGCATCGAGTACCGCCTCACCGTCCCATTCCGCGGCGGCCGCGTACTCACCATTCCCGGCGATCCGCAATCTCACAGGCGGCGACAAAACCGAAGGGCCCAGCGGCGGGTTGCCGCTTGCAAGCCTCCATCCGGTTTATAGTAGTGCATACGGTCGGTGACCTATGTCAGCTCGAATTGCACTCTGATCTCCCGATCACCATGGAGAAAGTGTCCAACGCGCCATCCCGGCTCCTCGCCGCGCTCCGCCGCAGCAGTCTGTTCCACGCGCTTTCCGACGAGGAATTGGCGGCCCTCGATGTGCAAACCGTTCCCGTTGCGCTGATGAGCGGCGAGGTATTGTTCCGGCAGGGCGATCCGGGCGACAGCCTGTATATAGTGATCGGTGGGCGCCTGGTCGTTTCGCACAGGTCCGATGACCACACGGAAAGGATCGTGGCGGAGTTGGGCCATGGCGAGATCGTCGGAGAAATGGGTCTGGTGTGTAATGAGCCGCGTTCGGCCACCGTGGTAGCTTCGCGAGATACACAGCTCGCGCGGCTCACCGCGACCGGGCTCGACTGTCTGACCGCGAAATACGCCCAGCCTATCTATTCGGCGATCGTCCGCCAACTTGCCGTACGGCTTAGAAATGAAACCGCCGGCGATCACGCGCGGAAGCCCGCTCCGATCTGCGTCGCCATTGCTGGGTTATCCCGGGACGTACCGGTCGCCGCGTTCACCCATAGTCTGACGGACGAACTCTCCAGGACCCAAACGGCTTTGCGCTTGAACAGCGATCTGGTCGATGACATGTTCGGAATCGCGGGCGCGGCGCAGTCCCGCTATGAGGATTCCACTCACGCGCGCCTAGCGGACTGGCTGAGCGGGCAGGAGACGCATTACCGGAAGCTGGTGTATGAGGCCGATGCGTTCGATTCCAATTGGACCGCCCGGTGCTTGCGTCAGGCCGATGTGATTTTGCTGGTGGCTCGCTCCCGCGACGAACCTGCGCGGGGCAGAGCGCGCTTCGATGAGCTGGCTCGCTTTGGCGCCGCTAATAAGCCAATGGTTCTGGTACTTTTGCACGAGGGCGAAAGCAGTCCGCCGCGCGGAACCCGCGAATGGACCCGCAGCGTGAGTGTGTCGCGTCACTTCCATGTGCGCATGAATACACGTCATGACTTTGCCCGTCTTTCCCGGTTTCTGAATGACACGTCAGTCGGACTCACGCTGGGCGGAGGCTTCGCGCGCGGCATCGGACATATCGGCGTGATACGCGCCATGCGGGAGCTCGACATTCCGATCGACTTTGTAGGTGGAACCAGCATGGGAGCGATTATCGCCGGCCAGTGCGCGTTCGAGTGGGACTGGCGTGAGATGCTGGAAATTACCTGCCGCCGCTCACCGGAGGCGTTCAAGCGCGATTACACTCTGCCCCTAGTGTCACTCCTCTCCGGCCGGAAATTCTCGCGTGTGATTACTTCCATCGCCGGCGACCTCGACATTGAGGACGCATGGCTTCCCTTCTTCTGCGTATCGGCCAGCTTGACGCGCGCCGAAATGAAAGTGCATTCTTCAGGCAATGCCGCCAAAAGCGTGATCGCCAGCAGCCGGGCTCCGGGCCTGTTCCCGCCGGTTAGCTGGGACGGCGAGCTGCTGGTCGATGGAGGGCTGGTGAACATGGTTCCGTCCGATGTCATGCGAGACTTCGTCGGCCAGGGAACTGTGATGTCTGTCGATGTGTCCCCGGCGGTCGAATACGGTAAGCCCGACTTTGGCCTGTCATTCTCGGGCTGGCAAGCCTTGCGCCGCCGCTTCCGTCCTTTCTCGAACAGCGAGAGAGTTCCCGGAATGATGGAGCTGATGATGCGCGCGCTGGAGTTTGGGCGCGCCCCTTCAGCGCGTTTGAAGCATCGCGCCGACGCCTATCTCGCTCTTCCGCTCAGCGATTTTCGCTACCGGGATTTCCACCGTGGGGCAGAAATGGCGGACATTGGCTATCGTTTCGCTATGAGTTACTTTGAGAAGTGGCTTGAGTCATTCGGCCGTCCGTGGATGCAATAACTGACGCGATACATGACTGCCGAATAGATGCACCTTCGAATCGATTTTTTCGAGCGCCTAGAGAGATACGCGAACCAGCGCCCTGACGATGTCGCGCTGCAGGGCGTCTCCGCCGATATCCGTTACGCGCTCACCTGGCGAGCGCTCGCCGGCGAAATTCGCCACCTCGGTTGGCAGCTCAATCTGATCGTGCATCGTAAGACCGGCGCACACGTCGGTCTTCTTATGGATGACTCCCCGCGGTGGGGCGTCGCCTTCCTAGCCGCTTACAGCGCAGGCAGCGTGATTGTCCCGCTCGATCCTTCGCAAAGTGCTGCGGCGTTGTCGGACATCGTGGCGCATAGCGAGTGCGAAGCGCTGATATTTTCGGAGCGATATGCCGGTGTGGCGCGGCTGATCGCCGAGGCGAATCAGGGTCTCGCTCTTATCGATGACTCGTGCTCGCCAGCAGTTAGTCGGGAATCCACCGCCGCGCCCTTGCCACTGGTGAATCGCGACCCCGCCGCCGATCTGGCGATCCTTTACACGGGCGGAACCACAGGATCGGCCAAGGGCGTGCGTATCACGGAAGCGAATCTGTTCTGGAGCGTCTGGGACATGCTCGCAGTGTGTCCGATAACTGCGGATGACCACATCCTCTCGATATTGCCGTTGTTTCATGTCATGTCTCTTCTGGCGAACCTGCTTGGACCGCTCTACGTGGGGGCCAAGGTAACCTATCTGTCCGGCCGCGACCCCGCGCGCATTCTCGCCGCCTTCCAGCAGGAACAGGTCACGGCCTTCCTCTGTGTTCCGCAGTTCTATTACCTGCTGGTGCGGCGTATCTTTGAGCATGTCGATTTGCAGTCACGCTTCAAACGGTTCGCATTTTACCGGTTGCTGAGTCTCTCGCGCTTTCTCCGCCGTCGCATGAAGATCAGCGTTGGACGAGTTCTGTTCCACCAGATACACCATCGTTTCGGGGCCAAATTCCGGCTGTTTGGCGTAGGGGCTGCAAGCTTCGCGCCCGACGTGGCGGAAGCCATGCTCAATCTCGGCTTCAATCTCTTCCAGGCCTACGGCATGACTGAGACAGCCGGGCCTGTTACAGTGGACGCACCTGGCCCGAGCGGCGGCTCGGCTTGCGGTCCGCCTCTTCCACATGCGCAAATTCGCATCCAAAATCCGGATCGCGACGGCGTCGGAGAGATACTGATCGCCGGCGAGCATCTCACTCCCGGCTATTGGAAAGATCCGCAAGCCACAGCGGAACTCATTCGCGACGGCTGGCTGTGGAGCGGGGATCTCGGCTTTATGGATTCGTCCGGAAGGCTGCGCGTCACCGGCCGCAAGAAGGAAGTCATTGTCCTGAGCTCGGGCAAAAATGTTTTTCCGGAACAGGTCGAATATCAAATTCAGAAGCGGAGCGAATTCATTCGGGAGGTTTGTGTACTAGGTTGTGTCTCCGCCAGTGGCGTCGAGGAGTTTCTGCATGCCGTAATCGTTCCCGATTTCGACCGGCTGAGAGACCGGGGCGTGGCCAACATTCGGGACCAGATTCGATACGATCTCGAAAACACCTCCCGGTCTCTACCCACCTGGCAGCGCGTACGCCGTTTCGAGATACGCGACACGCCCTTGCCCCGCACTTCCACGCGAAAGTTGAAGCGCTTTGACGTTCATCCGAATATCGCTAGCTCCGCAATTCGGGGCAATGCGCCGGCTGCGGATGACTCCGAACCCGCTGTCTTCGCGCTGATCCGGCGCATCAAAAAGAACTGTGGGCCCATTTCTGCGGATTCGAATCTGGAGCTCGATCTCGGATTCGATTCGCTGGAGCGTGTCGAGTTGTTATCGAATATGCGGACGCAGTTCGGGATCGAGATTTCCGATGAACAGGCCACCCGTATCTTCACAGCCGGCGATCTGGCGGGCATAGTTGATAAGGCGGCTCCGGCACAAGATGGCAGTTGGGTAAGTTGGCCGGAGATTTTGCGCGCGCCTCTTTCCCAGGAACAGCAGACGATAGCCTCCCTGTATCTGAGGCGGCGCCGGGTACTGGAACGTACCATCTTCATCTTTTGCAGGCTGGCTGGATTCGCGGCGAGACTTCTTCTGAAATTGCGCATAACTGGAGTCGAAGACATCCCGCGAGAGTGCCCGCTAATCATCTGCTCGAATCATGCAAGTTATCTGGACGCTCTACTGATCGCCGCCGCTCTGCCGTTTCCCGTGTTCTGCAGGCTGTTCTTTCTTAGTGCGAAGAAGTACATGCGCACGCCCCGCCAGCGCTGGTTCGCACAGCTTGTTCGCGGCATCGCCATCGACGCCGGCGCGAACTCCAGTGGCGCACTGCGGCTCGCCGCTGCCGGCCTCGAAAAGGGACTTATCCTTTGCGTCTTTCCCGAAGGGCACCGGTCCATTGACGGCAGCCTGCTTCCGTTTCACAACGGTCCGTCGATCCTGGCGAGGGAACAGAGCATCCCCATACTGCCGGTGGGAATCACTGGAACTCAAAGAGTTTGGGGTAGAGGCTCCGCCAGGATTCGCCTGAGTCCGGTAGAAGTACGTTTCGGAACACCGATCGATCCGGCCAGTAGCCCGAATCACGAGCAACTTACTCTGCGGCTTCAGGAGGCGGTAGGTAAACTGTTGAAATCACCAGTTGACGCGCTATCATAGGAAAAATTGGAAAGGTCCCTAATGAAATGACCGCGGTTGCCGTCACGGCGCCACTTAGCGAAGATGTTTCATTCCATAAAGCGCAGCCTGCGTTTTCCGGCAAGCCGCTGCAGGCGCTCATACACCGCGTTCGGGATACCGTTGAAGTTGTCAGGCATAACAGTTCGGGGGCGATCGGATTACGGTTGCGGGGCAGTTCCGCGGCGGATTGCGCAGTGACAGGCGTCCTGCCGCCGCTCTATCCGGAGTGGCTGGGCGATAGGTCCTTCCTCGAAGTTCATAAGACGCGATTCCCTTACGTCGTCGGAGAGATGGCTGCCGGAATCGCCCCCGCCGGGATGGTGATCGCGGCGGCGCGCGCCGGATTCCTCGGCTTTTTCGGCGCCGCCGGTCTCGCTCTGGACCGCGTGGAACGAGGCATTTCAGAAATCGACGAAGCGCTCAAAGTCTCCGGCAGTTCGTGGGGATCGAATCTCATTCACACGCCATACCAGCCGGACATGGAAGATGCGGTCGCCGATCTCTACATCCGCAAAGATGTGCGGCGTATTTCCGCCTCCGCTTTCATGTCATTGACTCCTTCGGTGGCGCGCGTTGCGGCGTCCGGTCTTCACGTTGATGCACAGGGAAGAGTCCATCGGCGCCGGTTCATTTTCGCCAAAATTTCGCGGCCCGAAACCGCTTCGCAGTTTCTTTCGCCCCCGCCCGCGGCGATGCTTGACTCGCTGGCATCGAAAGGCATGATCACTCGCGAAGAAGCTCGGCTCGCATCGCGCGTGCCGGTTGCCGAGGACATCACGGTGGAAGCCGATTCGGGCGGACACACGGATAATCGCCCGCTGGTTTGCCTGCTGCCGGTCATTCTCGATTTGCGCGACCGAATCGCTGCGAAGTCCAATTACGCGCGCCCAATCCGGGTCGGGGCAGCCGGCGGAATCGGCGCCCCGGCCTCGGTCGCCGCCGCATTCAGTCTCGGCGCGGCGTATGTTTTGACCGGATCGATCAACCAAAGCGCCGTTGAGGCGGGAACCTCGCAAGCGGTAAAGGCGATGCTGGCCAAAGCCGAAATATCGGACGTGATGATGGCGCCGGCGGCCGACATGTTCGAGTTGGGCGTCAAGGTCCAGGTACTCAAACGCGGCGCCATGTTCCCGGTTCGCGCCGCGCAGTTGCACAAGGTTTATTCGGAATTTTCCTCGCTGGATGCCATTCCCGCCGACCTCAGAGGGCAGCTTGAGCGCGACGTCTTTCTGGCGTCATTCGACGATATCTGGGCCGATTGCGTGCGCTTTTGGCAACTGCGCGATCCGGGCCAGATCGCGAAAGCCGCTAAGGATCAGCGACACAGGATGGCGCTTGTGTTCCGCTGGTATCTCGGCAATGCTAGCCGGTGGGCGACTGGTGGTGATGCAGCGCGCCAGCTCGATTACCAGATCTGGTGCGGCCCGGCGATGGGCGCGTTCAATGCGTGGGTGAGCGATTCGTTTCTCGCCGATCCCGCGAACCGCGATGTGGTCCAAATTGGATTGAATCTGCTGGAAGGCGCCGCAGTGATCACTCGCGCGCACCAGGCGCGTACTTACGGCGTCGCGGTCCCCTCCTCCGCTTTCAGTTACCGGCCGCGTCTTTTATCTTGAGTATCGCAACGTCCTGAACACAACACCTTACAACAACCTATTCAGATGATCAAGCGCGAACCTATCGCCGTTGTCGGTCTCACGGCTCTATTTCCCGGGTCCACCGATACGGCTGGATTCTGGAACGACATTCTCAATGCCCGCGATCTCTTGACGGACGTGCCATCGCATTACTGGCTGGTCGACGATTACTACGATCCCGATCCCGCGGCTCCCGACAAAACCTACGGCCGGCGCGGTGCATTCCTAACTCCGATTGAGTTCGATACGCTCGAGTTCGGGCTTCCGCCCACCGCTTTGCCTGCCATCGACAGCTCGCAGCTGCTGGCCCTGATTGGCGCGAAGCGCGTTCTGGCCGACGCCGCTCAAGGCCGCATACCGCATGTTCCGAAAGACCGCATAGGCGTCTTCCTTGGGGCAGCGGCCACCACGTCGGCCGCCATGAATATGGCCGCGCGGCTGCAACGTCCCGCGTGGATCAAGGGAATGCGCGAAAGCGGTATTCCGGAATCGCAGGTTCAAGAAGCCTGCGACCGCATCGCGCAATGTTTCACTCCCCTCCAGGAAAATACGTTTCCAGGCATACTATCGAACGTGATCGCCGGCCGCATCGCCAACCGTTTCGATCTTCGCGGCTCCAATTTCACGACCGACGCGGCCTGCGCAAGCTCGCTCGCCGCCGTTTCCGTCGCCATCAACGACCTCTATCTCGGTAACTCCGATATGGTTTTGGCCGGCGGCGTGGACACTCTGAACGACATTCAGATGTTCACCTGTTTCAGCAAAACACCCGCGCTTTCGCCCACCGAAGATTGCCGGCCTTTCTCTAGCCGCGCCGATGGAACCATGCTCGGTGAAGGTCTGGCCATGTTCGCATTGCGGCGCCTGGCCGATGCCGAACGCGATGGCGACGCCATCTACGCGTTGATTCGCGGTTTGGGCTCGTCATCCGATGGCTTGGCGAAAAGCGTCTACGCACCTCGTCCGGCTGGACAGGCCATGGCGCTCAGACGGGCTTACGACGCGGCGGGGTATTCGCCGGAAACGGTCGAGCTGGTGGAAGCGCACGGCACCGCCACGGCGGCGGGAGATCTGGCAGAGTTTGAAGCGTTGAACGAAGTCTTCCGCGGGGCCGGCGGGGTTGGACAGGACGTCGGGCGGCACGTCGGACACCCATGGTGTGCCCTGGGTTCGGTGAAGTCGCAGATCGGTCACACCAAAGGGGCCGCCGGCGCCGCGGGTTTGTTCAAGGCCGCGATGGCGTTGCATCATAAGACGCTGCCGCCCACCATCAAAGTGGATCGGCCCAACCCCGCGATGGCGATCGACGAAAGTCCGTTTTACCTCAACACCGAGGTGCGACCCTGGATTCGCGGCGATCGCGGCCCGCGGCGCGCTTCAGTGAGCAGCTTCGGCTTCGGCGGCACGAACTTTCACGTCGCTCTGGAGGAATATAGCGGCTCCGCCAGGAAGCCTCAGCGGCTGACGGAAAGTCCGGTTGAGTTGGCCGTGATCTCCGCCCCAAACGCCGGCGCCGCCACGCGCGAATGTAGGAGCATGGCCGCAACTGGCACTTCGTGGCGCCGCGCCGCGCGGGAATCTCAGCGCGCTTTCGACCCATTGAACAACGTCCGCATCGCGGTCATCGCCTCCTCACCGGCGGACTTCGAAGCGAAGCTCGCGCGCGTCGCTGTTGCGCTAGATAAGTCTCCCGAAGATGCCATTCGCGATTCCGATGGCATCTACTACGAGCCGCGCCCGACCGGCGGCCCCGTCGCGTTTCTGTTCTCAGGACAGGGAAGCCAATATCCGGGAATGGGCGGCGGATTGGCGATGGCTTTCGATTCTGCCCGCGAAGTCTGGGATTTCGCCGAAGATTTATTTTCAGAAGACGGCTTTTCGCCGCGCGACGCCGTCTTCCCGCGGCCGGTTTTCAGCGATTCCGACCGGCAGCGCCAACAGGAATTCCTGACACGAACCGATATTGCTCAGCCGGCGCTTGCCACTGCCAGCCTTGCTCAACTGGCGTTGCTGCACACCCTGGGCATCCAACCGGATTTCGCGGCTGGCCACAGCTTCGGTGAACTGGTGGCGCTCCATGCGGCCGGATGTTTCTCCGCCGGCGATTTGCTCCGCATCGCGCGCAAGCGTGGTGAATTGATGGCAGCGGACGGGCGCATCGGGACCATGACCGCGGTTTCGCACCCCATCGACGACCTTCGAAAATTCCTCAACCATCCTGGACCGAACGGCATCGTGATAGCGAATCACAACGCGCCGCGCCAGTCCGTGCTTTCCGGACAGCTTGCAAGCATTGAAGCCGTGGAAGAGAGGCTGGCCGCCGCTTCCATCTCCTTCCGCCGCTTGCCGGTCGGCGGCGCGTTCCATTCGCCGCTGATGGCGGGCGCCGTCGAGCCGTTTTCCCACTTCCTCGCGAACGTCGCTTTCGACAGCCCATCGCTGCCGGTGTTTTCCAACGCCGATGCCGTCGAGTATCCTCGCGATCCGGTCGTAATTCGCGAACGCATCGCCGCGAATCTTACGAGACCGGTTCGCTTCGCCGATGAAATTGACGCGCTGCACTCGGCGGGCGCTCGCGTGTTTGTGGAAGTTGGGGCCGGTTCGGCGTTGCGGCAATTGACCGCCCAGTGCCTCCGAAAGAAGCCCCACGCAGCCATCGCTCTCAGCCAAAAAGGTCAGCACGACGTGACCAGTTTGTGGCATGCGGTTGGACAGCTCGCGGCCGCCGGTGTGAACGTGCAGTTCGAAAAAATCTGGCCCGCATTCCATCCGGTTCCTGCCGAGGCTCCAGCAGCGCGATCGTCATCCACCGTCCTGATCGACGGCGCCGGCTACAATCGTCCGTATCCTCCCAAAGGCGGCAGCGCTGCGCTTCCACGACCGAATCCCGAACCAGCGCCGGCCGTTGCCACGCCCACTCCTGCCGCGTTGCCTCCCGCTGCGCCGGCGCCCGCCGCGCATCCCGCTTCGGCGTTCGAGTTGATTCAGGCTCAGATCGCCGATGCGCAAAAGGCATCGCAGGCCGCTATTATAGAGAGCCTCTCGATCACCCTGAAGTCCCTGGAAGCGGTCGCGCGCGAACTCTCCGGCGGCGTTGCTGCCGCGCCTCCAGCGCCAAGCCCATCGATCGAGCCGCCGTGGTTCGCGCCTGCACCGAAACTGACCGCGCCCGAACCGCAGCCCGCTGTATCCGAATCGAAGGCCGCCGCGCCAGACGCCGCCGCCGTGCTGCTGCAAGTCGTCGCCGAGAAGACCGGCTATCCTCAGGACGTTCTGACGCTCGATGTCGAACTCGAGGCGGGCCTCGGTATCGATTCCATCAAGCGCGTCGAAATCTTTTCCGCAATTCAACAACAACTGCCCGGCCTGCCCGAAATCACTCCAGCGGCTATTGGCCAACTGAAATCCTTGCGCGACATTCTCGCATTTCTTGGCGCACCGTCCGCGCCTGCCGCGAAAAAAGAACCCGCTGCATCCGCCTTGAATCTGGAGCGGGCACTACTCGAGATCGTTGCCGACAAGACCGGCTATCCGATCGATATTCTTACGCTCGACGTTGAACTGGAAGCGGGCCTCGGCATCGACTCCATCAAACGCGTCGAGATTTTTTCCGCCATCCAGCAACGTGTGACCGCCATGCCCGAGTTCAAACCAGAAGACGCGGCCCGCCTTCGCACGCTACGAGACATCCTGGCGTTCATGAGCGCTACGCCGGTCGCAGCCGCCGCGCTGAACCGCCGCGAGGTGCATCTGGTTCCATCCCAAGCTTGCGGATTGCCGCTCGCAGCTCTGTTCACCTGCGGCGCCATCGCCATCGTCGATGGCGGCTCGGCCTTGGCCGAAGCGGTCTTGAGCCGTCTGGAGAAGTGGAACATCGGTGCGCAATCCGCAGCCGGCGTCCCCGAAAGCTGCCGTGCGGCAATCTACCTCGGCGGCTTACGCGCTTTCGCGAGCCCGCAGGCAGCCTTGAGCGTCAACCACGAGGCCTTTGAAATCGCGCGCGCGCTGGCTCGCGGCGCCGAGCCACCCGCGCTCTTGGTGACCCTTCAAGACAGCGCCGGCGAGCATGGCGGCTGGGCCGCTGGCATCGCCGGAATCGCGAAGACCTTTGCCCGCGAGTGGCCCTGCGCCGCGGTAAAAGCGATCGATCTTGAACGCGGCGTCCGGACTCCAGCGGAGATCGCCGACGCCATCGTTACTGAATTGCTGTCGGGCGGTTCGGACATGGAAGTCACGCTTCGCGCGGATCGCAGTATTTCGCACGCATCGCGGCTGGTTCCCGTCTTGCGCCCCGCCGAATTAAGCGACGGCGCTGAACGTATCGGACCCCATTCCGTGGTCGTCGCTTCCGGCGGTGGCCGGGGCGTCACGGCGGCTTGCCTGATTGACCTCGCCCGCGCAGCGCATCCGCGCATCGCTCTTCTCGGACGCACCGCGCTCGAAGACGAGCCCGCCGACTGTCGCGATGCCAAAGATGAAGCCGCGTTGAAGCGCGTAATCTCGCACCGCCGCAGTCACCCCGGCGACCTCAAAGAGATTTCCCGCGAGGCCGCCTCCATCCTCGCCGCGCGCGAAATCCGCTCCACGCTGCAAGCTCTCGAGCAGGCGGGGTCGCCCTGCGCGTATTTCGCCGCCGATATCCGCGATGCCGCGAGCACCGGCCGCGCCATCGCTTCCGTGCGCGAGCGATTCGGTCCGGTCACCGCGATCGTCCATGGCGCGGGTGTGATCGCCGACAAAAAGATTGCCGATAAAACGCCCGATCAATTCGCGCAGGTCTTCGACACCAAAGCCGCCGGCCTTAACGCACTGCTCGCGGCGACCCAATCCGATCCCATCGACACCATCTGTCTCTTCTCGTCAGTCGCCGCCCGTTTCGGAAACCCAGGCCAATGCGACTATGCGGCGGCCAACGAAGTTCTGAACAGAATCGGCGCGGTTGAAGCGCGGCGGCGCGGCGCCGAATGTCTCGTCAGGTCCATCGGCTGGGGTCCCTGGGATGGCGGCATGGTCACGGCTCCACTCGCCGCGCATTTTCGGTCGCGCGGAGTTGGCTTGATTCCCCTTGCATCCGGTGCAAGCGCGTTCGTTCGCGAGTTGCGGCATACAATAGGAGGCGCCGAGGTGCTGATCGCGGCCGGAGACGATCCGTTCTTCGATACCGCCCAGCCAACCGAAGCCGCAACCGAAATATTGGTCAGTCGCGCGACGTACCCATTGCTGGACAGCCACCGCATCCGGCAGCACGCGGTTGTCCCTGTGGTGCTGGTCAACGAATGGTTCCACCGTTTCGCCGAGTCGCAACGGCCTGGCATCAGAGTCGCAAATTGCCGCGACCTGCGGGTCACTCGCGGCATTCCCTTGCCCGCCTTCGATTCCGAAGGCCATCGTTTGCGGCTCGTCTCGAAAGCGGCCGGCGCCGGCGAAATCCAATGTGAGCTGCGGTCGCCTGACGGAACGCTCCATTACTCGGCCTTGCTTGACCTTCAGCCTGAGCTACAGCCCGAGCTACAAGCCCGCGGCGCGGAGGATGAAACCGTGCCCCACTCCCCGGGCGTCGCCGAAGTTTATAACGGGAACGGCGACCTCTTTCACGGTCCCGATTTTCAGGTGATTCAGCAGCTGCTAAGCATCGATGAGTCCGGCGCCGCGGGTATCCTGCGCACCACGCGAAACATGCGGTGGCCGTCGGGCCCATGGAAGACCGACGCGGCCGCGCTCGATGGCGCGCTGCAACTGGTCCGGCTTTGGGGCGTACGCAATCTGGGCGGTCCATCGCTGCCAACCCGTATCGGGTCCTTCGTTCGGCACGGCCATGAAACAGCGGCCAGCCCGCTTCGCTGCGAGGTCCAGGCACGCGCCACGGGCACGCTCGGTATCGTCGCCGACGCACGCCTGCTCTTCAGCGATGGCCGCATTTTCGCCGAGATGCGCGATGTTGAAATGCACCTGACTGCCGGCTCGTGACCACCTTCGAACCCATCGCGATCGTCGGAACATCCTGCATTCTGCCGGGTGCGCTGTCGCCGGGCGAACTATGGCGGAACGTGCTCGACGGCCGCGATTTGCTCGCGAGTCCCCCACCAGGCCATTGGGGAATCGACCCGCATTCGTTGCTCCACCCGATGGGCGAAGCTCGCGGCGACCGCGTTGCCTCCATCACTGGCGGCTACGTCGACGGCTTCACAGCCGTATTCAACGCCGCCGAGTTCGACGAGGACACCTCCACGCTCGATCCGCTCTTCCAGTGGACGCTCTGGGGCGCGCGCGAAGCCCTTCGCCAGGCAGGTCACGACGATTCGCGGCCATGCGGGCGCGCCGGCCTTGTGCTCGGCAATCTCGGCTATCCATCGCGTTCCATGGCGACTCTTGCGGAGGCGCTGTGGCTCGGCGCCGAACCGCCCGACCCGCGCAACCGGTTTCACTTCGGCCTTCCCGCGCAGCTCGCCGCGCGCGTGTTGAAACTGGGCCGCGGCGGATTCTCCATCGACGCCGCTTGCGCGTCTTCGCTCTACGCCGTCAAGCTTGCCTGCGACCAGCTTCACGATCGCGAGGCCGACCTGATGGTGGCGGGCGGCATCAACCGCGCCGACGATCTGTTTCTGCACGCCGGGTTCACCGCGCTCGGCGCACTCAGCCCCACCGGACAAAGCCGCCCATTCCACCGCGACGCGGACGGCTTGGTTCCGGCGGAGGGCGCCGCGTTTCTCGCGTTGAAGCGTCTCGAAGATGCGGTAGTCGCGCGAGACACCGTCCTCGGCGTTATTCGCGGAATCGGCTGTAGCAACGATGGCCGCGGCGCCGGCCTTCTCACCCCCAGCCGCGAGGGACAGGTACGCGCAATGAAGGCGGCTTACGAAACGTCTG